>WHSP01000049.1 GCA_009380025.1 Gemmatimonas sp. | reverse complement strand
AAGTTGTGCCCAAATCGGCTTTGGGAAATCTCATAAGTTGTTTATGGGTCGGGTGGGACTCGAACCCACGGCCTACGGATTAAAAGTCCGCTGCTCTACCAACTGAGCTACCGACCCTAGCCCGAAAATATAGCGAAACCCGGGCTCCGCCTCAACGAGCCGGAGCCCGGGGCAGGTTGAGCGCGACCCCACTCGGCCACGTTGATCACGCGGGAGTCACCAGGCGGGACGTCGCCGCGGTCGCGGCAGAGGGGACAGGAGATCCATCCGGATCTGGACGATTGCCGATCCGGATGGCAACGGGGTTCGATTGCTTACGAGCCTCGATAACCAGCGATCGGGCGCTGGCAGACGCTCGACGCAGCTTCGAGAAGTGCGGGATCAATGAATTACGCCGGAATCCGGATCGATCCCGAACGCATTGCCGAGCTGTGCCGGTGACACGGCATTCGACGGCTGGCGTTGTTCGGCTCCGTGCTGCGTGGGGCTTCGGCCGGATAGCAATGTCGGTATCCTGATCGAGTTCGAGCCTGGAAAGACTACGGTATTCGCGTTCTTCGAGATGCAACAGGAGCCGTCGCATCTCATTGGACGATCCATCGACCGCAGAAGACCTCAAGGATCTGCGCTGCAATTTCTGGGTCGAAGCGCTCCAGAACGCACGCTTGTCGTGGCCGGCAACGGGGCCATGTAAACGGGGGGAGAAACCGAGCGTTGTCCGCAGGAGGTCGCTTGTTCCTTCTCATCCGTTCCCGGTGATCCTCACAGCAGAACCGCGAGAATGACCCCCGCAACGACGATCGCACCGACGACCCACAAGAAGCTCCCCCGCTCGGGCCAGCGATCCGCTGTGCGGTCGGATGTAGGGTTCCGCTCCTCGACCTGCACTTTCGTGAGCCGCAGCTCGCCCGGGACAGGAACCGCAGGGTCCGAGACAATCGGGACGTCGCCCTTCGGCTCCGGTTCACCGGGCGGCGTCTCGTTCGCCCGCACCTCGGGTGGGCCCAGGAGAAGGAAAATGGCGAGGAACGATAGGACGGTCGTGCGCATGGTTCCTCCAGGAGATACTGAGGCTTCAGTTGTCACCCCAGGATCATTCAGCAAGAACCAGGGCACATCCTGCCCGCTCACCCGCGCCGGATCCGCATCCCGTTCGCGGCCAGCCCTTCCTCGATCCTGGGAGTCTGCGAGGGCGAGGTCTTCGTGCTGCCCTTTCCCTTCCCCACCGCCTTGCCCGCTCCGCGGCGCGCACTGTCGTCCGAGTCCGATCGCATCGTCAGGCCGATCCGCCGTCGCTCCAGGTCGACGGAAACGACCCGTACAGTCACCCGATCACCCACGCTGACGACGTCACTGGAGTCCTTGACGAAGCGGTCAGCGAGCTGCGAGACATGCACGAGCCCGTCCTGGTGGACGCCGACGTCGACGAACGCGCCGAACGCGACGACGTTGGTCACCGTGCCCTGCAACGACATGCCGACCTCGAGGTCGCCGATCTCGTTGACGTCCTCGCGGAACTCGGGCGCCTCGAAGGCCTCGCGCGGGTCGCGGCCAGGCTTGCGGAGCTCGTCGAGGATGTCGAGGAGTGTCGGGAGGCCAACATCATCGTCCACGTAGCGAGACGGCTCGATCCCGGAGATCGCCGCGTCGTTCCCGATCAGCTCGGGAAGGTCGAGGCCCCGGTCGTTCGCCATCCGCTCGACGAGTCGATAGCGCTCCGGGTGGACGGCCGACCGGTCGAGGGGATGCGAGCCGTCGATGATCCGAAGGAACCCTGCCGACTGCTCGAAAGTCTTCGCGCCAACCCCCGAAACGCCGAGCACCTCTCGCCGCGATCGGAAGGAACCGGTGGAGTCACGGTGTTCCACGATCCGCTGGGCCACCGTCGGGCCGATCCCTGCGACATAGGAAAGCAGTGCTGGCGACGCAGTGTTGACCTCTACGCCAACGCGGTTCACACAGCTCTCGACTGCCTCGTCCAACCGTCGCTTCAGCTTCGGCTGCGGCACGTCGTGCTGATACTGTCCGACGCCGATGGCTTTCGGGTCGATCTTCACCAACTCAGCCAGGGGGTCTTGGATTCGGCGGGCAATCGAGACGGCCGAGCGCACGGTGAGATCGAGGTCGGGCAGTTCAGCGCGCGCGAGGTCCGAGGCGGAATAAACCGAAGCGCCCGCCTCGTTCACCAATGCGGCGATCGGCCTGCGGTCGGTCGGGACTTCCTTCAGCGCGTCGCGTACGAGCCTGTCCGTCTCCCGGCTTGCAGTGCCGTTCCCGACGGCGACCAGCTCGACGCCGTGTCGTTGCACGAGTCGAATCACCTCGGCGCGAGCTCGCTCCTCGTGGTGCAGGTAGAGGATCCCCGTATCGAGCAGCGCACCCGTCCGGCTGACGACGGCGAGCTTGCAGCCGGTACGGAATCCGGGATCGATGCCGAGGGTGGTTCGGCCTCCCGCCGGTGGCGCCAACAGCAGCCCTTCCAGGTTCTGCCCGAAAATCTGGATCGCCTCCTCGTCCGCCTGATTCTTCAGCTCCATCCGCAACTCCACCTCCACCGATGGCGCGATCAAACGCCGATACGAGTCGGCGATGACCTGCTCCATCTGCTCGGGTGCTCGGGATTGTGCGACATATCGAGTATGCAGTCCCCCCAGGATCTCGTCCTCCGGAGCAGCGACCCTCGCCGTCAGGACCCCGTCCGCCTCGCCCCGCCGTACGGCCAGTACCCGATGGCTCGGGATCGAGCGGATCGGCTCCGAGAAGGCGTAGTAGTCACTGAACTTCGTCGTCTCCCCTTCCTTCCCGCGCGCCGCCTTGCTCTCCAGGGAGCCCTTCCGTCGTGTCAGATCGCGGACGAATGCCCGTGTCTCGACGTCTTCGGCGATCCTCTCGGCCACGATGTCACGCGCCCCGCCAAGAGCGTCTTCGGCGCTGTCGACGCCACGATCCGGATCGACTGCCCCCTCGGCCAACCTTCGAAGCTCGGCCTCGCTCGTCGCCCCGGCGAACAGCAGTTCGGCGAGCGTATCGAGTCCCCGCTCGATCGCCATCGTCGCCCGCGTCCGCCGCTTCGGCTTGAAGGGCCGGTAGAGGTCCTCCAACTCGGCCTTCGTCGAGGCCGCCTCGATCCGCGCCTTCAGCTCCGGGGTGAGCCTACCCTGGTCCTCAATGGACGCCAGGACCGTCGCCCGCCGGTCGTCCAGCTCGGACAGGTACTCGAAGCGGTCCCGGATGTCGCGGATCTGCACCTCGTCCAGCTCGCCCGTCGCTTCCTTCCGATACCGGGCGACGAAGGGGATCGTGTTGCCATCGCCGAGGAGGTCGAGGGTGGCCCGTACCTGGCTGGGCTGCAGGGCGAGCTCGACGGCGATGAGTTGAGCGTATTGCTGCATTCGGATCCGATGGGGTCAGGACGGAGGTGTGGCGGGAGTGCGCAGGAAACGAACCCCAAGCCGGGCACCGACGATCGCTGCGACAGCTTGCAGGGCCACCAAGGCCAACAGGCTTTGCGCACTAAGCGATCGCCACGTCGTTTCGCCCGTCGGCTCACCGAGGAAGAGGTTGATGGCGAACCACGCCACGAGGGAGAACAAAGCCATGCTGAGGCCGTGCAGGATCGGCGCAGCGGCAACCCGCGTGCCGACGAAGAAGCCCGTCACGAGGAAGGAGACGCCGAGCGCAACGGTCACCCAGATCGAATCGCCGAGGGTCTCCACGCCGATGATCCCGAAGGCCGCGAGTGCCAGCAGGATCAGGGCGGTGAGGGAGACGGCGATGAACCACCCGAAGGCAATCCAACTCGGGCTCACGTTCCGAAACGACTCGTGCATGGTCAGAAGGCTGCTGATAGACAGGCCTGGGCGAAGGCCGCAGAGAAATCGTGCAGATCAAGGCGAGGGACGAGCCGCGACCGAGGTGTACTCTTGTACGTCGCAGAACCTGCCCCGGACTCGATCCGGGGGAGGGGCGAGGAAGCGTAACGCAGGGCTGCGCGATTCATCAACGGCCTCAGGGGATCTCGAGCTCCAGAGCGAGCTGATCGACGTTCTGGAAAGAACGGCGATGATGAGGTGTCGGACCGTAGCGCAAGATCGCCTCCCGATGGTCTGCCGTCGCGTACCCCTTGTTGTGCTCCCAGCCGTATTCGGGATAGCGGACGGCGAGGCGGCACATCAATCGGTCCCGGCACACCTTGGCGATGATGCTCGCGCAGGCGATGGAGTGAACGTTTTCGTCCCCGTCCACGATCGCCGTTTGCCGTTCCAGGCCGAGCTCGACCATCGGTAGGCCGTCGACCAGGATGTGCTGTGCGGCCGGATGGAGCTTCGCAACGGCCCTCTGCATCGCGAGCCCGGTGGCTCGCAGGATATTGATCCGATCGATCTCGATGGCGGAGGCCGCCCCGATCCGAACGCAAAGGGCCTGTTGGGCGATGACCTCCGCCAGTTCCTCACGCTGGATGGCCGTCAGCTTCTTCGAGTCGTCCGCGCCACGGATCATACACTCGGGCGGCAGGATCACGGCCGCGGCGACGACGGGGCCCGCCAGCGGGCCGCGCCCGACTTCGTCCACCCCGGCCACCGCCTCAACGCCACGGCTCCAGTGCCCGCGCTCGTAGTAGAGCAGCCGGTCCCGGAGCCGCTTCGTGATTCTTCTGCCGCCACGTTTCGCGGTCGCTCGTTTTCGAGCGCGAGCCACTGCACTCAGCGCGTCGGGCGCTCCTTGATCCGCGCAGCCTTCCCGCGAAGGTTCCGCAGGTAGTACAGCTTGGCACGCCGCACGCGGCCCCGTCGCACCACATCGATCGACGCGACCATCGGCGAGTGCAGCGGGAAGATCCGCTCGACCCCGACCCCGCTCGAGATCTTCCTCACCGTGAACGTCTCGTTCACCCCGCCGTGCTTCCGACCGATGCAGACGCCCTCGAACGCCTGGATCCTCTCCTTGTCGCCCTCGCGGACGCGCACGCTGACCCGGATGGTATCACCCGCCCGGAAATCCGGCACGTCGTCGCGGAGATACTCCTGCTGGGTCTCAATGAACGGGTGCATGGCTATCACGCCTGTCTATGTGTGATTACGTGCAAGAATAGCAGGCACTACTGCCTGCCTTCGTCGTCGTCCAACATGTCCGGCCGGCGCTCGCGCGTCAGCCGCTCCGCTTGCTCCTGCCGCCACGCTGCAATCCTTGCATGGTCGCCCGAACGTAGCACGGCAGGTACCTCCATCCCCCGGAACACCGGTGGCCGCGTGTACGAGGGCGGGCTCAGCATTCCCTCGTAGAACGAGTCCGTCGATGCGGACTCATGGTCCGAGATCGCCCCCGGGAGCAACCGAACGAACGAGTCGATGATCGCCAGCGCGGCGACCTCGCCACCCGAGACGACGAAGTCGCCCAGGGAGATCTCCTCCACGCCCAGCCCGTCCACCACCCGCTGATCCACGTCCTTGTAGTGTCCGCAGAGGACGGTCAACTCACTCTCCAGGGAGAGTCGAACGGCGTCCTCGTGTCGGTAGCGGCGGCCTCGTGCCGACATCAGCAGAAGCGTTCCTCCCGGCCGTTCGGCCGGCGGCTCCGCAAGCGACTCGACAGCAGCGAAGAAGGGCTCCGGTTTGAGGACCATCCCCGCACCCCCACCGTACGGATAGTCGTCGACCGCCTGGTACCGACGCTCTGCGAAGTCCCGCAGGTCGAGCACGCGGTACTCCACCAGTCCCGCTTCTGCCGCTCGCCCCGGAATGCTCAGGCGCAGTGCGTCGAAGACGGTCGGAAAGAGCGTGACGATGTTGATCCGCATCCTGCGATCCGTACTAGATGGCGCAGCCTGTTTTTCAACAGCCTACTAGAGATCCAGTAGCCCCTCCGGCGGATCGATCGTCACCACCTCGGCCTTCAAATCGATGCCGGTCACGAACTCCTTCGCGAAGGGGATCAGGATCTCCCGCCCGTCGGGAACCTGGATGACCAGCGTCTCGCCGCCGGGGAATCCGAGGATGTCGGTGACCCGGCCCAGGTCCCCATCCCGAGTCCGAACGGCCAGTCCCACCAGATCATGGTAATGGACTTCGTCCGTGGCCGCCGGCGAAGCCGCCGTCGCCGCGATCAGGAGCGTGTGACCGCGAAGCGCTTCGGCACCTTCACGACTCTCGACGCCGTCGAGCTTCAGGATCCCGCCCCCCGTCGTCGGTCGAAGTCGGCCGATACGGTACTTCGCGCCGTTCGGCTCGCCGTCGACATCTCCTAGCTGGATCGCTCGCCCGGTCCGGAAGACGGACTGCGGCCGATCCGTATCGACAGCGATGAGCAACTCCCCTCGGATACCGTGCGGCCTCCGGATCCGGCCCACGATCAGGTAATCCGCCCGATCGCTCCCGGTTCCGGCCTCCACAAGTTACTCCTTCGGCTCCGCCTGTTCCTCGGACGCCCCGGGCTCCCCCACGACCTCAGCCACAGTCTCCTCTGCCTCGGCCGCCACCGGAGCTTCCACCGGAGCTTCCACCGGAGCTTCCACCGGAGCTTCCAACGCCTCAACGGCTACGGCTACGCCGATATCCTCGGCGATCTCCGCCGCCGATTCAGCGGCCTCGACCGGCTCTTCAGGACGGAACACACCCGCCTTCTTGAGCAACGCCTTTGCCGTTTCCGACGGCGTCGCGCCACGCTCGATCCAGTGCAATGCCCGCGACCGATCCACCGCGAGCGTCAGCGGCTCCGTACGTGGGTTGTAGTGCCCGATGTTCTCCACGATGCGGCCGTCCCGCGGCATCGAGCTCTCCGCAACCACGATGCGGTACGTCGGTGCGTTCCTCCGCCCCATCCGGCGAAGACGAATTCGAAGCGACATAAGTTCCCAGTCAAAAATGGTGAAAGGCCATCAGCTATCAACGATCAGCGATCGGCTGAGGGCTATCAGTTGCCGGCTCCAATGAACCGCCCCGATCTCGGCCAGGCGGACATTGATAGCCGATTGCCGATTGCCAAATTGCTAATTCATCTTTCTCCCCCCGAACATCGGCATACCCGACGTGTTCGGCATCCTCGGCATCATCCCTTGCAGCCCCTTCATCTGCTTCATCAGCTTCTGCATGTCCTTGAACTGCGAGACCAGGCGGTTGATCTCGTTGACGGGGCGACCGGAGCCGCGGGAGATCCGTACGCGGCGAGAGCCGTTGAGGAGCTCCGGCCGCTTGCGCTCGGCGGAGGTCATCGAGAGGATGATCGCCTCGATGTGCTTCATACGCTGGGGGTCGACCTTGATGTTCTTCAACATTTTGTTGTTGACGCCCGGCATCAGCTTCAGCAGGTTCTCCAACGGGCCCAGGTTCTGGAGCTGCCTCAATGCGGTGAGGAAGTCCTCCAGATCGAAGCGCCCGCCGCCCATCACCTTCTTCTCGAGCTTCGCCGTCTGCTCCTGATCGAAGGCGGCCTCTGCCTTCTCCACGAGCCCCACCACGTCTCCCTGCTGGAGGATCCGACCCGCCATCCGTTCCGGATGGAAGTCCTCGAGCCCGTCCAGCTTCTCGCCGACGCCGAGGTACTTGATCGGCCTGCCAGTGACACCGTAGATCGAAAGGGCGGCGCCGCCCCGCGCATCCCCGTCCATCTTCGTCAAGACGACCCCGCTGACGTCAAGCGCCTCGTCGAACCCCTGCGCGATCTTGACCGCCTCCTGCCCCGTCATCCCATCGGCCACGAAGAGAATCTCCGCCGGCTGGATCGCGGCGCGGAGCCGCTTCAGCTCGTCCATCATCTCTTCGTCGATCTGCAACCGACCGGCGGTGTCGAAGATCACGACGCGGTCGCGCTCGCGCCGGGCAGTCTCCAGGGCACGCTCCGCGATCCCCACTACGTCCGTACTCCCCGGCTCGGCGTATACCGGCACTCCGACCTGCTCACCCAACGTCTGCAGCTGCTCCACCGCAGCTGGACGATAGACGTCACACGCCACCAGCCGCGTCTGTCGCATCTCGCGTTTCATCTTACGCGCGAGCTTGCCCGCCGTTGTCGTCTTCCCCGATCCCTGCAGCCCGACCATCATCACCGCCGTCGGCGGAACCGCCGCGATCTCCAGGGCAGACCGCTTCTCGCCCAGCGTCGCCGTCAGCTCTTCGTGCACGATCTTCACTATCTGCTGCCCCGGCGACACCGACTTCAATACCCGCTCGCCCAGCGCCTTCTCCTCAACTCGCTTCAGGAACTCCCGCGTCACTTGGTAGTTGACGTCCGCCTCCAACAGATAACGGCGGATCTCCCGCAGCCCATCGCGGATCATGGGCTCAGTGAGAACTCCACGCTGCCGGAACCCCGACAGCACGCCGTCCAGCTTTTCGCTGAGTTGGTCGAACACGTCCCCTACCCTCGTTCGCGCGCGCCAGTCGGCCGGTGATGCAAAGCCTGTAAATGTATTCGCACTCTGGGGAAGGAACAAGTGGGAGAGAGAGCCAGTGGGGGAGAGCTAGAAAGGCAGGGTAATAATGGCTGGGGATGATCTCAAGCGAATCAAGGAATTAGGTGTAGCATTGAAATAGATGTCCGGCTTGGGCGAAGTAGGTATCCATATCAATCCATATCACCAGATCGGTCCGGCGCCCGTCTGATATCTGCCCGGAGAACCGCCTCAACTCGCCAAACCTCAGTTCCCGTCGACGCGGAACTTCTGAACGCGCCCGATGGCGCCCACTTCCGCCGTGTACACGTTGTTCCGCGAGTCGACGGCAAGGTGGTGTAGGTGGCCGAACTGTCCGAGCTCAGTGCCCCGACTACCGAATCGACCTACCGTTTGCAGGCTCTCGCGATCGAGGATCCATACGATGCCACCCCCGAAGTCACTGGCGAAGAGGTAGCGCTGCTGCGGATCAGCCGAAAATGCTACCCGACTTACCGTCGGTCTCGGCGCCTCGTCACGGGCCACGAAGCCCTGCTTCTGGTAGCGGCCGTCGACGGTGAAAACCTGGATTCGCCGGAAGGACCTGTCTGCGACGTAGACAAGCCCGTCATTCGAGATCGCCAGCCCGTGAACGATGTCGAAATGGTCGGGGCCGTCCCCCTCTGCGGCTGGGTCAGGCAGCTCCGGGTCGTCGATCGGCTCGTTGCCAAATGCACCCCACATCCGCCTGTACTCTCCGTTTTCGGCGCTAATCACCCAGACCCTGTTGTTCCCATAGCCGTCGGCGACGAAGGCCTCGCCGGTCGCGGGATACACAGCCACATCGGCCGCGCGCCGCGGATTCTGGGTGTCCGCGTTTCCGCTACTCACGTCGTAGCCGCCGAGCTGGAAGAGCAGTGTGCCGTTGGACGTGAACTTGAGCAGCATGTCGTCCGAGCGGTCGGAAACGTCAGCACCGGCCTCGGGGTTGATCCCGTTGACCCACACATTGCCCTCATGATCGACGAAGATTCCGTGTTCGGTGTCAGGCCAATCGTACCCATCCCCTGGTCCCCCCCAGGCCTGGATGAAGGCACCATTCGCGTCGAACTCCAGGACCGGTGGGGCGGGGTTGTCGACTTCAGCCGTGCGGGGCCGGTGCAGCACCCACACGTGATCGTCCGGGCCCGTTGCGACCGAGGTGACGACACCCCAGCTCCAACCGTTGGGGAGCGCCGGTGGCCAGGCCGGGTCGCGGATGTATGCTGGCGGCACGGTCGCAGCGTCGGAGGAGGGGGCCGGCTGTGTCGCCTCCAGGCTGGACTCGAGGTTCGGCACATCAGCGTCGCAGCTGGCCATGCCGAGGACCACGAGTAGGGCAGCTCGCGGAAATCCGGCGCGGTCTAGTCTATGTCTAAGCATGCTCTTTCCCGATTTTCGCGTTACCGGCGATTGCCTGGTTACTGGACCACCCGCACCCATTTCTGAAGACAGCCGCCCGACGGGCTCGCATCGCACCCTCCCGTGAGGCCAGCGAAGATGTTCCCGAGGTTGTCGCCAGCGAGGCCTTCCGGTCGCGTGCCAGAAATGAAGTACTGAAGCGATCCATCGGCGGCGCGGCCAATCCGGATCCCGACCTGGTGGCCCGGGTTGCGTAGCCCGTCTGCGCCGCCATCCAGTGCCTGTGGTGGCCCGGCGATCTGGGCGCCCGACTCTGAGTCGGAGACGATCAGGGTGCCGTCGTCCAGGACTGTGACGCCGCTGGGGCGTCCAAACTGCCTCCAGTCATCCACGAAGTTCAGTTCGCGGTCGAGCACCTGGATACGGTTGTTCGAACGGTCGGCGACGAGTAGCCGGCCTTCATTGTCGAATGCGAGGGCATGCGGGCCCATGAACTCACCAGGCCCCGCGCCAAGCCTGCCCGTCTCACGAACGAACTGACCATCCGGGGTGATCTCGACCAGTCGGTCCCCGTCCTGTTGGGCATCGGAAGGCCGCGGCCAGTGTCCATCGGCGATGATAATGTTGCCGTTCGAGGCCACGGCGCACGCGGTTGGACCGATGAAGGTGTTGGCCCGATCGGCTCTCGAAACCCCGGCCTGGCCGAGGCTCATCAACAACTCGCCGTCCTGGCTGAACTTGTGGATCTGGAAGCCCCGCCCTCTCGTCTCCGGGCTATCGCGAAATGGACCACTGTCGCCCGCCCACAGGTTGCCGTCGTGGTCCATACAAAAGCCGTGGGCCTGGACGATGGTCCCCGATCCGAATCGCTTGGAGATCTGACCGTCGGCGTTCACGTAGACGATGGGGGGATCGGACCGGAAGAGCATCCAAAGTCCGCCGGTGTCGTCGGGAAGGAGGCCGATCGCGGCTCCCCACTCTTGGTCTGGAGGCAGCGTCGGCCAATTCTCGATCAGTCGATACGGATTGGCCATCGTGCTCGTAGGCCGCACCGACAGTGCCGAGGCTTTCTCCGCCTCTGCCGCAGTCTCGTCAGCGGCAACGAACTGCGCAGCCAGTGGCGAGCTCAAGGCGAGCGCCAGGACGAAGCCGCTCCCAAGCGCCAATCGTACGACTATCCTCGATCGGGACATCTCACTACCTCCTCGTTTCGGTGGTGGCATAGCCGATCGCGTCCCCACGCCGAGCTGCGCGATTGATCAACGGCCTTCTATTGGATCGCCGGATTCGCATATCCCGCGGGCAGGACACGGTTTGGATCGGGCCGAATGCTCAGGTATGTCACGTGGTCCGGAACCTCCGGCCACCCGTGAAAGACACCCGCCGGGATGACTACCACGTCGCCCTCACTAACGACCCGTGACTGCCCACCCTGCGACTCTCCCGTGAACGAGGGGCCGACGACCTCGTCCACGATCTGCCCGGTCATCGGTGGAGACCGGTTGACGATCTCGCCACCTGTCACGAGAGTGCCTGACCCCGACGTGATGTAGTAGACCTCGGTGACTTCGCTGTGAACGATCCCCGTCACAGGACTGCCTTCGGCACTCGTTGCCGTCCGGTGAAGTATTCCCACCGCCAGGTTGCTCGGACCGATATCGACGACGCGCACTTGTCGGTCCGTGCCCCCTTCGGGGCTGTCGAGAACTGCTTGGATCTCGCTCCATGGAACGTCCACCGCTTCTAGGGTCGCCTCACCCTCCTGCGGTGAGACAGCCGTGCAGCCCGCGCCTCCCAGGGTGAGCAGAATGGTCAGACCACCCGTAACCCTGATCCCGTCGTTCATCGTTCCTCCTCGTGGAAGGGAGCTTGTGGCGTCGTTGGGCATTTAGTCGTCGTCCTCGTAGACGTAACGAAGGTTCAGCCAGGTGATCGATTTGGCCTCTTTGATCCCGTGTGGAACCCCATTGGGGATGAAGATCACGTCACCGGCGCTGATCACCCGTTCCACGCCGTCGACGTGCTGGCCATTCTCCATTCGACCGCCCGTCGACAGAATCCCCGACCCCCGCTGTACCACCCACACGTCCACCTCGCGTTCGTGCGTCAAGATTCGGGAATTCTCCGGCGTGATGTCCGCATCGTGCCGGATGTTGAAGTTGTGCGTCCCACCCTCGAGCAGTCGCGCGACGGTCGTCCCGTCGCCTTCCATCACCGTGATTTCGTTCGCCAGCACCTGTGCCGGGAAGTCCACTGCCCGATCCGTCGGTGCCTCCGCACGGACGATTGACTGCCCGTGCGCCAGGGGAGAGGCAAAGACGAGAGCAAGCAGGACGACCATCAGGCTGCTTCCCGCCCCAGGTCCCGCTGGCCATGACGACCCGAGCGCCGACTCGCTGACTTCGCTTCCGCGCCTCACACAGCGTGAGACTCCCTCGCCGAGGATCGAGCTATGCGGTGAGTTCACGTCGATGCTCCATTCGGGGTGACCTATTCGTTCTCGAAGATGTATCGGACGTTCAACCACGTGATCGACTTCGCCTCCTTGATCCCGTGAGGGACACCGTTGGGGATGAAGATCGCATCGCCTTCCCCGATCACCCGCTCGACACCTCCCACGTGCTCGCCGTCTACCAGCTCTCCTCCTGTGGCGAGAACGCCGGAACCGCGCTGCACCACCCAGATGTCCACGAAATCTGGGTGCACTAGAATTCTCGAGTTCTCGGGTGTGATGTTCTCGTCGTGCCGTATGTTCACGTTGTGGGTGCCACCTTCCAACAGGCGTACGGTCGAGATCCCTTCGGCTTCCATCCTGTCGATCTCGTATGCCAACGTCTGCGCCGACAGATCGGCCGCCCGATCCGTGGGCGCTTCGCTCCGGATCACGGGTTGCGCCACCGCCGGTGCAGCCACGGCGCACAGTGCCAGAACACACGGCACGATCACTATTCGCATGCGCATCGAACTCTCCTCAGGATTTTGTGGACTTCAACGCCCGCACCGCCGACCGGCGCCTCGAGGCTCACCAGGGCTCTAGCCCGATCCAGCGAGCGGGATTCGTTTTCGTCATCATGTCGATTTCTGCCTCCGTGAAGCCGGATTCCAGCAGGCGGGGAAGCACGACACGGAAGCCGTCTGTGGGGATCATCCGGCCTCGCTGCCCGAAGTCGGACGAGATGATCACGTTCTCCGGGCCAACTTCACGGATCATTTCCGACCAATGCTCGAATTCCTCGTCGGAGCCTGTGGCCTCGCCCAACACATATTCGAGCAGCGCCCCCCTCTGAGCCGCTTCCTTCTGCATTTCTGCGGACATGTCGATCCGCCCGATCAGCGGATGCTGGACCATGATTCGGTCAACCCCCTGCTCCTTGGCGGCCGAAATCAGCGTGAGGATCTCCTCCGGGCTCGAATGCCCCGTCGACAGGCTCAGGTCGTAACGGGCCATGATGTCGAAGATCTCATAGACCTCCGGGAGTAGCTCTCCCTCGCCTGCTGAGATTGGCACGGCCACCGGCGAACCGGGGTTGTAGTGCTCGGATTCAAAGGTCGGCATATACACGATTCGCCCAACGCCGTTGGGGAATGTGGCGAGGTTCTCTACGGCAACGGGATTCAGTCCCCCCACAGAACGATTCAGCGCGATGCCGCCGAAGATCTGGATTCCAGGAACCATCCGCGAGATCAGATATGCCCACGACGCGGTTTCGAAATAGTGCTGCTTCAGCACGATCGCCCGCATTCCGTGACTCTCGGCGATCCGCGCCGCGTCCAGCGCATCCAGCGAGCGGTCGATCGACTGGAACGTCGGTGGCCCCACGTGCCAGTGAGCATCGATGACTCCCGCGATCTCTGTTCCCTCAGTCAGCTGCGCCTCCCCCAACATCGGAGTCGTGGCCAGCACCAACAAAACTAGCACCAAGTGCGATTTGCGGACTCTCATGGTCAACCCTCGCTCGGATAGGCTTTGATGACTAACTAGTACGGTAGACGCTTCGACGGATGCGCCGCCTCGCTGGTGCTGATGGCCTTGCCTCCGCCTCACCGGTGCCGCATAGGTGACGAACACGAGAGCTCAGGAGCCGATCACCACATCTGCCACGGAACCGCGCCGAACTCCATGACGTCGAACCGGGGAAGGCTCGCCGGCACGGGCCACTCCGGCTTCTCGTCGATCTGAAGCTCCCAGGCATAGGAAAGGTCGGCGAGGTCCGGACCGATGTAGCCGGATGGAACGTTCTCGTTGAGCTCGTACATCGTCTCGGGAGGCAGCAGGCAGTAGGAGAAGCCGTACCGGTCACCTACCCGATTCACACCGCGACCTCGGGGGAAGAACAGGCCGTAGCGTAGTGCGTCCATGTAGTGCCTCGCCCCTTCGAGGAAGAGCTCGCGTCGCCTTTCCTCGACAATCGCGCTGAAGATCGCCCCCTCATCGGTGGTGTTCAGATGCGGAAGGCTGTGTACGTCGCGGATGGCGTTGATTCGATCCACCGCCGACTGCCCTCGCTCGATTTCAGCCAGGATCAGCTGAGCCTCCTGCCAGCTCGCCATTCGTTGCCAGTCGGCCGTCGATGCATACCGGTCCTGACGATGAAAAGGAGTGGCACCATCGAGAATCGGATCGCCCGTGGCGGTCTCCGGCACTCGCACGTCGGGAACGCCGTTCTCGAGACCGACTGTGTGGAAGCCCCTTCCGTCGTCCGCGATCGTCAGGTCCCACATACCGGCCGACACGAGGCGGTCGGGTTCGTGCCCCCACCACCACTTCGGGCCAGCAACCGTGCGGTACCCGAATCCCTGCTGGAGATAGTAAACCTCGTTCCAGCGGCCACGTTCCTGGCCGTCCCGCGTAACCCAGGCAACGAAGCCGGGCTCGACCACCGCCGCATCCTGTGCCGCGCCACTGTAGTCACCGAGCGTCCTCCGCACTCGGGCCCGACCCAGGTACGCGAGCTGCTTCAGACTCGAGGTCGAGACGATGGAGAAGTCGCCGTCGCCCATGATCTCGAGGGCTGTGGTGAAGTGTTCCTCCGCCCTGCCAAGGACTTCAGAGGGCGGCACTACCCCCTCGTCCTCGTAGACGTACTCACAAAAGGTCGACCCGATGAAATCATACGTCAGCCCCGCGTAGACTGCGGCGGTCGCCATCAGGCGCTGCCGGTTCTCGACCTCCGTCCACTCTTCCATCAACCGCTGCAACGAGCGCTCGGCAAACAGGCGCGACCTTTCGTAGCCGTGCCACCAGGCCGTGCCGACGTTGTCGTTGTCGGCGCAGTACCCGCCGCCGGGTCGGTCCGTGTCGAAGTCGCCGTGCGTACCGCCAAAGGTGCTTCCCGTTCCAGCCCACGTCTCCTCACCCATGGTCGTTAGGGTCGCGCTCATCATCGAGTAGGCGCACTCGAAGTCCGCGATAGCGGAGTTGACCAGGAGCTCCGCATTCTCCGGTGTGAAGACATCCTCCTCGACGAGTTGTCCAGGGAGCTCCACGTCGAGGATGCTTTCGCATCCGCTGAGTGTCCCCCCCACCAGGCCAGCGACGGCAAGCCCAACCAGGCGTCTGACAGCACATTGTGCATAGTATATCATGGCAGCCATCCTTTCCTTGTAGTGCCGATGCCCGATCTAGAAGGTGACTCGCGTCGTGATGACGAAACTAGTGAGGGTGGGAAGTGCGAGCCGGTTCTGGGCGAGCGGATCGCCACCCGCTCCGTATCCAGCGCCGTCGCGGCCCTCCGGCTCTACGGGCACGTTGTACACGAATTTGTTCGCCTGCCAGATGATCCAGGGGTTTCGAGTCGCGATGTTGATTGAGCCACGCTGAGCGCCGAATCGGTTGACAAGGCTTGTGGGGAGTGTGTAGTTCGCGCTGACCTCGCGGAGCGTGGCGAAAGCGGTGTTCGGGGTGTCGTAGCCGATCGTGTTCGACGCGACATTGTCGACGGCGACGAGAGCCTCGGCCCACTTCGCGGGGCGGAAGGTATTCAGCTCACGGCCACTTCCGCAGAGGTATCGGCAAAGGAGGCCGAGGGAAGTAGCCCAGTGTTCACCCCGCCACTCGGCCATGGCAAAGAGGCGCAGGTTCTCTCCGATGGTGAAGGTGGAGTTGAGAGACCCCTCGTACCTTGGGGTAACGCGGCCGTTGCCCACTGCAAGCTGAGGTGCTTCGGCGCAGGGTACCGGAGCGCCCCCAGTGCTGTACCCATCGAAGCCGGCGCCACCGTCGCAGAGAGCGTAGGTGACGTTCTCGACGCGGGCCTCGGGGTCGGGAATGTCGTGGGGCCAGATGCCAGTGCCGCCATCAGCGGTCGTATATCCCACCTCGACGACATGTCGCTCAGTGAAGAACGGGAAAGGCCGACCTTCGCGGAGGTCGTTGGTTGGGAGAAGCACGCCGAGATCGTCAGCGCGGTTGTCATTCATCGACAGGGTCGACCCGAGATCCCAATCGAAGCGGTTGGAGTCGATGACTCGGACGTTGGTAGCGAGCTCCCAGCCCCAGTTCGAGAGCTGCCCGGCGTTGACGGACTGGGAACCGCTGAACCCGCTCACGGGGTTGACGGGGCGCGGCAACAGCGCGTCTCGGACCTTCTGTGTGTAGTACGTGAACTCGACCGAGGCGCGATCATCGAAGAGAGCCGCGTCGAAGCCAACCTCCAGCTCCGCGCTGACCTCGGGGCCGAGATCGGCATTCCCGAGTACGTCTGTCGAGATCGCCGGGGCACCGGCCGGGCCGACGGCCCCCCGGAAGAGGGTCACGGCCGCGAAGGTATCGGGCTGGCGACCTGCCATCCCCCAGGCGGAGCGGAGCCGCAGCGAGTTGGCGATGTTGCCAATGGAGTAGAAGGGCTCTTCCGAAAGCACCCAGGTTGCCGAGAACTTGGGATAGATTGCCGCGTCGAACTCGGCTCCGAATGCCGAGTTGTCATCACCCCGCAAAGCCGCTGTGAGGAACACACGTTCGTTCCAGGCGACCTCCTGCTGGAGGTACGCACCGACGGATTTGTTCTCGACGAAGGTCTGATCCGCGCTCTTTTGCGTCGCACCGCCGATCGTACGGATTTGCGGGGCCGGGAAGATCTGCCCGTGGGCTGCCGTGATGTGCTCTGAACGCTCGTAGAACTGGAAGCCGACAGAGGTAGTCAGGCCGATCGACGGAGTCACGTCGAAGTCGGCGCTCGAGCCCCAGTCAGCCGTAAGGTTCTGGCGCACCGGGCTGCTGATCTGGAGATCGCCCAGGCCGAGGGAGCCGAACTCGGTGTCGGCCCCTTCCGGGAACCGCGGGACGAGATTGCTGTTGAACTCGTCCATGCGGTCGATACCCACGACGAACCGGCTGGTGAGCCAGTCGGTGGGCCGGTGCGTAAGAGTCGTGCTGCCGGTAAACCTGGAGACATCGCGCGTTGCCTCGATTTGGGCGATCATTTCCGGACGGGCCCTCTGGAATCCTCGTATGCGGGTATCGACGCCTGCGGCGTTCGCCCACATCAGACCGTCCCAGAGCCCGAATGGATTCTTCTGCTGCATGAAGCTCGTTAGCCCCTCCAGGTATCCCATGTTCACGTCGAGCGTGAGCTTGTCCGTGGGCAAGACGGTCACATTGCCCCGTAGGTTCACCTGCTTCTGCCAGTTGTAGTCGACGATCCCTTCGTTGTCCTGGTACTCCGCCGACAGGAAATAGCGGATTGCGTCGGAGCCTCCGCGCATGCTTCCGGTGTAGGTTTGGAGCGGTCCGTATTGGAGCCACTCGCGGCCTTCGGACTTCTCCTTTTCGTAGAGCCGCAATCCCGGCGTCTCCGGATTGTTACGATCGTAAGCCGTACCGACCCAGTGGTTTACGTTGGCGAGCCAGTTCGTACCCAACGTGACCCCGACATCGAACTGCGGTGCGCCACTCTCGCCGCGCTTGGTGATGATCTGGATCACCCCGGCCGAGGCCTCTGTTCCGTAGAGAGTTGCCGCCGCCGGACCCTTGATTACCTCGATGCTCTCGATCTCATTGGGTGACAGGTCGTCGAGTGTGGAGACCTGCGGAGCGTCGCGGAGGTCGGGCCCAGCGTCCGCGGTGTTGTCGACCCGGATGCCGTCCACAAAGATCAGCGGCTGTGAGCTCATGGAGAGGCTGGAGAGGCCACGGATCCGAATCGTCGAACCGGTGCCGACGTTCCCGCTCCCACGGACGAAGTTGAGGCCGGGCTCGCGGGCACCGATCAATTCCTGCATCGACGATACCGGAGCAACCTGGGTGATCTCGGCGGCGTTTACCCGGCCGACGGCATTCCCGATCGCCCGGCGCTGCGTTCCACCCGGCGTTCCCGTCACGATGATCTCGTCAAGGGCGAGGGCCTCTTCCTCCAGGGTGAAGTCCTGATTGACGGAGGCATCGTCCGCAACGGTGACACCCGAGGTGGCAGCACGATAGCCGATTCGCTGGACCGCGATGGTGTGGGAGCCGGCGGGCACGTTCAGTAGGACGTAGCGGCCGTTCTGGGTGGTGAGCGATCCGATTCCGAGCTCGGGGATCATCACCTGGGCCGACGCCAATGGCTGAGCCGTCCGGGAGTCGGTGACCATTCCGGTGACCGTTCCAACACGCTCGCCCTGCGAAAACGCGGTGGGCAGGTTTCCCTGTGATCCGAGGGGCGCGCCCGCCGGGCCCGAGGGTAGGGTCCTGAGGCCGCCAGCTCGGCTGGCCAGCCGAGCTGGCGGCCCACCGTTGAGAAGGATGGGAAGCTGACGCGGTTCGACCACCACATTCTGGCCGTGCACCGAATACTGCATTTGCCCGTCGAGAAGCAGACGGTTGAGGGCTTCGCCAACGGGTAGTGCGTAGCATTCGCAGGTGACTAGGTACGTCGGCAGCCGGCTGGGGCTATAGACGAGGGTCACCCCCGAATTCTCGGCCAAAGTGGTCAGGGCCGCGGAGAGCGGAACCTCGTCAACCAACAGCTTCGCAGTGAGCCCGAGGGGATTCTGCACGTCCAGCCGGGCGGCAAAGCCTGTTTGGACCTGCCCGATCAACGGTCGGCCGATCACAGCCGCTCCGAGGAACGAAGCGAGTAAGGCGATCGTTCGCGACTTCGAATAGACGCTCTTTCGCATGGCTCTCCCAGGAATGGGTAGGCAATGAAGTGAAGCGAAGGCCCGGACCTAAGGACTGATCGTCACGCCGGTCGGCCCGATGGAACAATGGCCGGAAACGGCCTTGCAGATCTGGCTGAGGACCGAGTCGAGGCTTTGTTCCACGAACATCCCGCGCACTGTCTGTCGTGCGAATGTCGAGTCCAGCACTTCGACCGGAACACCAAAATGCGCGGTGAGCTCGCGGGCGACTCGCGAAAGCGGGGTATCTTTGAAGACCAGGAAGTCCCCTACCCAGCTCAGCTCCTCGCGAACGTAGGATTCGTCGACTTCGATCACGACAGGTGCGCGGGCACGGGTCGCGCTCGCTGACTGACTGGCTTCAACGTTCAGACTCCCTCCACCCGCCGCCACGTTCACCGCGCCCTCGACAACGAGGACCTCGAGATTGTCATTTCGGGCCTCTAGATCGAAGCGAGTCCCCAGCACCACCGCCTCACCGGCGTGCGTACGGACACGGAACGGAACGCCCTGCCGCTTCGTTACAGCGAAGTAGGCACGCCCATTGAGCCAGACCTCTCGGGTCCCGGCGTCTCCGGTCACGCGCAGGCGGCTCGAGGGTGCTAGCCTGACGACGGTGCCGTCGGCGAGGCCTATGGTTGTCGTCTCAGCCGCACCGGTAACGACCTCGCCCGTTCCAAGTAGGCCGTTGTCGGAACCCGACCCCCGAATTCCGATGCCAACCAGGAGGATCCCGATCCCAGCTGCCAGGGCAGCGCCGACTTGCGGCGCGCCCAACCTCCTCCTCGCTCCGTTTTTCCGGGGTGCCGCGGGACGGCGGCCGATCATCGAGGAACGCGCGAAGAGCTCTTCGGGCGGCTGCTGCTGGGCCACGGAGGGCGAGGCAGCCGTGAGGGTGTCCGACAGAATCCTGTGCAGCTCCGCGTAGCGGCGCTCGTTACAGCTTTGCTCCTCCCGCCATGACTGGAGGAGCTCATCTTCTGCGCGCGTGGTGCGGCCGTGAAATGCGCGAAAAATCACTTCGTCCATTCGTCAACCCGTGTGGCTCTCGGGAAAAGTGTCACGGAATCAAGTCCTTCGTCCGGCACTACCTACCTCGACCTATCACCGGGAAATTGCTGCCTGGACCTTTCGTCCGGTTTCGAAGGGCCCGCTCGGTAAAATGGCGCAAGCGACTCGCGGAGTTCTGCAACCGCTGCTTGAAGGTAGTTCGCGACCGATTGTTGTCGGATTGCCATCACCTCAGCGGCTTCACGGTAGGTAAGGCCTTCGAGGTGACAGAGCGTGAAACTCTCCCGGCGACGGGGCGAGAGGCGACTGATCGCTTGATTGATGTCGGCTCGTAGCTCGCTCCCCTCGGTTTCCTCGAGCGGGGTTCGTGGCGAGTGTGACATGTCTGCCGATCCGCGGTGCCAGCGGACGCGAGCCGTCGAGCTTCGATGCTCGTTCACCGCCAGATTCCGCGCGGTACGAAGCAGCCACACGCGCACGGCCGCCGCCTCCGTCATCGTTTCTCTCGCCTCCCAGAGACGGGTGAAAGCCACTTGCGTGATGTCGTGGGCATGATCTGCATCGCCGCCCGTGAGCTGACAGGCGTACCTCAGTGTCTGTGCCCACAGTGTTTCTACGAGCTCCTTGAAGGCGTTCCGGTCACCGCGACGAACCTCCTTCATGAGCCGCTCAGGGTCAGGACTCACTGGCTTCTCCCCTGCCCCGGCTGAACGAAATCCAGAGTCGTCAGCCGACCGCATGAGCCGAAGTTGACCGGGGTCTGCGGTGGCGGACAGAATCCGCTGGCGCTGATCCGTTACCGATTTCATCCTTACGGAGGAGCTTTGTGAGGCCATTTCTACCGACGAGTCGGGCGGAAGAGGTGTGTTCAGGCGAGAGCGGACCTGGATCTGCATTCGCCGTCCTCAGAACGCCCCGGGCGGGACAGTGGAAAGTGCTCCCGACGGGCGCTGTTGCTGGGAGTGGCTGTTCACTTACCGGACGTTTCCAGCGCGGAAATTATACTCACTGGCTTGCGCGCACTGGGTCAGGGCTCGGCCAGGCAGTGGATATGACGACGTTGACGATTCTGCGTACGCATCGTCGATCTGTCGAACGCGGACTGTCCGGCGGGGTCGTAGTGTCGGGGATTGAAATTTCCCCGACACGATGGGCCTTGGGTTACGCCGATAGGCGGTTTCCGGCAGAACTGTTCCACGACAGTCAAAACGACCTTAAGTGAAGTGGCGGCCGGACGGCGGTACGGCGCCGAAACCGTACGCCTCTTCTACCCGTAGAGTGCTACCATCACGACGGTGCTGGATAACTGACCCTCACCAACCCATAGCTGCCGGCTACACCCGGCTTCCCACATGCAGATGAATCAGCTCTGGAACGATCTCCGGTATGGCCTCCGCATGCTGCTGAAGACGCCGGGTGCCAGCGGCACGGTGCTGCTTGCCCTCTCGCTCGGGATCGGGTTGTCGGCGCTGACGTTCAGCCTGATCGACGGGGCGGTGCTGCCCACCCTTCCCGTCGAGGCGGGCGATCGAATCATGCGGATATCCCGGTCGGAGCGGGTCCCGATGACGGTGGAGGATTATGCGGCCTGGTCCGCGCGGCAGCGATCTTTCGAGGAAATCGGCGCCGCGGAAACGGCGACGGTGACGCTCGCAATCGAAGGCTCGGGTTCCGAGCCGGTTTCCAGCGCGTCGATCACACCCTCCGTGCTATCGCTGCTGTCCGTGGAGCCCTCCCTCGGCCGTCCCTTCAGCGAACAGGACGCACGCCCGGGCGCACCCGCCGTGGTCCTCGTGAGCCATAACGTCTGGCAGGATCGACTCGGATCCGACCCGAGCGTGCTCGGCCGCACCGTGAGGGTGGACGGCAGGCCAGCTGAGGTCATCGGGGTGATGCCGGATGGCTTCGGCTTTCCGTGGGACCAGGGCGTGTGGATGCCGCTTGACCTCGATCCGCTTCGTGGCGCCGCGGTCGACCTCACGCGGTCCCTGGAAACCAACTCGGCGGTGGGACGCCTCCGGGAGGGAGTCTCCCCCCAGGTCGCCGCCCAGGAGCTCACCGCGCTCACCCAACAACTCGATGTCGAGACTCACGGTGCCGCGGGACCGGAGTCGATCGTGAACGTGCGGAGATACACGGATCTGTTCAGCGAGAGCGGCCAATCCGCGACCCTGGCGGGTCTGATGTTGGGCATTGCGTTCCTCGTGCTGCTCGTCGCGTGCGCGAATGTTACGAACGTCCTCCTTGCCCGGGCGATCGAGAGACAGCGGGAGATCACGGTGCGATTGGCGCTCGGAGCATCGCGCCGCCGGATCATCGCCCAGCTTCTGGCCGAGATTTCGTTGCTGGCCGCGATCGGCGCAGTGGGAGGCGTGGGTCTTACGCTGATCGGAACGCGCTTCGTTGACGCCGCTGTGCCGCCGGGGATGCCGTACTGGATCGAGTTTCGAGTGGATCTTCCCGTGCTCGGCTTCGTCGCCATCGTGGCCGTCCTGACAGCTCTGATGGCGGGGCTCCTACCGGCCATCCAGGCTTCTCGATCCAACGTGCACGAACTGCTCAAGGATAGCGCTCGTGGCAGCTCGAGCTTTCGCGCCGGCCGAGTCATGCGCAGGCTTGTCGGCGTCGAGATAGCCCTTTCGTTCGTTCTCCTGGTGCTCGCCGGACTCTTCATCAGGAGCGCGATGAACTTCCGCGCAACGGACTTTGCCTTTGCGCCGGAGGAGGTCTACACCGCGAACATCGGGCTTCCTCAATCCACATACGACGAAGAGGACCTCGTCCGCTTCACGGACGAGTTACGCGAGACCCTGTCCGCCCTTCCCCAGGTGGCGGACGCTGTGCTGGCCACCGCCGTACCCGGCGTGGGTGGTTCGGCGATGGTGCCCGTCGAGGTGGAGGGAGCCCCGGTGCTCGACGAAGCGGATGCCACTCGTACCCGTTCGATAGCAGTGACGCCCGGATTCTTCGAGTTGTTTCGGACGTCGCTCGTCACCGGCCGGGATTTCGATGCGCGGGACGGGCCGGGAGCCCTGCGCGTTGCGATCGTCAACGAGGCCTTTGCAACGAGTCATTTTCCGGAAGGCGCGCTCGACCGGCGGATCCGCTACGTCGGGGAGGAAGGCGAGGAGGAGGATTGGCTGACCGTCGTCGGCGTGACGCCGGACTTGTTGGCCGGAGGCGTCGAAGGCGAATTCCCGGAGGCGATCTACCTTCCTCTCGCTCAGAATCCGCAGTCGGGGCTCCTGATCATCGCACGCCCCAGGGCGGATTTCGCCTCTCTACCCGGACCCGTGCGTGAGTCGGTGGCCGCACTCGACTCGGACGTCGCCCTCTTCAACATCCTTCCGCACGACGAGGTCATCAGCTTGGCCAATTCCTCATACACCTGGATGAGCCTCCTCTTCCTGGTCAGCGGCGCGACGGCTCTCTTCCTCGCCGCGATCGGTCTCTACGGAGTGATGGCGTTCTGGGTGGTTCAGCGGACTCGCGAGATCGGCGTGCGGATGGCGCTCGGCGGGCAGAAGGGCGATATCGTCCGCCTCGTCCTGAGGCAGGGGATGGCCCAGACGTCGATTGGCCTGATCGCGGGCGTTGTCCTGGCCCTTCCGACGGTCCAGCTTATCCGCTTCGCCCTCTTCGGCGTCGGCCCCTACGACCCGATCGTTTTCGGGTCTATTCTCGGGGTCCTCCTGGGCGCGGCCTGGCTGGGGTGCTGGCTGCCGGCTCGTCGTGCGACCCGGATGGACCCGCTGGAGGCCCTCGTCGCAGAGTAGAGATCAAACATAAGTCTCCTCCGGCGCGGGTCGGATCAGTGTCTATCCGGTCATTCCCGCGAAAGCGGGGATCCAGCAGCTGGATTCCCGCCTTCGCGGGAATGACGGCCCCATTCCGGCATCCCGGCCATTCGAGCCAGCTTCGCGTCTTCGCGTCTTCGCGTCAGACCTCCGGGTAGTTAGAGGTCGGTCATCACCGAGGTTGTATCGGATTCTTCATCCGGCTCCGCGGCCAGTGCACCCTCGAGGTCCGCGGGCCCGACCCACCGTAGCTCGTCCTCGCCCTCCCCGGTGCGCCGTGCAAGGACCCAGAGGTGCTCGAGGGTCCACTCGGCATCGACCGTCCGCCAGTTGCGGGCGGTCGCCTCGTCGTTGTAGATGCGGGCGTTGACGATGGCATCAGCCGGCGCCTGTTGAAGAACGATCCGCCCGACTTCGAGCGCCTCCGGGGGCGTCGCACCGGGCGGCAGTGCGATCACCAGCTGCCCTTGACCTGGCCCCACGCTCTCGATGACCTGATGGGGATGGGTCTCGGGGATCGCCAGCCACGGATGCGCGCGTTCGGCCTCGCCGCATCCGACGAAGGCCAAGGTGAGGAAGAGTACCGTCGTCACCCCCCGCATCGCGTTCCTCCAAGCCGAAGTTGTAGCTCCCGTCCAGAACAGCTTCCCTACCCTGCGGCCTGCAGGTTGGCCGACTGACTGCGCTCCGGCAAGACCTCGAACACGCGAAGCGCCAGTGGAACACGCCCGAACGGTGCGCTCACCTGCACCCCCTGGATCGCGGGAAGAGCCTCCTGGAGCATCTGTTGGGCGATAGCGATCCCCTCCTCCACCGCTTCCTCCTTCCCCCTCGCGCTGGCGCGAAGCATCCTCTCGACAACGTCGTCGGGGACGACGACTCCGGGCACCTCATTGGCCAGGAACTCGGCGTTCCGGGCGCTGACCAGCGGCCAGATTCCGGCGATGATCGGGATGCGTATCCCTTCGCGCTCGATCCGATCGAGGAAGCAGAAGAGCTGCTGGAGATCGAAGACCGGCTGCGTGATCGCGTACTCGGCGCCGGCCTCGACCTTCCAGTAGAACCGACGGAGCTCGTGCTCGAGGTCGGCCGCGCCCGGGTTGACACCGACGCCGAGGACGAAGCTCGTCGCCTCGCCGATCGCACTGCCGCCCGGGTCCAACCCACGATTCAGTCGTGCCGCGAGGTTCGTCAGGCCGATGGCGTCGATGTCGAAGACGGCCGTCGCGTCCGGATAGGGGCCCATCTTGGGCGGATCGCCCGTGATCAGGAGCAGATTGCGGAGCCCGAGGGCCTGCGCGCCCAGGAGGTCGGAAAGCATGCCCAGCAGGTTCCGATCGCGACAGCAGTAGTGGATGACCGGTTCGATGCCGACTTCTTGTTGGATCAGCAGCGAGGTCGCGAGCACGCCCATCCGACTCTGCGCCCGCGGCCCGTCCGGCACGTTGACTCCGTCGATGCCCGCCTCCTTCAGCAGCCTCACCCCTTCGAGCATCTTCGTAGGATCGACGCCGCGCGGCGGCACGATCTCGACCGTCGTCAAGAACTCGCCGGCGGCGAGCTTCCGTCCCCAGTGGGAGCGCTCCGCTAACGGGACGGTGGGAACAGCCGCCTGCGGTTCGTCTGTTTCCGTCACGACCGGGCGAACTGCTCCAGGCACCGCTTGCCGCACCGCACCTGCGATCCGCTTGATGTGCGCCGGCGTCGTACCGCAGCATCCGCCAACGAACCGGACTCCCTTCCGGATCATCCGCGCGGCATACTCCGCCATGTATTCGGGCGACGCCATGTACATCGTGCGCCCATCGACCTGTCGAGGCAGGCCAGCGTTTGGCTGCGCCGATAGTGGCCGGTCCGTCGCCGAAGCCAGCCGATCGACGGACTCGAGCATCGCATGCGGCCCGACGCTGCAATTCATTCCCACCACGTCGGCGCCCCATTCCCCGAGCTTCTCCGCAAACGTCGACGCGTCAGTCCCGAGTGGCGTGTGCCCGTCCTCCTGGATCACGATCTGTGCGACGATGGGTAGAACGCCGAGCGAACGAAGCGCCCGGACCGCCTGCTGGATCTCGAGCAGATCGCTGAACGTCTCGAGGACGAACAGATCGACGCCCCCAACCAGCAGTCCCTCTGCCTGCTCGCGAAAGTACTCGTAGGCCTCGTCGACCGAAGTCGGGCCGTACGGCTCGATCCGCACTCCTAGCGGACCGATCGCGCCCGCAACGTAGACGTGGTCGCCCGCTGCGGATCGTGCAATTTCGGCAGCCCGGGCGTTGATTGCCTCGAGCTCCGATTCCAGGCCGTAACGTGAAAGCTTGATCCGGTTCGCGCCGTAGCTGTTGGTCTCCACGACCTCGGCACCAGAACGGACGTAGCTCCGGTGGATATCCCGCACGAGATCCGGCTCGCGAAGGTTCAGCTCGTCGTAGCAGCGGTTGATGTACACGCCTCGCGAGTAGAGCATCGTGCCCATTGCGCCGTCGAAGACGTGCGGTCGGCCATCAGCGAGCAGCTCTCTGAAATCGGGCATGGCTAGGAGGCTGTTGCAGGCTTCTAGGCTACACTAGCTAGAAGGTCGACGAGAAATCGTGCAGATCAAGGCTTGCGACGAGCCGCGACTGAGGCGTACGACTGTACGCTGCAGGGAGCGGCGAGGAAG
>WHSP01000048.1 GCA_009380025.1 Gemmatimonas sp. | reverse complement strand
AGGCGGATTCGTCGGCCGCATTCAGTCCTCGGATGTGCACCCCTCGCTCGACCGGGAGCATACGCTTGGTACTCGTCTGCTCGAGCAGGCCGAATGGCCGGTAGGTCTGGCCCGCCAACAGCTGAAGCGCCGGGAAAAACTCGATATTCAGGTAGGCGTCCCTGATCGCCACCTCGTTGCCCGCAAAATCCGCTTGAATCGCACCGCGCACCCGTTCGTTCACCTGCAAGCCGACCTCGAGCCACACTCGCCGGAAGTCGAGCTCGGACGGCGGCTCTCCGGAGACATCGGTGGTGTTGAATTGCGTTTGGACCCTCGCTCCGACGGTCAGCTCCATGCCGTTCACCGACAGCACCGTACCTTCAACCGGCTCCTGCCCCGTGGCCGCTTGGGGAGCGATCGAGGCCACGAAGATCAGGACCAGAGAACAAGCTCGACGTTGCATGCGGTGGCTTCGTTCAGGCTTCAGAAGGTTCGAGAACGGCCGACAATGTCACGGCAGCAATACCTTCTGGCAACCTTTCCGTCACACAGATCCGGGGCTGACGCAGAGCACTCGATGGCCAGGATTGAAACGCCTAAAGGGCCGTTGATAAATCGCGCAGCTCTGCGTTACGCTTCCTCGCCGCTCCCTGCAGCGTACGAAAGTACGCCTCACTCGCGGCTCGTCGCGCGCCTTGACCTGCACGATTTCTCTTCGGCCTTCGCGCAGCCGGTTTTTCAAACAGCCTTCTATCCGTCGACAGGCGCCCGAATCCACCCTATCAGCAACCAACACGACTTCGCGACTTCACGGCTCGGGTGACCCTTCGTTGGAGTAGACCGAGCCCCACACCGACGAAGACGGCGAGGTAGTCGGGGACGGACGCAACTACGGAGGCGCTGGCCGCGGCGCCAACCGCAACCGAAGCGACGCCCGTTGCCGCGACGAGGAGGATCAGGCGGGGATCGCCCGCTGCCCAATAGGCGGCGGGAAGGAAGAGGAGGGCGATCCAGAGCGCATCGAGGAGGGGAGCGAGATCGGCCAGGGTCTCGTCGGAATACTGGAGAAGTGACCAGCCCCTGCCGACGCTCAACGAAATCCCGCACTCCTCGCGCCTGTCGACCGCGACGCAGTAACCGTCGCCCATCCAGCGGAGGGCCACGTGCATCGTATCCCCGACTCGCACCGCATCGAAGGCGTCTCGAACGCGAACGTGCGGCCTGTCGAGCATCGTGGCGGTCGCCAGCAGGCGCTGTTGGAATACGAGGTCCGAACCATCGACCCCGACCAACAGGAGCATGCGCTGACGCCGATCGGCGACGCTGAAGAGGGGCGCAAGGCCCTCGGTGGGAGGACCGGCCACCGCTGTGATTCGGATGGGCTCGCGTCGGAGGAGGTGGTCGCGGATTACCGCCGAGTTGTCTAGCCTGCCGCTCTGAATCGGATCGCTGCCGATCCACGCGGCCACGACTTCTCCTTCGTAACGTTCGAGGCTGCGAAAGTCGGCCGTCCACTGGCCGAAATACGTGCTTTCTGTGGGGGCAGGACGGAGAAGTGCGAGAGAAAGCAGCAACAGGCCGGCCCCAACCAGCGCGCCGCCCACGGCGAGGACAGCCCTGCCGCGACCCTGAGGATCGATCCAGAACGGGGCCGATCGAGCGATCCGCATCCCAACCCATGCCCCAATCGAATTGGAGACGATGTCCATCGGGTTGCCGTCACGGCCCGGCACCACGAAGATCTGAGCGGACTCGACGCCCGCGGAAAGGGCCGCCGCGAGCAGCACGACCCACCTGCCGGACAATCTTCCCGCTCCCAACGCGATCCCGAGCGGGGCGAAGAGCACGACATTGCGAATCGCATCCGCGAGCGCAAAGTCGCTGCACAGCACACAAATCGGAGAGATTCCGCTGTCGGACTGCTGCGGCACCGGGATGAGGGTCGCCAACAGGATGACACCCGCGCTCGCACAACCTAGAATCCATGGCCAACGACGCTTTCGCACCAACGGATCGACTGAGTTCAGGGTGGCAGATCAATATCGACGCACGACGGCCTCTTGTCAGATTACGTCCAAGTATTCGTGAGCGACAAAGGTCGGCATCTGCCCCCGTATGGGGGCGGGCAGAATAGCCCGGGCGCAGTGCCATCGGAAAGCGTTCGAGCCAATGTCGGGACCGGACCGGTGTTTGCGGCCGCACCGAGCCCCGACTGTCCTCGACAACACTCCTCGCCGCTCACGCGAACGCCACGTAGAATGTTCAGTTTCCAGACGCTCGGACGTTTGGTTCTGATACGAGAGAGTACCTGATGAGCCGAAAGGGGATCGTCCTGGCCGGGGGCTCGGGCACGCGCCTGCACCCGCTCACGAGTTCCGTCAGCAAGCAGCTGATGCCCGTATACGACAAGCCGATGATCTACTATCCCCTCAGCACCCTGATGCTGGCGGGAATCCGGGAGATCCTCCTTGTCACGACGCCGCGGGACCGCGAGGCCTTCTCTTGCCTTCTCGGCGACGGCTGTCAGTGGGGTATCTCGATCGAGTACGCCGTTCAGCCGAGCCCGGACGGCCTCGCCCAGGCTTTTCTCATCGGGGAATCCTTCCTCGGGTCGAACCCCGCGGCGCTCATTCTGGGTGACAACATCTTCTACGGGCACGGTCTCACGGGTCAGCTGATGGAAGCCGCCGGGCGCGCTGCCGGAGCCGATATCTTCGCCTACTATGTGCGTGACCCCGAACGGTACGGAGTGGTCGAGCTCGATGCGGCCGGTCGCGTCCAGTCGATCGAAGAGAAGCCGGATGACCCCCGCTCGAACTACGCGGTGACCGGCCTGTACTTCTACGACAACGACGTGATCGAAATCGCGAAAGGGATCGATCCGTCCGCGCGGGGCGAGCTGGAGATCACCGACATCAACCGCGCCTACTTCGAGCGCGGAGACCTGCACGTTCGGATCCTCAGCCGCGGAACCGCGTGGCTCGACACGGGAACCCACGAATCCCTCCTCGAGGCGGCGCTGTTCATTCGGGTGATCGAGGATCGACAGGGGCTGAAGATCGCTTGCCCGGAGGAGATTGCATGGCGGAAGGGCTTTATCGATGACGAACAGTTAGCTTCGCTGGCGGTCAACCTCAGCAAGAATGGATACGGTAGATACCTCGTTGAACTGCTCAATGGATGAACACTATCGGCGATCGGGCCGCCCTCCACCAGGGCTCATGTTGACGCCGAAGTTTGATAGCTGTTACGGATAGCCGATAGCCCTCTTCATGCGCATCCTTATCAGTGGGGCATCTGGACAGCTCGGTCGCGAGTTTTGCCGTACCGCTCCGCCCTCTGTTACCCTCTTGGCTCCGTCGCGTGAGCAACTCGACGTGACGCGGCCGGACGTGGTGCTGCGCGCGGTCGACGGATTCCGTCCTGACTGGATCATCAATGCCGCAGGCTACACGGCCGTCGATCGTGCCGAGAGCGAGCCGGCGGAAGCGTTCGCAGTGAACCGGGACGGAGCCGCGAACCTGGCCGTCGGTGCGAACGAGACGGGTGCCCGGCTCCTCCACGTCTCGACCGACTTCGTCTTCGCCGGTGAAGCCGGTCGTCCCTACGGGCCCGAAGATGAGGCTGCGCCAATATCCGTCTATGGTCGGAGCAAGCTCGAAGGAGAGTTGGCCGTGCGGAGCGCATTGCCGGAGGCCATCATCCTCCGAACCGCCTGGCTGTACTCGATCCACGGGACCAACTTTGTGAAGTCGATGCTTCAGCTCCTCACCGAACGCGACCGGGTGACGGTCGTCGACGACCAGATTGGGACCCCGACGTGGACGCAGGATCTCGCCAATGCAATCTGGTCGATGGTGGAGGCGCGGCTCACCGGCGTTCACCACTGGACCAACGCGGGCCTCGCAAGCTGGTACGACTTCGCCGCAGCGATTCGAAAGGAGGCAATCTCGTTGGAGATGATCGCCCATCCTGCCGAACTGGTGCCGATCCGGACGGAAGAGTTTCCAGCCGCGGCTGCCCGGCCGGCCTTCAGCGTGCTCGACAAATCGCACACCTGGCGTGCGCTCGGCTACACGCCGCCGCACTGGCAAGAATCGCTCGGGGCGATGCTTCGCGATCTCGTACGAACGCGGCCCGACTCGCTCCGAATCCTGGCTTGACCATAAGCTTTTCCACTCGCCCGACGCTGCACCCTTGATCTCCACACCCCGGTTCCGGCCACGCAACCTGCTCGTCACGGGCGGCGCGGGCTTCATCGGCGCGAACTTCGTCCACTTCTGGCTCGGGCGACACCCGACTGGCCGGATCGTGGTGCTGGACGCCCTCACCTACGCGGGCAACCGATCCAGCCTCGAGCCGCGCGAGCCCGATCAGCGGCTGCGGTTCGTGCACGGCGACATCGGCGATGAGCGACTCGTCGGAGAGCTTCTATATGACGAAATGATCGATACGATCGTCCATTTCGCAGCGGAGACTCATGTGGATCGGTCGATCCACGACCCCGACGACTTCCTCCGGACCAACGTCATCGGTACACACGCACTGCTGAAGGCCGCCCGGATGGCCTGGTTGGAGGATCCCCGGACGGCGACCGGGGAGCATCGCTTCCACCATGTTTCCACCGACGAAGTCTACGGCTCACTCGGCCCATCCGACCCGGCCTTCCGCGAAACGACACCGTACGCCCCCAACTCGCCCTATTCCGCGAGCAAGGCCGCCGCGGATCACCTCGTCCGCGCCTACCATCGGACGTACGGGTTGAGCACGGTGACGAGCAACTGCTCCAACAACTATGGTCCTTACCAGTTTCCCGAAAAGCTCATCCCGCTCACGCTCGTCAACCTGCTGCACGGAAAACCGATCCCGGTCTACGGAGACGGGCAGAATGTTCGTGATTGGCTCTACGTCGAGGACCATTGTCGAGGGATCGAGCTCTGCCTCCTCGACGGAGCTCCGGGGGAGACCTACAACTTCGGCGGAAACAAGGAGCGGACGAATGTCGAGGTCGTCCGCTTACTGTGTGCGACGTTGGACCGATGGTTCGCCAGCAAACCCGACCTGACAAGGCGGTTTCCCGATGCACCGCGCTCGGCCGGACGGCCGTCGGATTGTCTCATCGAGTTTGTTCGCGATCGCCCTGGACACGATCGTCGCTACGCCGTCGATGTAGGCAAGGCAGAGCGCGAACTCGGGTATCGACCGGTCGAGACACTCGAAACGGGAATCGAAAGGACGATTGCGTGGTACCTGGACAACGAGCCGTGGTGGAGCTCGGTGATGGACGGCTCTTATCGGCGGTGGATGGCAACGAACTACGCCGGCTCGCAGGGCCTCGACCCGACCGAACCCCGCCGATACTGAAAAACGCCCCCTCACCCGCCATCATCAAAATCAACCATCAGCAATCAGCGATCGGCTGAATACCTTCTCAGCCACACATTGGAGACGAGCAGCATGGAGGTGATGGAGACAGAGTTGCCAGGAGTCCTGGTCATCGAACCCCGGATCTTCCGCGACGAGCGCGGCAGCTTCCTCGAGACGTGGCGCGAGGAGCAATATTCCGCCGCGGGCATCACCGGATTCCGCCAGGACAACGCCGCGATCTCGAAACGCGGCGTGCTCCGAGGGTTGCACTTCCAATTTCCCGAGCCACAGGGGAAACTGGTGATGGTTCTGCACGGCGAGGTCTTCGACGTCGCCGTCGATATTCGGCGCCGCTCCCCGACCTTCGGCCGCTGGATCAGCCGCATTCTCTCCGCTGACAACGGCCGCCAGTTGTGGCTTCCCGAGGGGATCGCCCACGGCTACCAGGTACTATCCGACGCTGCCGTCTTCAGCTACAAATGCACTCGCCCCTTCAATCCCCGCTTCGACGCGGCCATTCGTTTCGATGATCCCGCGATCGGTATCGAATGGCCCATCGCCGATCCGATCACTTCGGCCAAAGACCGCTCCGCGCCCCTCCTCGAAGAGATCCCCACCGCTTCCCTCCCTTCATTCGATCCGTCGGCGACATCCATCGAAGCGATTTCCGGCGGCCCGCGGCCATAGCCCGTGGCCGGATGATACAACGTTGCATCATCCCCTCCGATCCGTTTACTTCTCGAAGCGTTCACGCCTACACCGGGCTCGGCCGACCTCAACCCGAAACCCCCCAGCAGCCAGGGAGTGCAGGCTTGATCGACCGATCGGGACCGACCGAGATCGACCCTTCCGTTCGTGACGCAGCCGTCGCCTTCCTCCGAGACTGGCTGTCCTCCGAAGCCAAGCGCCGATACCGCTCGATGATCGCCGAGAATCCCGACGGCTGGCCCGCGGACCCGCATTTCGCCGACGGTATCATCGTCAAACACGCCCTGCGCGGGAACGGCATCGACGAGAAGGTGCTCGGCGTCCGGAACCTCGAGTCCGTGTGGGCCGACCTGCTGAAGCGTGCGGTCCAGGAGCCTTGAGGATCGGCGGGTTCGCTTGGCAACTGCGCTCAGCACAGTCGCTGGATGTTGCGCCAATACCACATGCAGCTATCGTTGTAGCGCATGCGCAACAGAGGAAGAGAACGCACCCTCCTTCGGGGGACCCAAGTTCCGTGCTCTGGCGATGGTTCGACCGGCCCGGAGCCAATGGGTAGGACGGCACGATTGCTGCCCCTAGGCCCGCGTCCCTTGGACTGTTCTTTTTCAAATGCAGCGCAGGGCAGGAACGCCGGAAGTCGGCGGCGGAAGCGAGATGCTCCCACTGCGCCAGACAAAGAGTCTCTACAAATGGAGAACCAGCCGGATTTCCCCACCTCGCCGATCGTTAACGTGCAACAAATCCTCGACAGAGCTGGTGTGGACATCGTGGAGTCTCGACCCACGCTCGAGAAAGTCAGCGACACGTTCAGAACGGCCGTGGTCCTACTTCTGGGCGAGCACGTCCGCTTCAACGTCGATCGACTGGCGCGGATTGCTGGCTACGACCGAACGTTCGTGGCGAAGGCGGTTCGGCGCCTGTACGACAACGGCGTTTGGGGGGATGGAGAGGTGAAACGCGAATGGAGCGAGAGGGAGCTGGACGGCTCGTTCTGGCGCGACGTCGCGGTCGCGGAAGGTCTGCTCTATCGGCGCGAGGCGGAGGACGGCGAGTGGGAGTGGGGCTACCCCGGTAGCTGGTGGAAGGCCTATGACTTCGGCGACTCCCATGGTTCGGGACCGGCGGTTCGATACTTCATCGCCGCAGAAGAGGAACGCGGGGCACGTCGCCCGCTCGAGGCCATGACCCCTGAAGAAGTAGTGGGACCGCCTGAAGTGGTGGAAGTGGTGGAGGATCTGACGCCGGAGCTGGCTTTCACGATGCTATGGGACGGCGAGCCCTCGTGGGCGCTCGGGGGCTCATCACTGAACGGTTCGACAGTCCGCAGTTCGGCGCTATATCCCCCGGTCGGGAGCACGCCAGTTGGAGCAGGGGCTTCCGGTTCCAGCGAGCTGTTCCCTGACGCTGTCTGGCTCCGATAACCAAACCGAGACCTCTGATGTCCACTGCCATGCCTCACGCACCGGAGAGCCCTCAAGCGATCACGCCGGAAGACCGCAGCACGATTCAGATCCTGGTGGTGGAGGATGAGAAGACGCTGCTCGATAGCTGCTCGAGCGTGCTCCACCACGAGGGCTACCAGGTAACGGGCGTCAGCCGCGGGGACGAGGCTCGGGAGATCCTCCAACGCCGGACTTTCGACATCGTTCTCCTCGATCTGTACATGACGCACGTCTCGGGAATGGAGTTGCTGCGCGTGGCTCTCGAGACCAAACCCGACACGATCGCCGTCGTGATGACGGGGAATCCCAGCGTGATGTCGAGCATCGAGGCCTTGCAGGCCGGCGCGTGGGATTATCTCCCGAAGCCGTTCTCCGCCAGCCATCTCCAGGTTCTGATCGGACGCGCCTCCCACGCAGTGATGGTAGGGCGCGAGTCCGACGCGGAAACCCAGCCACTGCAGGGCGGTCGCTTCCCCGAACGGACGAGACTGCGCGACAAGGGGAAGGACCAAGAGCTGACGATCCTCGGCCAGTCCCCCGCTCTCCTCAAGGCGATCAAGCTCGCACGTACGGTCGCGCGCACGGATGCCTCGGTCTTCATTACCGGCGAAAGTGGCTCCGGCAAGGACGTCATTGCTCGTTTCATCCATCAGAACAGCCGTCGTAGCAGTCGGCCGATGGTGGCGGTCAACTGCGCTGCCCTCCCGGAAACGCTGCTCGAGTCGGAAATGTTCGGACACTGCAAGGGGGCGTTCACGGGCGCGACGCGGGACAAGCCGGGCCTTCTGGAGACCGCGAACGGTGGGACCTTCTTCCTGGACGAGCTGACCGAGATGTCGATGCCGATCCAGGCGAAGCTCCTTCGAGCGATCCAGGACGGCGTCGTGCGACGCGTGGGAAGTGAGTCGGTCGATGCCGTAGTGAACGTCCGCTTCATCGCGGCCACGAACCGCGACCCGAGGGAGGCGGTCGAAGAAGGACACCTGAGGAAAGATCTCTACTACCGGCTGAGCGTCGTGCCGCTGTACGTTCCACCGCTGCGTGAGCGCCGCGAGGACGTTCCGATCCTCGCGGACCACTTCTTCCGCCAGTACTGGAAACGACACCGGGAGCCCGGATCGCCGCTTCCGACGTTGACCAACGATGCGATTCGCAGCCTCCAGTCACGCCCGTGGCACGGCAACGTACGTGAGCTCCAGAACGTCATGGAGCACGCGGTTGTCCTGCTCGAGCCCGGCTCTGAGGTAACGGTCGACGACCTGCCCTACATCCACGACACCATCGGCGCCGACTCCTCGTCCGCACGCTCCAACGGCGGGTTCGACATGCGCGATGTACAGGACAAGAGTTACCACGCCGCGCGCGAGCACGTCACCACCGAGTTCGAGCTCCACTACCTCAAGTGGCTGATGGAAACCGCCGGAGCAAACATGTCCAGGGCCGCGAAGATGGCTGGAGTGGACCGGACGACCCTCTATCGGCTCATGGAGAAGCACGGGCTGCAGCGGGACACGATCATCAAGTCACAAGACGACTGAGAGCGAGGGCCGACGCAACTCCGAAATCGGGCGTTCGTTGCCTTCTAGCCGCAACTGGATAATCCGTTGTGGCTCCTTTATTTAAAGGCTCCGCGTCCGAGGAGATAAGGGTTGGCTGGAGCGGCCGGTTTCAGGGTGAAGCGAGATTCAGTGACTCGTCGTCCAGCAGCAGCACCCAGTCGCGACCGTTCGGCGGCCCGAAGGCGCGAAAACCCTGCCCCCAAGACCGGCGTTCGGCATCGCGAGAGATCCTGTAACCGCGCTACACGTTGGGCGTTTCGGGCAAGCGGGCCAGCGCCATCCGACCCCGTTGCCGCATGATTCCGCATACCGGTTGGGCGATTCGCTGTGGGATCGCTTCAACAGCGGTTGGGCGACCGCCACGATGCAACCGTTGACCCGGCGTTGTCACTTTTGCGCTAACCCGCGTACCCACAATGGTTAAGCCAGATGATGGCGCGTCTGCAATCCGGCGCACGGGCATTGCTGAAGGGGGTCTCCACCCGCGCTTGAAGTCAAGACGGAACGTAGACCCCGATACAGGAGCAAGTTGATGAATCCGGCTGTCCGGCCCGCCCCCGTGGCGAGCGAGACGGTCCTCTCGTATGAGAGACCCTTCTCCAAGAATGCGGCAAACGGGATTCACCGTGAACACGCGGTCGAACAGGCCGGCCCCAGCAACACTCGCCTGAGGCGAGGCGTCAATCTGGCCCTGGCGCTGATCGGGCTCATCCTTCTCGCTCCGGTGATGCTCCTCGTTGCGCTGCTGATTCGAGGCAGTTCGCCCGGCCCGATCATCTACAAGCAGACTCGCGTCGGGATCGATCGGCGGCGTGGTGGATCGGCGAATTCCAATTGGCGACGAAGCGTCGACTACGGGGGCAAGCTCTTCACGATCTACAAGTTTCGCACGATGCGAGCGGATCCGGCCAGCGCCATCCAGATCTGGGCCCATCCGGACGACGATCGCATCACTCCCATCGGGAGGATCCTGAGAAAGTATCGCCTGGACGAGCTCCCGCAGCTCTTCAACGTGCTCCGAGGCGACATGAACATCGTCGGCCCGAGACCGGAACAACCGAAGATCTTCATGGAGCTCAGGGAGAAAGTCCCCGAGTACTCGATCCGGCAGCGGGTGCTTCCCGGGATCACGGGCTGGGCGCAGATCAACCATCCGTACGACCAGAGCGTAGAGGACGTCAAGAAAAAAGTTGCGTATGACCTGGAGTACCTTGAGAACGAATCGATTCTCTTCGATCTTTGGATCGTCCTTCAGACGGTACCCGTGATGGTATTCCGGAAGGGTGCCGTGTAGGCACGTCTGGGCCAACAGAGGAAAGCCCGCTCGCGTAAGCCATCGCGAGACGGCCCTTTGTGTTCAGCCCCGAGACGGCGGAATGATTCGTCAGGCGGGCCAATCGACTTGGGCCCGCGCCATCTCTACCCAGAGACCAGCGTCCGTGCCGTCGCTCCTTCCTTCTCGACGAGTGTCGCGAAGTACGGGATCGTCTTCTTCAGGCCGTCCCGCAAGGCAACTCGTGGCTGCCAGTCCAGCGTGCTCCTGGCAAGCGTGATGTCGGGTTGGCGAGTCCTGGGGTCGTCCTCGGGGAGCGGCAGGTGGGTGAACCCGGAGCGGCTCGCGACAATCTCGAGGACGAGGTCCGCAAGTTCCTGGATAGTGAACTCGTCCGGGTTGCCGATGTTCGTTGGGTCGACCCGGTCGGAAAAGAAGAGACGATAGATTCCCTCGACCAGGTCGTCGACGTAAGTGAAGGAGCGGGTTTGCTGCCCTTCCCCATAGATCGTGATGGGATCGCCTCGCAGCGCCTGGACGATGAAGTTCGAAACCACTCGGCCGTCAGCTGGGCGCATGCGTGGGCCGTAGGTGTTGAAGATCCGCACGATGCGCGTGTCGATTCCGTGGAACCGGTGGTAGGCCATCGTCATCGCCTCGGCGAAGCGCTTCGCCTCGTCGTAGACGCCCCGCGGACCCACTGGGTTGACATGTCCCCAGTAGCTCTCGGGCTGCGGATGGACCTTCGGATCGCCGTACACCTCCGAGGTTGAGGCCAGCAGGTACCGGGCGTTCTTCGCCTTCGCGAGCCCCAACGACTTGTGGGTCCCGAGCGAGCCCACCTTGAGCGTCGGAATCGGGAACTCCAGGTAATCTACCGGGCTGGCGGGACTGGCGAAGTGCAGGACTCCATCCAGCTCACCTCCTACGTAGACGAAGTTCGTGACGTCGTGCTGGATGAACTCGAAGTTGGAGTTGCCGATCAGATGGGCGATGTTGTCGGGCGACCCCGTGACGAAGTTGTCCATCCCGACGACTTTGTGCCCCTCCTGGAGGAACCGATCGCAGAGGTGAGAGCCGAGGAAGCCGGCCGCGCCGGTGATCAGTACGCGCATGTGAAGGATCCGAAGCTGGTGCGGGACCAGAAACGCTCCCACGGAAAGAGATGGATCCCGCGGGAGCGGAGCAAGGGGCGCTCTCTATGGAGAGAGATGGGTCGCGGCTCGCTCGTCTCAGACGGCCGGGATCTCGATCGGGAGCTCCTCGAGCAGTACGGTTGGAAGGCGGCCAACCGAGAAGTATTCGAACCCGTGCTCTCGCATCTTCTCGGGCTCCCATAGGTTTCGTCCGTCGAAGATCACCGGCTCCTTTAGCAGTCCCCGGACGCGATCGAAGTCGGGCCTGCGATAGGGCTGCCACTCGGTGAGGACCAGGAGGGCGTCCGCCTGGTCGAGGCAGTCGTAATTCCGACCACAGAGCTGGAAGCTGCCGTTCCCGATCAGATCGGCGAAGTGGCTGGTCGCTTCGTGTCCGGCTTCCGGATCGTGCGCGACCACGCGAGCTCCTCTCTCTGTCAGCCCCCGCACGATCGCGAGGCTCGGAGCCTCGCGCATGTCATCCGTTTCGGGCTTGAACGACAGCCCCCAAACGGCGAAGGAACGACCCGAAAGGTCCCGGCCGTACCGCTCCTCGACGCACACCAGGAGCCGTCGCTTCTGGGCTTCGTTGATCCGCTCCACCCCCTCGAGTATGCCCGCATCGACATCGGCTTCCCGGAGGGTGCTGATCAGCGCCTTCACATCCTTCGGGAAGCAGCTGCCGCCGTACCCGATGCCAGCGAAGAGGAAGCTGGAACCGATCCGTTCGTCCGTACCGACACCCTGCCGAACCTGCGATACATCGGCACCAACGGCCTCGCAAAGGCCGGCGACCATGTTCATGAAACTGATCCGCGTGGCCAACATCGCATTGGCCGCGTATTTCGTGATCTCCGCACTCGCGATGTCCATGAACAGAATCGGGTTTCCGGTGCGGACGAAAGGCGCGTAGAGCTCAGCAAGCCGCTCCCGTGCATACTCGGAATCCACCCCAACCACGACCCGATCCGGCTTCATGAAATCCTGAACGGCAGCGCCTTCCTTCAGGAACTCCGGGTTGCTGCAGACGTGAACCTTGCGGCCAGTGTGACGTCGAATCGTCTCACGAACCTTTCGCGCCGTGCCAACAGGTACCGTGCTCTTCGTGATCACGACCTTTTCCGGTCCATCGCTCGGCATGTTCCGGCCGATCGTCTCTGCGACTTTGAGGACGTGCTGTAGGTCCGCTGAGCCGTCCTCCCCTGGCGGGGTGCCGACGGCGATGAAGACGATCTCGGCATCTCGTACTGCACCTGCGACCTCGGTAGTGAACTGCAAACGGCCCTCCTCGAGGTTCCGCTTCACAAGCGGGTCGAGGCCAGGTTCATAGATGGGTATGTCGCCGCCGTTCAGACGAGCAATCTTGCTGCTGTCGATGTCACAGCAAACGACGTCGTTGCCGGTCTCGGACAGCCCCGCACCGACCACCAAGCCGACATATCCGGTCCCCACTACCGTGATGTGCATCCTATGAAACCCTGTCCCGAAAAAGATGTTGTACGATACGCTTTCGAAGACTCGCCAAGATCGCGGGGGGTGAAGCTACGCCGGCTGCTCCGCCGTCGCAAAGCTCCACCCCCGGCACGTCGCATCGCAATCAACGAGATAGGTCGCCGGGGAACCGGCTCGGGAAGCCCTCAGTTGAAGAGAGTCACCAAAGTGAGAATGGCCGCCGGAACGGTCGTAATCAGCATCTGAACCAGAGAGAAGCCGCCGATTCTCTGTCCCCGCTCCGGGACGATTATTTGGTCGCCCGCTCGCATGCCCAGGCGATCGAGAGTCTGCCCCTCGGCGAGAGCGGTCTGGACGGCTGGCTCGTCGAGCAGCTCGACATCCCCGCGACGCAGGCTGATCGCGTCCACCCGGGCGTTGTCCCGGGGACCTCCTGCGCGCATGATCGCCTCCGAGAGGACGAGACCCGGCGGTACGACGTAGAAGCCGGGGGTACCGACAGCGCCAAGGATAGCGATTCGAGTCAGGGACTGAGCTCGAACGACCGGATCCCGGATGAAACGACCAACGAACTCGCTCAGGTAGTCCTCCAGCTCCGATCGAAGCACCCCCTGGAGCGGAATCTCACCGAGAACGGGGACGTCGATGTGACGACCATCGGCCACGACGAAGGTCTCGCTCAACTGTTCCTCGCCCTCGACGAACAGCTCGATCTGATCGCCGGGATTGAAGTCGCCACTCTCGAGCCGCACCCTCAAGACCTCGATCTCCTGCCGTGCGCGCTCGCGAATCTCATTGCTGCCCTCCGATGAGCTGGCCAGCTCATTGAAGTTGACCATGAGCCCTTCGAGGGCCTGACGCGACATGAGGGAGGTGTTCGCATTCGAGCTGCCGAACTGACCCTCCAATGGCGGGTGCAGAAGCAGCGAAAGAGCGATTGCCGGCAGGACCATCCGAGCCGGCAACTTCCGGATCGGACCACGACCTCGCGCAAGATATTCGGGCAACAACATGGTCAATACTTCGGCTAAGAGTGGGCAGCGCCCAGAAAGGTCAGCCCCCTTGGAGGGCTGCCGTCTCGAGCGATGAAAATTCCTCTTCTTCGACTTCGTAACCGGGCAGATACGAATAGTACTGGTAGGCCTTCGACTTGGGGACGGCGTTGATTACGGCGCCCGCGACTCGAATGGGCAATCGATTCAGGAGCTCGAGCTTCGCCGCAGCGAAGGCGCGATTGGTCTGGTTCGTACGGAGGACCACCATGAGACTACCCGTTGCGACACCGAACACGTACGGGTCGATGCCCGCTCCGAGCGGAGGCGTGTCGATGATGATCACCGCGTAGTGCCTCTTGAGGGCGTGAAGGAGCTCGGGGAGCTCCTGGCCCGTGAGGAGCTCAGGCCCCCGTTCCGTCCGTCTTCCGGAACTGATGAAGTGCAGCCAGTTGGAATCCGTCGCGTGGAGGACTTCGTCGCTGGACGCCTCATCGAGAAGGAGATTCGTCAGGCCAGGCTCCCGCTCCAGGTCGAACTTCCGATGGAGGTGGCCCCTGCGAATATCACCATCGATCAGGAGTGTCGGGATGCGCTGCTTCGCGAAGCTCATCGCCAGATTGAGCGCGACGAAGGACTTCCCATCGCCACTCTCGGGGCTGGAAATCGTCAGCACGATCGGCTGATCTGGCTGTGCCCCTTCGGTGATACTCATCCGGATCTCGCGGAAGGCCTCGGCGGCCTGGCGCACGAGCTGTTCCGACCGACGGCCGTTTGACGGCACGTACGCGATGGCTCCTATGATCGGCAAGCCGAACTCGCCGATCACCTGCTCCGGGTAGCGCAGCTTCGGATCGATGATCCCCAGCAGGATCGCGATCCCGGCACCCAATCCGATCCCACCCGCTCCGCCGAGCAGGATCATCAAGATCGGACTCTGGACGACAGCGTACGGCACCGTAGCCGCATCGAGTAAGCGAACGTCGGGAATACTGCTCTCTGCGGCGAGACGCGCTTCCTCATACCGCTGCTTCAGGGTCGTGAAGAGGCCTCCGGCAATCGAGACCTGCCGTTGCAGACGAGCCTCTTCGATCGCTCGCGGTGGGATCCGGCGAAGCTCACCCGAGGCTGCCGCAAGTTGCCCCTCCGTCTGTTCCTCTTCCATCCGAATCTGCGCGGCAAGCCGACCGGCAGTGGCGGGAATGACGATCTCCTCGAGGCGGGCGACGTCCCCTCGGACCCGCTGAAGCGGAGGATACTCGTCGGTGTAGCGCTGCTCGAGAGTCTGCAGCTCACTCTGTTTGGACGCCCATTCGGTAATCGCGTCCCGCAACTCGAATGACCTTTCAACGGAGGGAACGGCCGAGAGCGCGCCCACCGTCAGCTCGCCTGATTCGATCCGCTGAAGGATCGTCTCGAGCTGGTCCCGATCCTGCCGCAGCGCCTCCCGGTCCAGCCGCATCTCGAAGAATGAGGAGATGGCAGGGTCACGAGTCTGCTCGATGCCCGGCGTGATGGCCATCGCCTGCTCCGAAGGCAGCGTGATGGTCTGCACGCGAAAGCCCTCGAGCCCGATTTCCGCCTCCCGGAGGTTGCGCTCGGCCGTGGCCAACTGCTCGGACAACACGGTGGTCAACTCAACCAACCGTGCCCGCTTGAGCTCCGTGGCCACTTGGACATAGCGGCTGGTTACTGCGTTGAGAACGCCTGCAGCCTCGACAGGATCGTCCGCCGCGTATGCGATCTCGAGGAAAGTACCGTCCTCATTGACTGAGGTCTGTAGCTGCTGGCCCAGCGTGCGTGCGGCGTCCCGAAGTGTTCTGAGACGAAGCGTTACCTCCCCGTCGGGGGGGAAGTGCTCGGGTTGTGGGATCCACCGAAAACCCAGCTGATCGCCGAACGGTTCACCGAGGCGCCCTGTCGCTACAGGCGACCCCGCAGGATCGAAGAACGTGAACTGCTCGCCATCCGAGCCAACGAGAAGACGGTAGGATCCAGGCTGAAGGTCCTCGTTCGGTTCGAAGGTATCGAATGCCGTCTCGTCGAGCTTGGGGACTGGCGAAACATACAGTTGCCTCTCCACAACGACGGGCTCCAGAACCGAGAACGTGCGCAGCAGCTGGACCCAGGCCATGGGCTGCAGGAGATCCGCGGATCCGATCGGATCGAGCTCCGCCGCACGTGAATCATCACCCTCGATCCATACCGTGCTCTGCGCCGTATAGGTCGACATCTGCGTCAGGCTGTAGCCGTAGCCGCCCGCGAGGCCAAGAACGCCGAGGAGGAGGACCAGCCACTTCCGACGCCAAACCGAGTCGAGATACTGCCGAAGCATTTGCATCCCGCCCACAGATCCTCCTGCGGACTCGGCGGGACCGCCCATCGGAATCTCCTGCCACTCGTCCGGGACTCCCCCGGAGCCCTGCACCGGCACCATTGGCGGGTTGTTCGACATCTATGAAACTCGTGGGGTTCGGTTTTTCTCGGCCGCTGCCGTTGGCCGCCGAATGTTGGCAAGGAAAGGACCATGCTCGGCTGAACGGATCACGATACCCTAAAGCCTCTCGCCATCAGAGATCCCGTTGATTCACCCCCCTGTTGCCAACCCCCGGCGAGCCGCCCGACCGTTGCACCTCCGCCACAATCGACGCGAGGTGTCGCACGCCCTCAACACAGCGGTGCTCTTCTCGCCCGACGTCCTTCCCTCTCAGGAAGTGCTAACTGGCAAAGATGAAGGGGTTTCAGCGAAGACGGCGGCAGTCTCCGGAGCGGGCTACCGGGCCGCAACAGCGGGTCAGAGCATCTCGCAAATCCGCCCCGCCAGGTAGCGGCCGATGCTGAGAGAGGAGGTTGCGGCTGGTGAAGGCGCGTTGAGCAGGTGGAGGCTCCGCGGGCCCGGGACGACATGGAAATCGTCGAGCAGCTTGCCATTCGGAGCGACCGCCTGGGCCCTTACGCCGGTCTTGCCCGGGACGAGGTCCTCCGCGCGAACAGCAGGGACGAGCCTCTGCAAGTCACGAACAAAGCGGGACTTGCGAAGGGATCGGTGGAGCTCGTCGAGGCCGGTTCGCCAGTGCGTGGCCGCCATCCGCCAGAATCCCCGAAAACCGAGCATCGCGGCGACATCGCGCGGTGAGACGTCCGACCGACGATACCCCTCCCGCCGGGTGGCGAGGACGGCGTTGGGACCGGCTTCCACGGACCCGTGAACGGTGCGGGTGAAGTGAACCCCGAGGAAAGGCAGGTCCGGATCGGGAACCGGGTAGATCGCGGTCCGGACGAGGAAGCGCCGCTCCGGCAGGAGCTCGTAGTATTCGCCGCGGAACGGAACGATCGCGACGCCTGGTTCGGCTCCGCACAGATGGGCGATCCGATCCGACTGGAGGCCAGCGCAGTTGACCAGCGCCCGAGTCCGAACCTCTGCCTCCCGCGCGCCGATCACGAGCTCCCCAGCCTTCTCCTCGACTCGCGATACCCTGAATCCGGTTCGGATCACGCCACCCAGGTCCTCAATGCGTCGCGCCATCGCCCGCGCCACTTCGGCAAAATCGACGAGCCCGGCCTGGGGCACCCACAAGGCGGCAAGCCCGTCCACTTCGGGTTCGATCTCCCCCATCTCCTCGCGTACCATGCGTCGGAGGCCGTCGAGACCGTTCGCTCTTCCCCGGCGCTCCAACTCCTCGAGGGCCAGGATCTCCGAATCGCGCGTCGCCACTACCAGCTTGCCTGACCGCTCGACGGCCACTCCTTCCGCCTCGCAGAACTCGTACATCTCCTCCCGACCCGCCACGCAGGTTTTCGCCTTCAGCGAGCCGGGGCGATAGTACAGCCCGGAATGGATCACGCCGCTGTTGTGGCTGCTCTGATGCGCGGCGATGCGATCCTCTGCCTCCAGAACCAGGACCCGACCGGCCTCCCGGTGCAATAGTGCCAGCGCGGTCGCAAGACCAACGATCCCCCCACCAATCACCGCAACGTCGTTCGGCCTGCTCGTCTCATCCATTGATTCCGAGGTTTCGATCCAAAGCATTCGGCAAGGCGACTATGCACCTGCCGCTGCCGCGCTCGACTCTGAGGTCGACTTTGACCACTGCACTCCACACCGTCCGCCTGCTCTTCCGGCGCTGACATCCACCCCCAACTCTCAGTATCGGGATTCTAAGCGATCCGGAAGGGTGCCCGGAAGATAACGAACAGGAACTGGGAGAGTGTAGAGTGAGCGCAACGGGGGCAGCAGCCTCGCCTCACCATGCAATGGAGTCATAACTTCATGCATACAAACACCTTGTAGATCTGTCTAAGCCTTCCGGGTGAGAAGTCCGTCGGCACCAGCGAGTCAAAATTGGATGAGGCCAGCAAGAAGCTATCAGACGCGCCCAAGAATCGCCCCAAGCCGCGTGTTTCCAATCCTCTACGACGGTTCTAGCCAGGCTCTCCGCAAGGCGTCCTCAGGGCTGATCCGGATTTGGTTTGCTTTCTGCGAGGGCCAGAGCGCGCAGATCGTTTTGCAGCTGGGCCGAGGCGGTGAAGAATTGTCGGGGATAACACGCTCTCCTCCGGACCGTACGCTGGAGGGATCTGGTGAACCTGATCCTCGACCGTCCGGTGAGCGTGCTCGTCACTGTGCTCATCCCGACTTCCGTGGGAACGCTGACGTCAGCCCTTATCGAGCTCGCACGGTGATGGGGCTCTGCTTGAAGGGGTGAGAAGACCCGAAGTTCCAGTACATTTGACTCGTGAGGAAAAACCATGAGCTCAGTTCTATTCGATTCATCCGCTACCGATGATCTCCGTCGTGAGGGTCTTTACAGAGGAGACCTCTTCGTCTATTCGCCTCGCTCGTCGGCTCTCGTCCTTGTCGAACTCGCAAGGGACCTGATTCGCGAAGCTTTTGGAACCAAAGACCCTACGACGGCCCAGCATTCGATGCCCGTCGAGGAGTATGCGGCACTTCTGGCCGAGCTAAAGCCCAAATTCATTCATCATCCAGAAGCAAAAGATTGCTTGGCGAGGATGCTCACCGACATGGGATGCGATCCAGAAAAGACGTATTTCGACGTACCCCGGATGCGAACGGCGACGAGCGATGGCTACCTGACTACGGGTATCGCTTACGCTTTCCATCCTCATCGTGATACCTGGTATTCCGCCCCGATGGCGCAGATCAACTGGTGGATTCCGATCTATGACATCGAGCCCGAGAACTGCATGGCCTTCCATTCGGCATATTGGGACAAGCCGCTGCGGAACGGGTCACGAAATTACAACTACGCCGAGTGGAATCGCACAAGCCGCTACGTCGCCTCGCAGCAGATCGGTGTAGACAAACGACAACAGCCCAAGCCTGAAGAACCCGTCGAGCTAGATCCGCAGGTGCGTGTCGTTACGCCTCCTGGCGGCCTCCTTCTCTTTTCGGCAGCGCACTTGCATTCCACCGTGCCGAACACCACAGGAAGGACGCGGTTCAGCATCGACTTCCGCACGGTCCACTACGACGATATCGTGGAACGCCGCGGAGCACCCAACCTCGACTCAGAGTGCACCGGGACGACGACCGGGGATTACCTTCGCGTATCGGATCGGGCGAAGCTATCTGAGGATATCCAGGATTCCTACGACGAGGGGACCCCGCTGACGGCGACATTGTCGCCGGTCGTCAACACCTGATCCTTCGCTTTTCTGGGCTCACTCTGGTGTCTTGAGAAAGTCCCCGACTGACATCGACTTCACGTCGCTTCAGGCAGCTTGATCACGCCAGCGGACCGTTGAGGTCCTGAGCAATGCAAATTGTGTATTGGCCGGTTCCGGCCATCTCTTTCACACTTCGCGGCTCACGAGCGACCTTCGAACTCACGTCTTTTGAACCAAGAGGGCGATCCCTGGATCAGCCTCTCTCGTTTGAGCCGTTAGGCCCGAAAACTCGCCGTCTTCGTCCGCCAGAACGCGCGAACGGCCTAGAATCGCACCGCGACCGTTTGGCAAAGGCCCAAGCGGCTGATGCCGGTCGAAGGCGCACGGTCATCAAAAGTCAATCGGCGAGTGGTGTGGAGTCGCTGCAACGGGAGTAGCAGACCCGCCTCACGACACGTCTTCGTTTCGTAGGATGTTGTAAACGAACAGCTTGAGGCGCTCCTCTACGATCGAAGGCGATCCCACACTGATTTCGGTCGGTCAAGCGGTCGAAACCCTCGGTAGAGACTCGGACTTGGCGCTCCGTGTTAGACACAAATTGCTGATTTGCAACATCTTACATTCACGTTTTGCAGTCGCGTCTCATTGCGTGACGACGCACCATCTTCGTCTGGTTTGCTTTCTGCGAAGCCCGGGGCCTCGTCCCGAGCGGGCAGAAATCGAATGCAGGAGCCACGATGAGTAAGCCAAGGCGGCGTTGGCCTGGCGCAGGACCTCTCTCGACGGGAATCTCGGTCGGCTCATGGTCGGCCACCCAAATGGATGCTACATCGAGAATAGCTGACGTGCTTTCTACATCCTGAATGTCGAACTTCATGTCCACCGCGCAATCGAATTCCGCGCTGCTCGAAGGCGACCCGGCGAGCTACGTTCCCAGCGACCGGAGCCGTTGTCGCTTCTGCGGGGAAGCCCTCCGCCACACCGTGGTGGATCTCGGGATGTCTCCGCTCTGCGAGAGCTTCGTCCCCGAAGATCAGATCAACGAGATGGAGGCGTTTTACCCGCTGCGCGTGTACGTCTGCGAGCGGTGCTACCTGGTCCAGCTCCAAGAGTACGTGAGCCGCGAAGCGATTTTCAGCGAGTACGCCTATTTCTCGTCGTACTCGACGAGCTGGCTCCTGCACGTCGAGCAGTACGCGGAGGAGATTGTTGGCCGCCTGGGTCTCGGCGCGGAGAGTCAGGTCGTCGAGGTCGCGAGCAACGATGGTTATGCGCTTCAGTACTTCGTCGAACGTGGCGTGGCGTCGCTCGGGATCGAGCCGGCCGCGAACGTCGCGAAGGTCGCCATCGAGAAGGGAGTCCCGACACGGGTCGATTTCTTCGGCCGGGAGCTCGCTCGCGAGCTGGTGGCGGAAGGCGTCCATGCCGACCTCCTCTTCGGCAAAAACGTGCTCGCCCAGGTCCACGACCTGAACGACTTCGTCGGTGGGTTCAAGATCCTCCTCGCCCCGAAGGGCGTGATCACGATCGAGTTCCCCCACCTCTCACGGCTCGTCGAGGAGAACCAGTTCGACACGATCTACCACGAACACTTCTCATATTTCTCGTTCCTGAGCGCCCAGACGATCTTCGCGGCGCACGGGCTCACTCTCTTCGACGTAGACGAGCTGCCGACCCACGGCGGTTCGCTACGGATCTACGCGCGGCACAGTGAAGACGACTCGAAGCCGGTGACGGACCGTGTCCGAGGTCTCATGCAGCGCGAAGCCGATGCGGGTGTCCTCACGCTCGACTTCTACCGGAGCTTCGACGAGCAGGTGAAGGAGACCAAGCGCAAGCTCCTCGACTTCGTGATCGGAGTCCGCCGTGAGGGGAAAACGGTCGTCGGATACGGGGCCCCCGGCAAAGGCAACACGTTGCTCAACTACTGCGGGGTCCGAACAGACTTTCTCGACTACACCGTCGACCGCAACCCGTATAAACACGGCCGTTACACTCCTGGGACACACATCCCGATCTTCCCGCCCTCGAAGATCGACGAGACCCGGCCGGACTACGTCCTGATCCTGCCGTGGAACCTGAAGGACGAGATCATGGAGCAGATGGCGCAGATCCGAGAATGGGGCGGCCGGTTCGTGGTGCCGATCCCGGAGACGAAGGTGTTCGAGTGATCTTCACCGAGCTCGAGCTGCCCGGAGCGTTCCTGCTCGATGTCGAAACGTACGAGGACCATCGGGGGTTCTTCGCCCGCAGCTGGTGTCGTCGCGAGTTCGACGAGCACGGGCTGGACGCGCGCGTGGAGCAGAGCAGCATCTCCTACAATCGGCTGCTGGGCACGCTCAGGGGAATGCACTTCCAGGTCGCTCCGGCGGCCGAAACGAAGCTCGTACGCTGCACACGCGGCGCGATCCACGACGTGATCATCGACCTGCGGCCGGGATCACCGACATACCTGCAGCACGTCGCGGCAGAGCTCACGACCGAGAACCGGCGCGCCCTGTACATCCCGGAAGGCTTCGCCCACGGCTTCCAGACACTTACGGACGATGCCGAGGTGCTCTACCAGATGACCACGGAGTACTCGCCCGGCCATGCCCGGGGTGTCCGCTGGAACGATCCGGCGTTCGGTATCGAATGGCCGATCGCCGATCCGGTTATCCTCCAACGGGACGCTCGGTACGCCGACTTCTCGGAGGCCGTCCTCGTATGACGATGCCCTCCTCGAACGCGGGCGAGGCGATGTACGACCTCGTGGAAGAGCTGTTCCCGGTCTGCAGGAGCATCACCGGAGAGGGCCTGCGCTGGACCTTGCGGCGAATCGGCGAGGAGATCCCGCTCGTAGTCCACGAAATCCCGACCGGGACCGAGGTATTCGACTGGGTCGTGCCGGAGGAGTGGAATATCCGTGACGCGTACGTGCGCAACGCGCGCGGCGAAAAGGTGATCGACTTCGCCCGATCGAATCTGCACGTCCTCAACTACAGCGTGCCGGTCCGGCGAACGATGCCGCTCGAGGAGCTGAGGCCGCACCTGCACACGGTCCCGGAGCACCCGGACTGGATCCCGTACCGCACGTCGTACTATCGCGAGTCCTGGGGCTTCTGCCTGACGCACAACCAGCTGGAAGGTCTCGAGGACGGGGACTACGAGGTCCGTATCGACTCGACGCTGGAGCCGGGCTCGCTCAGCTATGGCGAGTGCGTCGTTCCGGGGGAGACGGATGAGGAGGTACTGATCTCCTGTCACAGCTGCCACCCTTCCCTGGCGAACGACAACCTGTCGGGGATCGCGGTAGCGGTGGCGCTGGCGAAACACCTCGGCGACCTCGAGTCCCGCCGCTACACGTACCGCTTCCTCTTCATCCCGGGGACGATCGGCTCGATCACGTGGCTGGCAAGGAATCGAGAGGCAACGCAGCGAATCCGGCATGGCCTGGTCCTGAGCTGTCTGGGCGATGCCGGATCATCGACCTACAAACGAAGCCGCCGCGGCGACGCGCTGATCGACCGGGCCGTCGAGCACGTGCTCAGGCACTCGGACGAGGACTCTGAGATCGAGGACTTCATCCCCTACGGCTACGACGAGCGACAGTACTGCTCGCCGGGGTTCGACCTGCCGGTCGGCTGCCTGATGCGGACTCCGAACGGTCGCTACCCGCAGTACCACACGTCGGCCGATGACCTCGACCTGGTCCGGCCGGACGCCCTCGCGGACAGCCTCGCCAAGTGCCGGGCGGTGGTCGAGATCCTGGAGAACGACGAGGTCTTCCTCAACCAGAACCAATACTGCGAGCCGCAACTCGGCAAGCGCGGTCTCTACCGTGGGATGGGCGGCAACGCGGAGCTGCCCGGATTCGAGATGGCTCTGCTCTGGCTGCTGAACCTCTCGGACGGACGAAATGGTCTCTTTGACATCGCGGAACGGGCCGGGCTCCCATTCCGCGTGATCCTCCAGGCCGCGGAGGCGCTGCGATCGGTCGATCTGCTACACCCGGCCGAACGTGAAGCCACCGTGCGGGCCGAGCGGCTGGATTCTCCCGTTCACGGGAGTGACGACTCTGCCGTTTGCTCAGCCATCATGGGCTGAGTCAGCGGTTCACAACGACAACGAGACCATCCGGGAGAATTCTATGCGAGTGTTGGTGACGGGCCATAGCGGATACATCGGATCCGTGATGGTCGAGACCCTCCGACGGGCGGGCCACGAGGTGGCTGGATTGGATACCTTCTTCTTCCGGGACTGCACGTTCGGATCTACCCCGCGGGAGATTCCGTCGGTTCGTGCGGACATCCGTGACGTCGACGCACGGCACCTGGCAGGCTTCGACGCGGTGATCCACCTGGCCGCACTGTGCAACGACCCGCTCGGCAGCATGAACCCGGGGCTGACCTACGAGATCAACCACCGAGCCTCGGTTCGGTTGGCCGAGCTGGCGAAGGCGGCCGGAGTGACCCGCTACCTCTTCGCCTCGTCGTGCAGCCTCTACGGCGTTGCCGGTGACGACATGCTCCAGGAAGACGCCGACTTCAGCCCGATCACTCCATACGGGGAGTCGAAGGTTCTCGTCGAGCGCGATGTCGCTCGTCTCGCCGACGACGACTTCACCCCGACGTTCATGCGCAACGCGACCGCCTTTGGCGTGTCGCCACGGCTTCGTCTCGATGTCGTCATCAACAACCTCGTCGCCGTCGCCCACGCCACCGGTGAGGTCTTGATCCAGAGCGACGGGACACCCTGGCGGCCTCTCGTACACGCCGAAGATTTCTCGCGAGCTTTCCTCGCCGCCCTGGAGGCCCCGAGGGAGCTGGTGCACAACGAGGCGTTCAACGTCGGGCGGACGTCGGAGAACTACCGCGTCAGCGAGCTGGCCGAGATGGTTGGCGAGGTGGTGCCCGGAAGCCGGATCCGGTACGCCGAAGAGGGCAGCCCCGATCCCCGCAGCTACCGGGTCGATTGTAGCAAGCTCGAGAGCACCCTGCCCGGCTACGATCCCCAGTGGACGGTGCGGAAGGGCATCGAACAGCTCTACGCCGCCTTCCGGGAGTTCGGGATGTCCGAAGAGGACTTCAACGGCCCGGACTACTTCCGGATCCGGCACATCAAACGACTTCAGGAACAACGGCGCATCGACGGCGCGATGCGCTGGCAGGACGCAGTCGACGAGATGGACGCGGGGGAGCTCGCAATGGTTCCGACCGCAGCCAATTCCTGAGAGGAGACAGTCATGAAGGTCGTTCTGTTTTGTGGAGGACTCGGCATGCGCCTGCGGGACTACGCGGACAACGTCCCGAAACCGATGGTCCCGCTCGGCTACCGGCCGATTCTCTGGCATCTGATGAAGTACTACGCCCACTTCGGTCACAAGGACTTCATCCTCTGCCTCGGCTACCGCGGCGACCTGATCAAGCAGTACTTCCTCAACTACGAGGAGTGCGTCTCGAACGACTTCGTTCTCTCCGAGGGCGGCCGTCGGAGGGAGCTGATCAACAGCGACATCGAAGACTGGCGGATCACCTTCGTCGAGACCGGGCTGAACGCCAACATCGGCGAGCGGCTCATGGCCGTCCGGCCGTATCTCGAAGGGGAGGAGATGTTCCTGGCCAACTACTCGGACGGACTCTCGGACCTTCGCCTGCCGGATCAGATCGAGCATCTCGAGCAGAGCGGGCGGGTTGCTTCCTTCCTCTCCGTCAAGCCGAACCTGAGCTATCACTTCCTCTCCGCGGACGACGATGGCGCGGTCACCAGCTTCCGGGATATCGCCCAGTCGGGGCTTCGGGTGAACGGCGGGTTCTTCGTCTTCCGCAACGAGATCTTCGACTACATGCAGCCGGGCGACGAGCTCGTTCTCGAGCCGTTCGAGCGGATGATGAAGGCGCGACAGCTCCTGGCCCATCACTACGATGGGTTCTGGGTTCCGATGGATACGGCCAAGGATAAGAAGCGGCTCGACGACCTCTATGACACCGGCGATCCGCCCTGGTATGTCTGGAAGCACGCCGAGCCGAACGCCACGGTGACGTCGCTCGCAACGCACGTCCGACTCGTTCCAGGTGACGACCAGAAGATCGCGGCCGCCTCACGATGATCGAGCTCGCTCTCGGTCGCGATCCGGACGCACCTGTGCGGGTGTTGTGTCTCGGAGCGCATTCCGATGATATCGAAATCGGGTGTGGGGGAACGATCCTGCGGCTACTCGCCGAGCGAAGGAACGTTGAAGTCCTGTGGGTGGTGTTCAGTGGGTCGACGGCGCGACAGCAAGAGGCTCGATGTAGCGCCGAGCTGTTCTTGCGCCGCGCCGCGAGGACGGAGGTGATCACCCACAATTTTCGGGACGGCTTCTTCCCCTATCAGGGCGCTGAACTGAAGGAGGCGTTCGAGGAACTGAAGCGGCGTACCAGTCCCGACGTGATCTTCTCCCATCACGGGCAGGACATGCACCAGGACCACAGGCTCGTCGCCGAGCTAACCTGGAACACCTTCCGGGACCACCTGGTGCTCGAGTACGAGATTCCCAAGTACGATGGCGACTTGACCTCGCCGAACATGTTCGTCGCCCTGGATCGGCCGACATGCGAACTAAAAGTGAGTCACCTCGTGGAAGCGTTCATGTCACAGCGCGAGAAGCGGTGGTTCGCCGAGCGGACGTTCGAGAGCTTGATGCGATTGCGAGGCATTGAATGCGCTTCGCCGACTGGATTTGCCGAGGGTTACCATACGCGCAAGTCCCTGCTTCGGATATAGTCCGCGATCCCCAAACGGCAACTCGAGACGAAGGGGCATTGGTCGGCAAAGTCTCCACCTTGCCGAGTCCCCTTTGATCCTGGTCCGACGACCAGGTCCGAGCGCGAAGCTCTGCTTTGGATGCCAAGCGGATCGACGCAGCGAACGTGGCGCTGGTGCGACACCAGATGTGACGTTCCCGGCTTCGCCTCGAGCACGCTTATGGGGCTCCCGCGGCCAGGAGCGAAAAAAGCCTGCAACCGCCA
>WHSP01000047.1 GCA_009380025.1 Gemmatimonas sp. | reverse complement strand
ACCGCAGAGAACGCAGAGAACTACATCCTTGGAGAAGGTTCTCTGCGCCTCTGCGGTAAATTGTTTTTGCCGTTGCAGTTAGGTTTTTCACGGCCTTCTATCGGTTGAACTCGGGACAGCAGAGGGCACGAATCCCCCGGCGCCGGCGGCACACGGGGGAACAAACACTTCAAGAAGGGTACCCGAATAATTCCCGAAAGTCAAATTTGGGCACAAAAAACTCCGGGTCTACCGGAGTGGCCGACTCAGCCGGTCAGCATATCTCTCTTGAAGGAGTCGGGGTCTTCGAGGTAGGATTGTTTCCACTCCTCGAAGCCGGGGAGGTCGAGCTCGCGTGCGAGGACGAGGGCGGTCTTGCGGACGAGCTCGAGGTAGCCGGAGCCGGGGATCCGTTCGACCACGGTCGCGGGGCCTCTGGAGTGGGACTTTTCCGGGTCGGGACGGGCGGGAAGAGAGGCGGCGAAGTGGGAGCGCAGCCAGACCTCGTCGTGACTCAGCTCGAGGAATCGTCTGGCGACTTGAGCTGAGCACCAATCGAGGTAGCGGAGCCGCAGGTCCTCTTCCGACAGATCGGGGAGCATCGGTCCATCCCACGTCCAGGGGCGCGCACAAAATACATGCCAAGGACGTAGGCTACAACCCGGGCACCATCTCCGTCAACTGTCGCTGCTCGGCGCTACCGCCTCCAGGCCCGACTCAATGTCTCGAAGACCGCCTTATGGGTGATCCCGTAGACGAGAATGTTCTTCAGGAACTCCGGGTTCTGTGTCTGCGCATCTCGGATCTGCTCGGCAACGTCGGAGGGGAGATCGCTCACCTTCAAGTGAAGGGGCTCGGGGGTGAGTTCGAAGTGGTAATCAGACATGGAGAGGAGGAGCCCAAAAACAAGAAAGTCAAGTGGCCCGCGAGGGGACGCTGGCCATCACAAGTGCGACAGCTGTCAAAACGGGACGCCCAGTATACCGTCCCGGGGCGGCTTCGTCAAGGGATTGGTAACCTCCTAGGGTGTATGCACTTATCCACAAGTCACTGTAACTGAACGGCTTAAGCGGTTCGTGTCCCGAGGAGAGCTGTTCCGGAGGCTGGGGGCAAGAGGTGGAGGGTGCGTGGGGAGTGGAAAAAGTCGAATAATTTCACAACTTATGTAGTGACTGCGAGCCGGCGCATGTCGCAACCCTCGTACCGAACGGCGATCGTCGTCCAACCGATACAAATCCGAGATGCGGGTGCGTACGTTTTCGTGACAAATGTATGGCTCGGGTCGAGGGATCGGACCGCACGTCCAAACGCCTTGCCACGCGGTGTCTTGCGGGACGTCGGTACAGCCCGGCTCTTGCATCGTCAGCGTTCGGATCAACGAAGGGGATTTCACGGAGGGGATGACCATGCCAAACTGGAGCAGGAAGGACGAGCGGCAGTACGAGCGGATCAAGGAGAGTACGAGGGCGCAAGGGAAATCGGCGAGCCGGGCGGAGGAGATCGCGGCTCGGACCGTGAACAAGACGCGTCGGGAGGAAGGGCGTACGCCGAGGCGGACGACGGAGGGGACCGGCAACCCGAACGTCGGGCTGGAGGGTCGGACGAAGAACGAGCTGTACAACCGCGCGAAGGAGCTCGACATCGAGGGGCGGAGCAAGATGACGAAGAACGAGTTGATCTCGGCCATCCGCCGGGGGCGGTAGGGCGCCGTGCCGAAGAAGGGCTCCGGGGGGCGGCTGAAGGAGTATCAGCGGAAGCGCGACTTCGCGAAGACGCCGGAGCCTTCGGGAGACGGGAAAGGGTCCGTGCGAGGTGGCGGACTCGAGTTCGTCGTGCAGAAGCACGCCGCCTCCCACCTCCACTTCGACCTGCGGCTGGAGGTGGAGGGGGTCATGCGGAGCTGGGCGGTGCCGAAGGGCCCGAGCGTGAACCCCCGGGACAAGCGGTTGGCGATGGAGGTCGAGGACCACCCGATGGAGTACAACGACTTCGAGGGGACGATCCCGGCCGGCGAGTACGGCGGCGGCACCGTGATGCTGTGGGACCGCGGGGAGTACGAGCCGGACGAGGTTCGCAAGCGGGAACGCCCGGAGAAGGCGGTGCTCCGGGGATACGAGGAAGGGAAGCTCTCGATCACGTTCAAGGGGGAGCGTCTGAAGGGCTCCTTCGCGCTGGTCCGCACGGACCGAGCGAAGGGAGGTCCCAGGTCGAAGTGGCTGCTGATCAAGCACCGTGACGAGCACGCCGACGGTCGGGTGAACCTGGTAACGAGGGAGACGACGTCGGTCGAGACGGGCCGGACGATGGACGAGATCGCCGAAGGGAAGGGTGGCGAGCGGGTCTGGCACTCGAACCGCTCGAAGGGCGGGAAGTCGGACGGCCGGCAGAAGAAGGTGTCTTCGGCGGACGTGGCCGGCCTCAGGCCGATGTTGGCGAAGAGCGGCGGACAGGTTCCCAAGCCGTCGAAAGGCTGGACGTTCGAGCCAAAGTACGACGGGATCCGGGTTCTCGCGTTCGCGACCGGCACCGGCGCCGCCCTCGTCACCCGGAACGGTCACGACAAGGCGAAACAGTTCCCGGAGATCGTGACCGCGCTGCAGGAGCTGGTAGCCGAAGTTGGCGCGCCGGTGGTGCTGGACGGGGAGATCGTGGCGGTGGTGAAGGGAAAGGTGGCGCGCTTCGAGAACCTCCAGGCGCGCATGCACGTGCAGGACGCGGAGCGGGTCCGCGTCCTCGCGAAGGAGACCGCCGCCGCCCTCGCGGTGTTCGATGTCCTGCTCGAAGGCGACGAGGTGTTCGCGCCCGTTCCCTGGACCGAGCGCCGGGAAGCGCTCGAGGGGGTGATGGAGGGCCGGGAGTCCGAGTACCTCCTGCTGGCGCCGACCACCGAGGACCAGGCGAAGCTCACCCGCAAGGCGAAGCGGGAGGGGTGGGAGGGGCTCATCGCCAAGCGGAAGGACGCGACGTATCGCCCGGGGCTCCGCACCGGCGACTGGCTGAAGGTGAAGCTCGAGAACCGTCAGGAGTTCATCGTGGGGGGGTGGACCGAGCCGCGGAAGAGCCGGCCATTCCTCGGCGCGATCCTTCTCGGCTACTACGACGGCGACGGGAAGCTCGAGTACGCTGGCCACACCGGCACGGGCTTCTCCAACGACCAGCTCGAAGAGATGTACAAGCGGCTCCGGCCGCTCGAGCGGAAGACGCCACCCTTCACGGCGAAGCCCCGGACCAACGAGCGGGCGCACTGGACGAGGCCGAGCGTCGTCGTCGAGGTCAAGTTCAACGAGTGGACCCGCGACGGGAAGCTCCGCCAGCCGGCCTTCGTCGGCTTCCGCGAAGACAAGGAGGCGAAGGAGGTGGTGCGCGAACCGGCCGCCGGCGAGACGGCCGAGTCCGATGAAACGGACGAGACCAACGAGGCTGACGAGACCGATCAGGCCCCCGGCTCGTCCGACCCGCCCTCGCCGAAGACGACCGCGAAGAAGGGGAGTGCCGAAGGCGGAAAGAAGAAGTCGACGAAGAAAACCGACCCCCCGGATGAGGAGATCGACACCCCTGTCGCCGCCCGGCTGCGGGCGATGTGCGCCGACAGGGGGGAGGGTGAGCTCAACCTGGGGGGCGGACGGACGATCGGGATCACCAGCCTCGAGAAGAAGTTCTTCCCCGAGAGCGGGCACACGAAGGGCGATCTCCTCATCTACTACGCGAGGATGGCCGAGCACATCCTCCCGTGGATGAAGGATCGCCCCCTCGTCCTGAAGCGGTTCCCGAACGGGGTCGAGGGCCAGTCGTTCTACCAGCAGGCAGCGCCCGACCCGGCACCCGACGGGGTGCGGATCGAGACGGTGAAGGAGAAGGGGAAGCCGCATCGCCGGCTGGTGGGCGGCAACCTCACTACGCTGCTCTACACGATCCAGCTGGGTGCGATCTCTTTCGATCCGTGGCACTCGCGGATCCAGGACCTCGAGAGCGCCGACTACACGATCCTGGACCTGGATCCGGGGCCAGAGGCGACCTTCCGGCGGGTCGTCCAGGTGGCCCGATGGGTCAAGGAGGAGATGGACTCGCTGGACCTGCACGGCGCCCTCAAGACCTCCGGGTCGAGGGGTCTCCACATCTACCTTCCCCTGCCGCGCAACACTCCCCTGCAAGCCGCGACGCTCGTCGCGCAGATCGTCGCCACGCGGGTGGCCTACAACCATCCCAAGGAGGCGACGGTGGAGCGGATGACGAAGAAGCGCCCTGTGGGAACGGTCTACGTCGACTACCTGCAGAACATCATCGGGAAGACGGTGGCGGGGGTCTACGCCTGCCGCGCGAAGAGTCTGCCGATGGTCTCGACGCCGCTCTCCTGGGACGAGCTGACCGACGAACTCGAGCTGGAAGACTTCACGATCGACACCGTCCCTGTTCGCGTCCGCGAGGTCGACGATCTGTGGACCCCGGCAATGGCCAAACCCAACGATCTAGCGCGCCTCACGGCGGAGTAGGACCGGGTCGCGGAGATCGGATGTTGTCCTGGAGGACGAGCCGGGCCTCGTCGTCGCCGTGACGGGTTCGGCGGGCACCTCTCGCGGGCCCTCCACCCTTCGCAGGAGCCGGCGGATCGTATCGGCGTCGATGACCCCATCGCTCAGGTAGTGGGTCATCCCCCGAACGACTCGGGCGCGGAGCTCGCCGGGGGAGAGCGGCTCCCTCATGTCGAGGTGGCCCTCGTCGCTGAGACGGGCGCGGAGCTGGTCGATCTTCCTCCGTGGGAAGCGAGTGATCTCCCTGTTCTCGAGCGCCGCGAGGAGTCGTTCGGCATCGCCGTCGTGGGCGCGGGCCAGGGCGGCGACGCGGTCGAGGAAGGTGGCCGAGACGGCGCCGGACCTCTCGAGGACATACCGGTCGACCGGGGAGCCGCGCCCGATCGAGTAGCCGGAGAGGAGTGCCTCGAGCCCCCGCGCGCACGCCTCGATCGCGCCGAGCGCCGGACCGACCCGCAGGATCTCGCCACCCTCGGCGTGCCCGACGTAGCGGCGCAGCGGACCCCAACGCTCGATCCCCACGTTCAGGCAACGCGAGAGGAGGTCCACGTCTTCCAGCAGGTACCAGAGGTGGATCCCGTCCGGGGAGGTGCCGAGCGGATCGAGGGGCCCGAGGTCCAGGGCGCGGCCGAAGGAGTCGTGGTCGTGCACGCTCGCGTCGGGCAGCACGGGAGGGGCGGGGGAACCGGCCCTCCAGGGAACCTCCTGCGGCGTCGGTGCGCCGACTGTGGAGCGGAGCTCGACAATCCGGTGATCCAACGTCTCGCCGGCCAGCGCCGATTGCCACTTCACCACTTCGTCTCCCTGCGCGGTGAAGTAGAAGATCTGACGCCCGGCGCGGGCCATCTCGATGACGCCTTCGATGATGGCGGCCGCGCGGTGGTCGTCGGCGGTGGCGAGGGCTTCGTCGAGGAGAAGCGGCAGGCGAGGACCGCGCTCGTGGGTCTCGACGAACGCAGTCCGGACGGCGAGCAGGAGCTGTACCCGGGTCCCGCCGGAGAGCTCGTCGAGGCCGTGGCCGAGGCCGGTCGCGGTGTCCCTTGCTCGGAACGACGGGGGCTCGGTGTCGGTGAACTCCAGCTCGCAACGGCCCCGTGTGATCCGCCCGAACCAACGCCGCGCGGCGTGGAAGACCTCCGGCCGGCTCTCGTCGCGGATCCGTTCCCGGAGGTGCTCGACGAGGGTGTACCCGACGGCCGCCTCGATGTCGCGGTCGCAGGCCATCCGCACGGCCTCCTCGGCCTCGGCCACCTGGGCGAGTGCTTCCTCGACGTCGTGCCGGCCGCGGGCGACGGCGACCTCGGTCTCGATTCCCTTGATCGCGTCACGTAACCCTTCGAGCTCGAAGGCCCGCTCTCGATTCTCCCGCAGCGCCTCCTCCAGCTCGTGCTGCGAAGAGGGCAGGGAGCCGTCGTCCGCGCCGCCGGCCCGGGCGAGGGCGTCGTGGGAGATCTTTGTGGCGGTCGTCGCGTGGGCCAGCTCGTCTCTCGAACCGCCGTAGGCGTCGAGCATCCCGGACCACGAGGCGAGCCGCGGCTCGTCGTCGGCGGCGATGCCCAGGCGCTCGCGCAGTGCCTCCCGCGCCCGGCCAGCCGACACGATCTCCTCCTTGCTCCTCCGCACCTCCCGCTCGGCGTCCGAACCCATCCGGGACGCCTCGCGGAACCGCTCGAGCCGCTCGTGAAGCGAAGCGATCCGCTCGCGAGCCTCGAGGGGGTCGGCGGGCGCCAGGTAGCCAAAGGGTGATAGCGCCCTCGCGATCGCAGCGAGCGAGGCGGCGGCGCGTTCCCGCGCGACGGTCAGCTTCCCCACGGTCCCCTCTACCTCGTCGTTCGCTTCCTGCCACCGCAGAAGCCGCTCCAGGAGCCAGTGCAGGCTCTCCACGCTGGGCGCCGCCGCGAGCCCGATCTCCCGCGCCGTCCGGTAGACGAGCTCGTCCACCTCGCCCTGTTCCTCCTCGACCTGCCGGAGCGCCTGGAGCGCCTCCGTACGGCGCCTTCCCTTCTCTTCCTCGAGCTCGGCGGCGGCGCGTTGCCGCTCGAGCTCCCGGAGCCGGGCGAGGACTTCTTCGTCGCGCCACCGACGGGGCGGCGCTACCCCCAGCTGCTCGAACTGCCGCACGATCGACGGCCGCTCGTCAGCGGGGTCGCGCCGCAGCCAGACCACAGCCCCGGCGATGGCGGCCACAGGCGACAGCCCGTGGAACGCCGGGTGAAGCGCAACGCCGAGGACGACGGCGAGGAGGGCGACGAGGAGCAGCGACGCGGCGGCCAGCCTCCGGTCGGTACGCGAACGGTCGCTCCCACCGCCCGGCACCCGCAGCCACCGCGAAAGGAGCTGGATCGCCTCGGTTACCGGCTCGACCTCCTCGGGCGGGTCGGTCGGCTCCAGCCGCTCCAGGAGCGACTCAGCGGCGGCCCGCCGTTGGCGTTGCCCGAGCGCCGCGCTCGACGTCGACTCCAGCACGCGGAGCGCGGCGTGGTCGAGCATCGCCACCCCCTGAGGATCGACGACCCCGCCGAGCGACGCCGCGGAGCTCTCCCGAATCCGCTCGGCTCGCCCGATCTCCTCCTCCAGCCGCACGATCTCCCGGGCCGTCTCCTCCGCACGCTGAAGCCCGTGTCCGAGCGCGTCGAGTAGGCCGGGAGCGACCTCCTCCTCCAGGCCGGTCTCCCGTCGGAGCATGGCGGAGCGCTCGAGCTGCTCGCGCGCGGCGCGCATCCGAGCTTCCGCGGCGGTGAGTCGGGCGACGATCTCGCCGAGCCCCTCCACATCGTCCACCCGCAGGCACTCCAGCTCCAGCGGGAACGCCTCGAGCGCGAGCCGTGCCCGGCGCTCGGCCTCGAGGTCTCGGGCGTGCACGAGCGCCGCCTCGAGCAGCCGGATCCGACCCCCGGCGGCCTGCGCCCCTTCGAGCCTCCGGCGCAGCTCCGGCAGCTCGGCCTCCGCACGCCGGACTTCCGATTCCTGCCGCCGCGCCTCGCGCAGTCGCTCCCGTGCCGTCGCCAACGCCTGTTGCAACGCGCCCGACCGCGGCGCGACGCCACGGTACCCGGCCGCCCGCGCCGCGGCCCCCACGTCGTAGCCCCCGGCCGACTCCCGCGCGATCGCTTCCGCGAACCGCTCACCGTCGCTCCCGATCAGCTCCTGGAGGACCAGCCGGTAACGGTCGCGCTGCTCGGTGGGGGGCAGCCGTGGGGGAAGGGAATCGTGCCCGGAGCGCTGCCAGCGCGTCCGGCCGCCGTCCAGCTCGGCAGTCCACTCGACGCCCTCGACACTCAGGGTGGCGAATACAGAGGCAGACGGAGGGGCAGCAGCGGCGGGCCAGAGGAGGGCCTGGATCGCTTCGACGGAGGTGGTCTTCCCCGACTGCTGGGGGCCGAAGACGATGTTGATCCCCGGCGAGAGGTCGGTCAACTTCGGACCGCCACGCGGAAAGCCGGGCATCCGGCGCAGCTGCAGCTCCCGGATCGCCAGGCCCTCCGCCTCGCTCACACGTTCTCCTTCTGCACGACCAGCTCCTCCAGCAGCCGGTACGCCTGACGGCGAAGGACTTCGGCGGCCTCCGGCAGGGGCGGGGCGCCCGCGGCTCGGGCGCGCAACGGCAGGTACGCGCTCGACCGGACGACTCGCTCGGCCGCTGCTCCGCTCTTCTCCACGAGTGCGGCGACTTCGGGCAGCGACGAATCCAAGCGGAGCAGCAACTCGGCCAGGTGGCCGGTCGCGTCGCCGCCCCGCGCCAGCTCCTCCAGCTCCAGCCGCGGCAGGGTCGCGATGTCGATCCGGTCGACCCGGCAGCGGGCCTCACCACCCAACTCCAGGTCGCCGATGTGCGCCGACACCTCCGCCTCGATCGCCCGCTGCGCCACCCGCGTCCGTCCGGTCAATCGCGCATGGATCGACAGCCAGCTCGGCCTCACCCCCGCCCCCTCCATCGTCTGGTCCCGCTCCTCCGTGACGGCGTCCAGCAGCCGCGCCTGGACCTCGCCGACAGTCTGCGCGCCGTCCACGTCCACGTCCACGGCCTCGTACCGCACCGTCGCCAGCGGCCGGAACTCGGGCTCTCCGAACCGATCCTCCTCGGTCTCCACCCACCACACCCCGTGTGGCCCCGGCTCCCCGGGGTCCAGCGGCTGTGGGGTCCCCGGATACAGCAGCGCGCCCGCCCCGGCCTCCTCCAGCAGTCGCGGCTGGTGGATGTGACCCAGCAGCCAGAACCCCGGCGGCCTAGCCCGGAGCGCCCGCGCCGATACGGGCCCGTACCGGCTCCGCCACCCGTCCACCTCACAGTGCGCCAGCCCGAGCACCGGACAGCCTTCGTCCGCCTCGAGGCCGTACCCCTGGAGCGGGTCTCCCACGAACTGCTCCGCCGGGAACGACCACCCGTGAACCTCCAACTCCTCACCCCGACGGGTCCGCACGACCTCCCGCTCCCACTGGCCGCCCTCACCCAGCAAACGGAAGCGTTCCGCCGGAAGGCTTCGCGCGAGGCGCGGGAGCACGTCGAAGTCGTGGTTACCCGCTACCGCCACCGTCACGATCTCGGCCTCGCCCAGCCGCCGCAGACCCTCCTCCAATGGGCCGAACGCCTCGAAGTACCGGTTCGCCCGATCCACCAGGTCCCCGCTCAACGCCACCACCTCCGCACCCTCCTCGATCGCCAACTCCACCATCGCGAGCCACCGCTCCGACACCGATGCGGACTCCCGCGGGACGCCCGCCGGAAGCCGGGTGGGGTAACGGCCCAGGTGGAGGTCTCCCGAACACAGGATCTTCAAACGCTGCCTCCCCGAGCCGGCGACGGCGTGGTGAAAGGCCTCCTCGAACGAGTAGGTTACCCGAAGCTACACCGAAAGGCAAGCGCCAATAGCCGTCGGAGCATCTCGAGCAGTTGTTCGTTCGGTGGAGGCGACGAGGATGCTTGGCGGGAGGGCCTACGTGGAGCGAGCCGACCGACGGGTCTCGCTGACAGTTTCGACCGGGTCTTCGCGATACAGCCCTCCGGTCGATTCCTGGCCGCTGTGTCTGGCGTAGGCAGGTGTAACCGTATGCTACGAACGCTTGTCCCTGAGTCCGCCCCGGAATAGAATCCTATATCATCCTCCCGGGTTTCTCCTCTCCCAGGCTTCACCCAGCCTATGTCAGCACGTATCGCGGTCCTCGCCGCCAGCGACTCATTTTCAGAGGTTTGGTGTCAACTCGCGAAATTTGCCGGTGCAACCGTGGAAGTTGCCCAGGCGGTCGGTGAGATCCGCGCCTTACAGGGAGCTTCCGGCGTTCTTGTCTCCGCAGGCGGTGTCGAGGACAAGGCGGTGGGACTCCTTCAGGAACTCAGAGCGGCCAGGGCACCCGAAGCGGTCGTGGTGGGAGTCGAAACCAACTACAGAGTGGTTGCCGGAATCCTGCAAGGTGGTGCGAGCAACTACTTTGCTCTTCCGCACGATCTCGGCCTCTGTAGGAGCTGGTTCGTCGATCGCGTCGAACGTTTCGTCGATCACCAGATGGCGAAGAACTTCGCGGCCGACGAACGGCAGCGGTTCGACTTCTCAAAAATCGTCGGCAATAGCCCTTGCCTTCAGTCGACCCTTCGAAGAACGGCACGGATCATCCCTCGTAGCAACGCTACGGTGCTCATTACAGGTGAGACCGGCACCGGGAAGGAGCTAATCGCGCGGGCGATTCACTACAACAGCAGCCGTGCAGCCTCGCCATTTGTCGAGATCAACTGCACGACGCTGCCAGAGCACCTTCTCGAAGCTGAACTATTCGGCTACGAACCAGGTGCGTTCACGGATGCTCGCACAGCCAAACCAGGACTGTTCGAGGTCGCAGACGGGGGCACCCTCTTCTTGGACGAAATTGGTGATCTCTCCGGACAGCTCCAGGCGAAGCTACTTCGGGTCATTGAAGAGAAACGGGTCAGACGGCTCGGAAGTATACGGGAAGTCGAGCTCGATCTCCGGGTGGTAGCGGCAACTCATGTCGACCTTCCAGAGGCGACTCGGAACGGCCGTTTTCGAAAGGACCTGTTCTATCGACTGAGCGTCGTGCCCGTGCAACTTCCCCCGCTTCGAGAACGTGGGAATGACATCTTTACCCTTGCCGAACATTTCCTTGACCGATTCGCTGATGAGTACGCCGTTCATCGGCCGGCGATCACCGCGGATATTCGACGTGCCCTCCGAACTCACTCCTGGCCGGGAAATGTCAGGGAGCTCAGGAACGCAATCGAGCGGGCGGTCCTTCTTGGTGATGGCAATCTGTTCGTGGAAGACTTGTTTCCCGACGAGCTCGCCAGTCCTCCACCAGCTGGACCGATCCCGTTCCCTGCATCGATGCAGGTGATGCAACGCGCAGCCGCTTCGGCAATGGTCGATCACTGCGGTGGCAACAAGAGTGAGGCGGCTAAGGTACTCAGGATAAGCCGAAAACACCTCTACTCACTGCTTAACATGGCGGAGGTGCAACGTGATTGACGGTGGAGTGGTCTCGGCGGTTGAAGATGTACGCCGACTAATGGAAGCCAGACAGTATCGGGATGTTGTCGAGTTGGCTAGCGAATTTGATCGACAGCAAATTGTCGACGAGCCGGAGTTGGTACTCCCGATAGCTTCTTCTCTGCAACACCTCTTTCGTCACAGGGAAGCAAGGGCTCTTCTTGACAGCTCAGCTGAATCAATTAGAGCGTCATACAGCCCAGCGGATACTCGCCGTTGGCAGAACCTATTTGCTAGCAATTTGATCGAAGAAGGCAATCTGGTCGAGGCGAAGAACCTGATCGAGGCCTGCCTATCATCGGCGGAGCAGGCGGACCATCATCGAATGATTGCTTCCTCGTTGAACAACTTGGGCGTCGTCTCCAGTCTGCTTGGAGACGTCGAAGATGCTGTAAGGCAGTTCACCAGATCCATTGCAGTATGGCAAAGACGCGGCTATCGAGCCGGAGTTGGCAGGGCACATCACAATTTGGGTCTGGTACTTACAGAATGGGGGAGGTACGATGAAGCTATAGCTCACTTCAGCCTCGCATGCGACTACTTTGCCCTGGTTGGCACGCCCGAGGAGTCCACCTTCACATCGTTCGAGCGTGCCGCACTTCTCTTGGAGATAGGGGACTACGAACTGGCGGAGTCGCTGGCCACGGCTGCGCTCAACCGTGCGGGCCAACTAGGGAGCCTGATCCTTACGTCAGCCGCAAGAAAGGTGCTTGGAAAGATCGTGCTGCGTCGGCGCGGCCCGGACGAGGCCCGCTCGTTGTTGGTTTCGGCGGCGAGGGGCGCAGTCGAAGCTGGCGACAGGTTGCTTATTGCCGAAGTGCACGAGGAGCTGACGGTTCTCGAACTTCTAGCGGGCCGATCAGAGCGCGCCAGCAGGCATAAGCAAGTTGCGGTCGAGCATTTCTCGAGCCTCGGCGCAGTGAAGCGCGTCGGACGCATGTTGCGTCGCATCGACGAGCTGCTGAAGGATGAGCCGAAATCGTGACGGAGTTACGCACTATCCATCAACTGTCGGCCCCGGTTCCAGAGATCGTTCAATGAGTTGTGAAACACTTCGAATAGCCGTGGATCGAAGGCCCCGACGTCGTTTATCATCACGTTCAGCGCCTCGCTAGGCGTTAGCGGTGCGCGATAGCTTCGCGCCGTAGTTAGAGCGTCGAAGACATCAGCGATCCTCAAGATCCGGGCGGCAAACGGAATGTCAGTGCCCGCCAGGCCGTCAGGATACCCTCTCCCGTCCCATCGTTCATGGTGGGACCTGACCATCGGCCGAACATCCCACGGGAACGCGATCGACGAAAGGATCTCATCGCCAACGATGGTGTGTCTCTCGATTAGCTTCCGCTCCTCCGGAGTAAGAGGACCCGATTTGTTGAGGACTGCTTCTGGCACTTCTATCTTGCCGACATCGTGCAAGAAGGCTCCCATTCGGAACCAGATCAGGTCACCTTCCGGGAGGTTCGCCCGTTCCGCGATACAGCATGCGTATTCAGCCACCCGTTGACAGTGTCCACGGGTATAGTGGTCCTTTGCTTCGATCGACTCGCCCCAGCGAGCGACGAGCGAGAGAAAGTCCTGCTGGAGCTGCTCCAGGCGTTGGTCGATCTCAGCCTGCGCCTGCCTGGCCTGTAGAACCGCAAAGAGGCCGTGGGCTTTGTTGAGACAGTCGAGAGCCTCCTTGTTTCGCTGCTCGCTACGAAGCACAAGCGCGAGCTCGCGATAGGCGTCAGCCGTGATCAATGGATACCCTATTTCCGTAGCTAATTGGATTGCCTGCAAAAGGTGGGATTCAGCCAGATGGGGCTTGTCGGTTCTTCGATAGATGCAGCCGTACGACTTTAGGGCTTCCGCTTTCAGTTGTCCGTTGTCGAGTCGGCTTGAGATCTCGAAAGCCTCGTCACATGTTGACCGCGCCGCTTCCAGATCGCCGAGAGCCAACACGAGCTCGGTCTTGTTCGTGAGGACGATGCCTTCGACTTCCACATCCTCGATTTCCCTGCAGATTTGAAGGGCTCCATCGAGTGACTCCGCAGCGCTTGCGTAGTCCTCGAGATCGGTCTGGAGCATTCCCAGATTGTTGAGCACACGGGCTATTCGCTGTCGGTGGCCAAGGGCCTCGTACTCGATCAACGCGTGCTCGTAGTGCACGAGGGCACCGGACAGATCACCGCGGAGGTTGGCAACGATGCCCAGGTTGAGTTCGATGTCGCCCCGGGTTCGCCGGTCTCCCGAGGCGATCGCCAACAGCTTCGCCTCCAAATAGTACCGCTGCGCCAGGTCGATCTGCCCCGCCCTGTGACTGGAGATCCCAAGCCCATTGAGGGCACGAGCGGAGCGTTGGTCGTCTCCTCCCCGATTGGCGATGAGAAATGCGAGCTGGAAGTAGTCGTCCGAGAGTTCCCTCTCGCTTCGGGCACTATACAGCAGGCCCAGCCTCAGCAGACTCTCCAGCAGGTCCTCGATTCGGCCTGAACGCCAACTGCTCTCAAAGATGGTTTCGCAGAGCGCGATGGCGGATTGCCACTCGCCCGATCTTTGATGGGCTTCTGCCCGATCCAGGAGCAACTGGGTTCGGTGAAACATGCGGTCTAATGTGGCCTTCCCCGCAGGCCGCGGGAAGGGCTCCGGGGGTGACTAGAGCCCTTCCCGTACGCCTGGTCGCGAGAGATTCCTACCCTCCGCCGTAGGCGGGGAGGCCACGATTCATTTCCGTTTCCGGGCCGTTGCTCGCATCGGGCCCGGTGGGGGACTGGGTGCAGCCGCCGGCGAGAATGAGGATGGCGGCGAGGCCGGCGAAGGACTTGGCGATGCTGGGTACACGGCGCATGGTGCGCTCCTTTGCGTAGAGTGGTGGTACAGGGATGGCACGAGCGTGCCGCGGGCGACGAACGGAGGCACGGCGAGCGCCGATGGCCGGGGAGGTCACGGGCGGGCCGGAGCCTCGGGCTATGGGCGAAGGATTGTGATCCAGGGGCCGCGCGAAAGGACGCAGCGTTCGGGACAAGCTATGAACCGCCCCTGGGGAGCGTCAACCGCTTGGGAGGGAGGTGCCATCCCGGGGCAAGGCCGAGCGTATCGAAACCCGGCGCGCTGGGACTCCGTAGAGGGGGACGGAACGATCCACAAGGTCTTCGAGGAGGAATCGATGAGCGGATACGAGAAAGACGGTGGTTTGCCGGGCAAGCTGTTGACATGGCTGGTGGTCGGCGTGCTGGCAGTGGTGGCGTTGAAGGTGGGGCTCGTGGTCGGCGGGTTCGTGCTCCGGCTGGGCTTCTCCGCGCTGTTCACCCTGGGGCCGATCGTGTTGCTCGGGTGGGTGGTGTGGAAGGTGGTGCGGTATATGACGCGGCGGCCGGACGAGATCACCGTCTAACCGACCGGTCGCCCGAAGGAATCCTGGGGAAGTGAGCCGAGGGGGCCGAATGAGGCCCCCTCGCTGTGTAGGGTTCGGTTTGGTTGCCGGCTAGAAGGCCGTTGATAAATCGCGCAGCTCTGCGTTGCGCTTCCTCGCCGCTCCCTGCGGCGTACGAAAGTACGCCTCACTCGCGGCTCGTCGCGCGCCTTGACCCTGCACGATTTCTCATCGGCCTTCGCTGAAGCCTGTTTATCAACAGCCTTCTACCGGCTGGAAACATCGAGCGGTTCGCAGTATCATTGTCGTCATGATCCCATTCCAAAGGAGAATTGCTGTCGCCCTTGCCGCGGCCTTGGTGATGACCGGCTGCGAGGTGGCCGAAGATTCGACCGCCGATCCCAGCACGCCCGAAGCGACCTCGGAGCGCACCCTCTTCCGCTACAACCGCGAGTACATCTTCGTCGGCCCCCGAGAAGGGGATCCGATCGTCGTGCCATTCACCTTCCGGTCGAGCGAGCGAAACGGCAGCCTCAACCGTAGCGCCCAGGGGTGGCTCGCGCGCGGAGGAACCTGGGATCGCTTCCTTGATGCACAGAACCGGACCTCAACCGCCGGCGGGGTGTGGCGCGTGGTGCCGCACGAGGGGCTTCGCGTCTCCGTCGGCGGCCCGGCGGAAGTCGAGAGCTTCCACTTCGAGCGAGGGGAACGACGGCTTCGCCTCGAGCTCGACCAGCCGATTACGGGGTGGTCCCAAGGCGCCGAGACCCGTTTCCGCTTGATCGATGGTTGGCTCTCCGTCGGGGCGGAAGTCGTTCCCGGCCCCGTACTCGAGATGCTTCGAGTCGAGCGCACTCTCGATGATGGCTGGCCACCCGGCCAGGACTTCGATTTGCTCTTCGTCACCAGCGGCGATTCAATTCAACTCGTGCTCGCCGAAACGGTTGAGGGCGAGGGACCGGAGGCACAGTACGCCTGGACTCGCTTCCCGGAGACCGAGCGGATGTGGTCCGAAGCCGAGGTCCGGTGGTTGGAGATGAGACCCTACGAGGAGGCGCGCCGCGACATTCCGCACGTCTGGAGCTTCCGTATCCCGACCGCCAGAATCCACGGCGAGCTGGAGGCCGCGGGCTTCGGCGCTGTCCTGGGCCCCGAGAGGGGCGGACAACGCGCCGTTGAGATCCGCTACACTGTACACGGGTGGGTAGACATCCAGGGCGACCGCCGCGACGTTTCCGGGATGATCCTCCACACACAGCAGTAGGCAGAACACCTACTTACCGGTCCCGCGCCTCCACCTTCCCTTCCACGCCCTCCTCCCCCGCAGCAGGTACCTGCTGCCTGCGGAGATATGCCCCCATCAGGATCGCAACGGCAATCACGACGATCGCAACCGTCGTCACCCGCTGGTCTCCGATCATCACACCGGCCAACCAGATTCCGGCCCCGAGGAAGAAGAGCCCGACTCGTACGGCCACGAGCCGGTTCACCGGGGGACGATCGCGACGCATGAAGATCATCGGTCGGATGAGTCGGGAGTACCCTCCAGGAATCGCTTGACCCCCTGCCGCGTGTCATCCGTCGTCCGTGCGAGAGCGTTGACCGCGGCTCCTGCGCGGACGGCTGCGGAGAACCCAAGACCATCTTGCTGATACAGCAGCCGCTTCCCGAGCATCACGGCCGAACGACTTCGTTGGGCGAGGGATCGAACGAGTGCGTCCGCGTCGCCGGCAAACGTCGCCGCGGGGAAAACCCAGTTGACCAGGCCCCAGCGTTCCGCTTCCCTCGCTGGGAAGCTCTCGCCGAGCGTAATGATCTCGAACGCCTTCTTTTCCGAGACGTTCCGGCGCAGGATCGCCATCACCATCGCCGGAACGAAGCCGATCCGAATCTCGGGATATCCGAAGATTGCGTCGTCTCGTGCGACCACGAGGTCGCAGGCGGTGGCGAGACCGGAGCCACCGGCGAGCGCGCGCCCGTGGACGACTGCGACGACCGGCTTGGTGAGTCGGCGGAGATCGAGGAAGAGACGCTCCAGGGCTTCGACATCGACGATGTTCTCGGGGACGGACGCCTCGGCCAGAGAGCCGAGCTCCGCCAGATCTCCACCCGCACAGAAGTCCTTGCCGGCGCCGGAGATCGTGATCACACCAGCTGCATCGTCGGCGTCCGCCTCGTGGAGCGCGTTCCGGAGCGATCGGATCAGTTCGCGGCTCAGGGCGTTGCGCTTCTCGGGGCGGTTCAACGTCAGTCGGACGACGCCATCAGAGCTCTCGTAGAGCAGCGGCTGCGCTGCTTCGCTCATCGTTCCTCGCCCGCTAACGCGAGCGCCTGTCGCGCGAGCTCCTCGGGGACATCGATGCTCATCCGCAACATCGCGGTCGAGAGCGTCTTGCCCTGCGCATCCGTCTTCAGCGAAATGGTCCCGCCGCCGCCGAGCGAGTTGTGGAGGAGAAAGTTCAGTGCGTGCAGGTTGGGCAGTTCGAATCGCTCGACTTCACCATGGCAGATCCCGGCGAAGTGCTCTTTGACCCGCTCCCTGGTCAGCGCCTCGAGTAGAATAGGGTAATACTCGGGACGGAGTGCGATCACGCCCACGTTCGCGGTGTCTCCTTTGTCACCCGACCGCGCGTGTGCGAGGTGGACGAGCAGGATCTTCTGTGTCGGCATCAGCCGTGGTAGTTCGGTGCCTCGCGCGTGATGGTGACATTATGCGGGTGTGACTCGCGCAGTCCTCCGCCGGTGATGCGGACGAATCGCGTCAGGGTGCGCAGTTCTTCGAGCGTCGCCGCTCCGACGTACCCCATTCCCGAGCGCAACCCGCCGATCAACTGGTAGATCGTGTCGGCCACCGCACCCTTGTACGGGACTCGCCCCTCGATTCCTTCCGGCACGAACTTTCGCGCATCGATCTCTTCCTGGAAGTACCGGTCGGCGGAGCCCTCTTGCATCGCGCCGAGACTCCCCATGCCCCGCACGGTCTTGAAGCGCCGGCCCTCCAGCAAGAAGGCCTCACCTGGACTCTCGTCCGTTCCCGCGAACATCGATCCCATCATGACGGAGTGCGCCCCCGCCGCAAGCGCCTTCACGAGATCACCGGAGAACTTGACCCCACCGTCCGCGATGACCGGTACCTGCCCCTCCACCCCCTGCACCGTCTCCAGAATCGCCGTAAGTTGGGGCACCCCCACTCCGGTAACGACGCGGGTGGTGCAGATCGAGCCAGGCCCAACGCCGACCTTCACCGCATCGACCCCTCGCTCGACGAGCGCCGCGGCACCTTCGGCCGTCGCGACATTGCCGGCGATGAGTTGGACGTCCGGAAACGCCTCGCGCGTCCGGGCGACGGCCTGCAACACACCCTCCGCGTGGCCGTGGGCCGTGTCGACGACCAGCACGTCGACCCGAGCCTCGACCAGTGCGCGACCCCGTTCCAGGTCGCCCAGCGAGGCCCCGATCGCCGCCCCAACACGCAGCCGACCGTGGGAATCCTTGCACGCGTTCGGGAACTGCCGTCGCTTGTTGATGTCCTTGAAGGTGATCAGCCCCGCCAGGCGACCCTCCTCATCCACCACCGGGAGCTTCTCGATCCTGCCGCGATTCAGAATCCCCTCCGCCTCGACGGACGTCGTGCCGACCGGAGCCGTGATGAGATCCGTGCCTGTCATCACGTCGGCCACTGGCCGATCCAGCTCGACCTCGAACCGGAGGTCGCGGGAGGTGAGGATCCCGACCAGGCGTCCATCCGTCTCGACGACCGGGAACCCACTGATCGAATAGCGTTCCATGAGCCGGCGAGCATCGCGTAGCGTATCCGTCGGCGCCACGGTGACGGGCTTCTCGATCATCCCACTTTCGGACCGCTTCACCCCGTCGACTTCGACCGCCTGCTGGTCGATCGACATGTTCTTGTGGATGATGCCGATGCCGCCCTCCCGAGCCATAGCGATCGCCATGCGTGACTCAGTCACGGTGTCCATTGCCGCTGCCAGCAGTGGAAGGGGGAGGCGGATCTTTCGGGTGAGAAACGAATCAATGCGCGTGTCGCGCGGATGGATAGTCGAGTGGCCGGGGACGAGCAGGACATCGTCGAAGGTGAGCCCTTCGCCCAACACCCGCGGAGGCAGGTTCTCGGATCGGATCATACGACCTCCCTCAAGCAGCGAGCCCGCCGATCCCACGACCACCAACTTCGGCGGTCAGGGCGCGACGGGCCTGTTCTACACGGATTCAATCGCTCCATGCGAGAAGATACCCGGGGCGGCTCAGGGCGTCAACTCGCATGGAAGGTGACCGGCACATTATCACCGCAGAGCCGCGGAGGTTGCGGAGAAGAACTGAAATAGCGTTGTTGGTCTCGGCACTTCGGCGGAAAGAAGATTTCTCACGACAAAGCCGTAGGGTCGTTCTCCGCGTTCTCTGCGTCTTCGCGGTGAATATCTTCGGGAGACTTCCCTGGAACCGGCTTGAGGTTGCGCACCTGCGTCCGGTCCGGTGGTTCGGTCACCGTACGAAGTCCCTCTTCCACCTCCTTGAGGAGAGACATCCCCGCCCCGGCGATCTCCGAGACGACCTTGTCAGCCGTGTTCATCGCGCCGAGCGTACCGCGAATCGCATTCATACCGACCCCCTGCAACCGCATCTGGTCCTCGAGTTTCTCACTGAACCGGCGCAGAGGTGAGGCCGGGGGACGGACCCTGGCGCGAGCGTACTTGGAGTTGAGGAACTCGATGTAGTCGAGCACCTGGTAGACCTGCTCCTCCGGCAGCGCCTCCAGGTTGCGGATCAAGCGTTCGCGTAGGATGTCGTGCATTGTCGGATAGTGTGAGGGGACTCTCGAGTTCCGGATGCGACCGGACCCTCGCCTAGAAAACTGCATCTACGGTTCCTGGCCCGATCTGAGGAGAGCCTGGGGACCCGCCTCCCCGAGGCCGGGTGCCGTCCCTTCTCCCCGTCGGGATTTGACTCCGTGGCGGCCAACTCTCTACAATTCGTTTCGTACCCGACCTGAACAACGATCGACAGCCGACTCCCATGGTGCTCCGTCCTCTGCGACAACTCGAGCCGACCGCCGAATCGGTGGAGCTCTACGACTCCTGGCTTGCCGAGATCGCGACCGCCCTCGAACGGGAAGACGATCGCTGGGAGCTGTGCCGCAGAACGATGACGGGGATTTTCTACCCCGGCCTCGCCGATGTCGATCCAGCGACCCTTCCTCTGACCGTGCGGGTCGCCCTCGCCCAGATGGACGCTCGAAATATCACCCTCGAGCCCGAGTACTATTATGAGGTCGATGTGCAGCGCTTCCAGGAGCGCAAGCCGCTCATCTGGATGTGGCAGCTCTTCGACAAATCGCCACTTGGGAGTGACATTCACCTTGGAGTCCGGTTCCGGCGCCTTCTCGCTCCGTACATCTTCAAGCGCGTCGGCAACAACTTCAAGGCATTCCACTTCGTCGAGTTCTCGTTCGGCTACAACCTCGAAATCGGGGACGACGTCGTGGTCCACCGCAACGTCCTTCTCGACGACCGGGGCGGCATCGTCCTCGGCGACCGTGTCTCCATCTCCGACTATGCCAACGTCTACTCCCACACCCACTCGATCGTAGACCAACTGGACGTCACCTGCGCAAAGACCGTCATCAGGGATGGAGTCCGGATCACGTATCACGCCACCGTCCTGGCGGGTGCGCACGTCGGTGAGAACGCGATGGTCGGGGCCCTCGCTCTGGCAACCCGTGACGTCCGTCCCTGGCATGTCAACGTCGGGATCCCCGCCAAGGCCGTCCGGGTGAAGCCCAACGCCCCGCCCGAAGCCTACAAGACGACTCTCGTCAAGGAATCGGAGCCGTAAGCCACGCCTTCGTACGTGTCCAGGGATGCCAGTGTTTCGCACGGGCATTCCCACACCTCCCCGTCGGCCTTTCTCTGGCCCGAGAGCGCGGGGTATGGACCGAGGTCGTACACGATGCCCGAGACGGTCGTCTCGCCCAGCCGCCGGCACCCGACGAGAAGCGAGTTCTGATCGCCATCGCCACGCAGCGTGCCGTAGAGGAAGAGCTTCTCCGGGCGGGGCTCGATCATGTCGGCGGTCTGTTCGGGCGGACGGGGAGTTGACGATCGCCATCACGCACCCCACACTCGGGACAACGCGTGCAGCCCGCGAATGGGCATCATACAGTCCCTCGCCTCGATCCCACCATGACGGACACCGTTGAACATCTCAGGGCCCATCGGGACCGCCACCTCGAGGAGCTCAAGGATTTCGTCCGAATCCCGAGCGTCAGCGCAAAGTCGGAGCATCGGGCGGATGTAAAGGCTGCCGCCGAGTGGGTGGCCGAACGAATGCTCGAGGCGGGGTTGCAGACGGCGGAGCTCCAGCCGACCGATGGCCACCCGATCGTCCTGGGCGAGTGGCGAGGCGCTCAGAACGCGCCAACCCTGCTCGTCTATGGGCACTACGACGTCCAGCCCCCGGAGCCGCTCGACGAATGGTCGAGTCCGCCATTCGAGCCGACGATCCGCGACGGGAAGTTGTTCGCCCGGGGGTCGGTGGATGACAAGGGTCAGCTGTTTCTCTACCTGAAGGCGATCGAGGCGCACATCTCGGCACGCGGGAAGCTTCCCGTCAACATCGTTCTCCTGGTCGAGGGCGAGGAGGAAGTCGGCTCGCCGCACCTGGAGAGCTTCTTGGTCGAGAACCGCGAGCGGCTGGCGTGCGACGCCGTGCTGATCTCGGATACAGGCATGTTCGCGCCAGGGCTGCCCTCCATCACCCGCGGTTTGCGGGGCCTCGCCTACCTCGAGGTGACGGTTCGCGGACCCAGATCCGACTTGCACTCTGGCTCATACGGCGGCGCGGTAGTCAACCCGGCGAACGCTCTCGCCAGGATCATCGCGCAGCTCCATGACGATGCGGGACGCATCACCATCCCGGGCTTCTATGACGACGTCGTCGAGCTCTCGGATGCCGAGCGCCAGCGGATCGCGGAGTTGCCGCACGAGGAGGAGGAGCTGCGAACGGAGGTAGGAGCTCCGCAGCTCGATGGGGAGCAAGGCTTTTCGGCCCTCGAGAGGGTCTGGGTCCGGCCAACTCTCGATGTGAACGGCTTGCTCGCCGGCTACACTGGCGAGGGGGCGAAGACCGTCTTGCCGGGACGAGCGATGGCCAAGGTGTCGATGCGGCTGGTCCCGAACCAGAGCCATCGGGACATCGAGGAGAAGTTTACCCGGTACGTCCAGTCCCTCGCGCCCGGCGGCGTGACCATCGAGATCGAGCCGCTGCATGGAGGCGAGCCGTGGTACGCAGATCCGCAGCACCCGATTTTCGAGAGCGCCGCACGTGCACTGGAAAAGGCCTTCGGGAGACCGCCGGTTTTCATCCGCGAAGGGGGTTCGATCCCGATCGTCCAGGCGCTTCAGGAGACCCTCGAAGCCCCCGTCGTCCTGATCGGCTTTGCCCTGCCCGGCGCGAACGCACACGCTCCCGACGAGTGGTTCTCGCTCGACAACTTCGCCCGAGGGGCCGAGGCGATCACAAACCTCCTCGACGAGGCTGCGTCCCTCCCGGCGTCGAGATAGGGATCGAGTTCGTCGCCCGTTGGACGTCGTCCCCGCCCTTTTCTCGTCATCCCCGCGAAGCATGCCCCCGCGGTAGTAAGCGGGGGGCGGGGATCCAGTGGCTCAGTCGGCTGCGGTGCTCTGGATTCCCGCCTTCGCGGGAATGACGAATGGGGGGATATGGGAATGACGAACGGGGACTACCAGGAATACGTCGTTTATCCCGGCACGGGAGTCCTTAGCCATCGATCCGCTCACCGACCTTCACTTCAGTCCCCGGCGACAGCTGGCTCCGCAATCCCAGACCGGGCTCGAAGAGGAGCACGACGGTCGAGCCAAGGTGAAAGGCCATCAGTTCGTCCCCGATCGAGATGGGCGTGGGCGGATCGTAGCACCTCCGGCGCGGCGCGGTGGGATCGAGGTTCGTGACCCATGGATCGCGGCCACTACCGCTCCAGCGAGGCTCGAACGCGGCCGAGATCCGACCCACGTTGTACGCTCCCACCGCGACGACCGCCACGGTCCCCCGCGCCGACTCGACGTAGCAGACCAGCCGCTCGTTGCGGGCGAACAGGCCGGGCACGTGCATGACCGCAGGCGCGTTCACCGGCAGCAGGGACCCGGGAACGTACGCTGCGCGCGCTATCGTCCCGGCGGCGGGTGCGTGGATGCGGTGGTAGTGTCGGGGGCTCAGGTAGATCGTCAGGAATGCCCCGTCTTCGAATCGGACCGCCTCCTCGGGATCGGCGAGGAGCTCGGCGAGGGAGTACGCGTGCCCCTTCGCCTGGATTGCAAATCCTCCCTCCACACAACCGGACTGCCCGACGATCCCGTCCACCGGTGAAGCAAGCGCTCCCGGTTCTGTCGGCCAGGTTCGTACGCCGGACCGCAGCCGCCTGACGAAGAACTCGTTCAGCGTCCCGTACGCGGTCAGAGGCAACTCGGCCTCGCTCAGATCGATGCCGACAGCCCGGGCGAAGCCGCCGAGCACAGCCGATCGGGCTGCGATCGGCAGGGGTATATCGGCGACGCGCCCGAAGGCCCGGCTCATCGCACGGGTCGGCAGGCGTCCGAGGAGCCCGAGCGCCAGCCTCCACCTTCGTGCCGGCACGTCCGGCGATACGTCGGGAACCGTCGACATCGGTCTGCTCATTGAAACGTGCGGTTGCGGGCAATCGCCGGCTACGGCGGAACGACGCGATCGGTGTTACATTTTCGCGCTCATCAACGCAAGACCGCCGCCGGGCCAACGGATGCCCAGTCGGCTCAGACCGATGCCGACGAATCAAGCGAAGGGCAATGCGATCGACTTTCAAGCCGCTCTCTCTCCCTCACAGCTCCAGCACCCTCCCGAACGGGCTCCGGGTGGTCGTTCACGAGGATACGACGTCACCCATCGTCGCCGTTCACCTGATGTACCATGCGGGATCAAAGGACGAGAGGGTCGGTCGTACAGGCCTCGCGCATCTCCTTGAGCACCTCCTTTTCGAGGGGTCGGAGAACTGCCCGAAGGGGGAGTTCGACCGACTGCTCGAACGGGTCGGCGGCACCAACAACGGCTCCACGTGGCTCGATCGCACGAACTATTACGAGGTCGTCCCGTCTCACGCGGTCGAGCTGGCGCTCTGGCTCGAACGCGAGCGGATGGGGCATTTCCTACCGGTCCTCGACAGCGAGATGCTCGACGTGCAGCGCTCCGTCGTCATCAACGAGCGAAAACAGGTCTACGAGAATCGCCCCTACGGTCTCGCCCACGAGAAGCTGCACGAGCTCCTCTTTCCGCCCGATCACCCGTACTCCTGGCCAACGATCGGGTACACGCCGGACCTCGAAGCGATGACGCTCGAAGACGCCCGTGACTTCTACTCACGTTACTATGCGCCGGACAACGCGGTCCTTGTACTCGCCGGTGATGTATCGGAGTCTGAGGGATTCGAGCTGGCGAACCGATACTTCGGCGACCTCCAGGCGAGTGGCGTCCGGGAGCGTGCCGCGACGAATGGTCACGTAGCCGAGGGGCGAGCTACCGAGCTGGAGGATCGAGTCTCCTTTCCCCGGATCTACTACGCCTACGCGGTTCCCCCCTTTGGCACGAACGAATGGATCCACCTGGACGTGTTGAGTTACCTTCTGGCGGATGGCGAGAGCTCGCGACTGCAGCGGAGCTTGATTCGCGACCACGAGCTCGCCCAGGATGTAGACACCTACCTCCATCCGACCGAGCTGGCCGGCATCTTCGGGATCGAGGCGACTGCGCGTTCCGGGGTCGGTCCGGATCGCCTGCGTGTCGCCGTCGACGAGGTCGTAGAGCAGATTGCGGACGGGGGCGTCACGGACGCGGAAGTCGTGGGTGCGATTCGACGAGTGCGCAGAGATCACCTGAACTCGCTCGCGAACGTGGAGGAACGGGCTGAGGAGCTCGCCTACGCATCGACCGTTCTTTCCAGCGCTGGGCGCCTCGAGGAGCTTCTCAACGCGTACGCGACGGTCGAGGCGGAGGACGTTCAGCGCGTCGCACAGACGTACCTCGGCGTCGAGAACCGAGCGACCGTCGTCGTCGTGCCGGGGGGAGAGGATGAGCCGATTGGCTGAGCGACCGCCTGTCGCAGCGATCCCCCGACCGCGCCCGGGGACACCGCCGATCCCGAGCGTTCCGGAACCGGACCGGTTCACCCTCGAAAACGGCTTGCGCGTCGTCGCAGTTGCGCGTCCGGGCCTGCCGCAAGTCGTCGGTCGGATCGTCGTCCCCGCCGGTTCGGCCGCCGATCCCCGCGACGCTCCGGGGACCGCCCACCTGGTCGGTTCTCTACTCACCGAGGGAACCGACGAGCACTCGGCGATCGAGCTCAACGAGCGAATCGACCTTCTGGGTGCCTCCCTCGGCGTTCGGGTCGGTCACGACTACTCCGAGATCGCACTCGCCCTTCTCGCCGAGACGCTCGACGAGGGCCTCGACCTCCTCGCCAGGGTCGTTGCCACGGCAACGTTCCCGCCGCGCGAGGTCGAGCGAGTTCGTGCAGAATCCCTGGATGCGCTGGAGGCCAGGCTGGACGAGCCGGCCAACGTCGCGGACGACCACGCCTCGGAAGCGATCTTCGGGACCGAGCATCCCTACGGTCGGCTCCCGATCGGAACGATAGACGGCGTGCGCCGCCTTCGGCGCGATACACTGATCGACTTCCATCGCTCTCGATACCGCCCGGATGGAGGCGTCCTCATCATCGCGGGCGACCTCGGCGGTGGCGATCTCCGCAGTCGCCTCGAAACTGCGTTCTCGTCCTGGGACGGCTCGGTCGAGCGGCCCTTGTACCCCGACCTCCCCGCTGGCCCAGAACCCAGTGGACCACTCCTGACGATCGATTGGGAGGATTCCGCACAGGGCGAGATCCGGGTTGCTGGACTCGGTATCCCGCGCAACTCGCCCGATTGGGTCCCCGCCACCGTGGCAAACTACATCCTCGGCGGGAGCACGATCACGGGTCGGCTTGGTGCCAACCTCCGCGAAGACAAAGGCTGGACCTATGGCGTCCGATCGGTCTTCGTCCCGGGTCTGCACCCGGGGGGGTGGATCGTCGAGACCGCCGTCGGTGCCGAGGTCACGATGGATGCGTTGGAGGAAATCGAAAGGGAGCTCCAGCGGATGGTTGACGAACCGGTTTCCGCGGAAGAGCTCACTCGCGCTTCGGAGGCTCTCATCCTCTCCCTTCCCCATGCCTTCGAGACCCCTGGCCGCATCGTCTCGCGCCTCGCCACTGTCGAGGCTTTCGATCTCGAACATGACTACTGGCACCGCTTCCCCGAACGGATCCATCGGGTTACCCGGGAGGAGATCCGAAGTATCGCCGTGACCTGCTTCTCCCCGGACCGGCTCGCGCGGGTCATCGTTGGGCCGAAGCCGCCCGGGGAAGGCTGAGGGATTCGCCGATGAACGGAGCGGTCGAACGCCTCGTCCTGATCCGTCTTTCCGCCGAGCTCTCGACGAAAGCCCGCGGAACTCGGCGGCGGTTCATGCGGCGACTCATCGAGAACCTCCGCGATGCTCTGCGAACCACCGGCGCCCCATTCACGGTCGAATCCCAGTGGACGCGGATCTTCGCCCGAACCCAGGCCGAGCCCGACGCGCTACGCGTTCTCCAGCGCGTGCCCGGGATTTCCTCGTATTCCATCGTCCTCGGGCGATGTCGTGCAGAGCTCGACGAGATCGTCGAAACCGGGGTTCGCCTCTTCGCCGACTCCGTCCGAGGCCGTACATTCGCGGTCCGAGCACGTCGACATGGGGACCATCCGTTCTCGTCCGCCGACCTGATGAAATCCCTGGGTACGGCCCTCAACCCCGGGGCCACAGTCGATCTGGACGACCCGGACGTCGAGGTCAATGTCGAGGTCAGGGATCGGAATGTCTACTTCTTCTCGGGCAAGGAGCCCGCGCTCGGTGGGTTGCCGTTGGCCGTCGAGGGGCGTGCCGTATGTCTGCTGTCGGGCGGCTTCGACTCCGCCGTCGCCGCGTGGATGATCTTGAAGCGCGGCGTTCAGCTCGACTACGTATTCTGTAATCTCGCCGGGGAAGCGTATGAGAGGTCGGTGGCGCAGGTCGCCAAGGTCATGGCCGACGACTGGAGCTACGGCGCTCAACCATCGCTCCACGTCGTCGAGTTCGGCCAGGTCCTGGATGACCTGCGGGCGAAGGCAAACCCCCGCTACTGGCAGCTCGTCCTGAAGCGTCTGATGTACCGAGCGGCGGACCGCGTTGGGAACCAGTTGCGCGCCCAGGCCATCGTTACCGGGGAGGTCATCGGCCAGGTCTCTTCGCAGACTCTGGCCAACCTCACTGCGATCGATGGCGCGAGTCGCTTGCCCGTGTTCAGGCCGCTGATCGGCTTCGACAAGATGGATATCGTCGAGCTCTCGCGACGGGTCGGTACGTTCGACGTCTCTTCCGGTGTCCAGGAGTACTGTGCGATCGCGCCCGGCAATCCCGCCACCAGCGCGACCCAGCGCGAAACGGAAGCCGAAGAAGCGAAGCTGGAACCGGCGATCCTTCGAAAGGCCATCGATTCCAGAAGGGTCCTCGACCTGCGCGCCCTGCATGCCTCCGATCTCGTTCTCGGCTACCTCTTCACCGAGGATCTGCCGAGTGACGCCGTAGTGGTCGACCTCAGGAGCGAGGAGGAGTGGGAAGAGTGGCACTACCCCGGCTCCGTCAACCGCGAGAGCTGGATGTTGACCTCGAATCCTCGTTCGCTCGGGCGAGATCGGAAGTTCGTCCTCTATTGTGATCAGGGGGTGCAGGCCGCCCAGGTCGCGGAGGCGATGCAGCGCGTAGGTGTCGAAGCCTACGCATTCAAGGGAGGAACGAAAGCGCTCCGCCGTTGGGCGGAGCGCCGTTCACCTCCGTAGCGCGCAACACTGCAGGTACCGATGAGCGCTCTCGAACAATGGATTTCACCCAGATCTACACCTTTTGCTTCCACGGCGCCTCGTCCTCCGGATCCCCCCGGTCGTCCGGGACGACCTCCAGCTTCGGCAGCGGCCGTCGCATGACGGACGTCCGCGTTACG
>WHSP01000478.1 GCA_009380025.1 Gemmatimonas sp. | reverse complement strand
AAGGAGGCATGCTGCGCGTCCATGGCCGAGCCCGCCTCGGGCTACGCCACGGACCTCGGCCTCTACAGCCCCGAGGAGCTGACGATGGTCCCCGAGGGGGCACTCAGCCTCTCCCGCGGCTGTGGCAACCCGACCGGCTTCGCCGACCTACAGCCCGGCGAGGCGGTCGTCGACTTCGGCTGCGGCGGGGGGATCGACGTGATCTTGGCCGCCCAGAAAGTGGGATCCTCGGGCCGGGTCATCGGAGTGGACGGCACCCCCCAGATGGTCGAACAGGCGTGGCGCAACGTGGGCGAGGCGGCCTTCGGCGATCCATTCATCGATCTGCGCGTGGCCGACCTGGCCACTACCGGCCTGCCCGACGGCAGTGCCGACGTGGTCATCTCGAACTGCGTGATCAACCTCTGCCCCGACAAGGACGCCGTCTACCACGAGGTGTTCCGCGTCCTTCGACCCGGCGGGCACCTGGCCATCTCCGACGTGGTGCTCACCGAGGAGCT
>WHSP01000477.1 GCA_009380025.1 Gemmatimonas sp. | reverse complement strand
TGATATGAACCACGAAACACACGAATATCACGAAAAGGTTTTGTTTCGGGAGGAAGGGTTTGCGATTCAGGGGGCGCTTTTTGAAGTCTATCGCGAGATGGGCAGCGGTTTTCTGGAGACGGTCTACCAGGAGTGTCTGGCGATAGAATTTCGCCGGCGGGAAATCCCGTTTGAGGCGCAGAAAGATCTGTCGCTCGTCTACAAAGGCGAGAGGTTGCAGCAAATCTATCGCCCCGATTTTGTATGTTTTGGCAAGATCGTTGTCGAACTCAAGGCGGCAAAGGAGCTTGCACCGGAACACAGGGCGCAAGTATTGAACTACCTGAAAACCACGGGATTGCGGTTGGGACTGCTGGTCAACTTCGGCCACTATCCGAAGGCGCAGATGGAGAGGTTGGTTTTATGAACCCGGATATAAAGATTCAACCACGAAATACACGAAAGTCACGAAAATCGGGACACACTTTCGTGTGGTTTGTGCCTTTCGTGGTTAAGAAGGAAT
>WHSP01000476.1 GCA_009380025.1 Gemmatimonas sp. | reverse complement strand
ACACCCCAACCCGCAGGAGGGTCCTGAGTACGAGCTACCGACCGCTACTTGACAAGAGACCCTTCTTCATAGAGACGACCACCGGGAGCGAGCGACGGCTCTCGCTCCTCGCGCATCGCGACAGCCGAGACGCGTGCACCCTTGCGAGCCCGAGCGCCGTTCGCGGCCGCGATTGCGCTTACTGTCCCGAGAATGCGCCTCCACGTTCACCGCTGGGGGAGCGGCCCGACCGTCGTCTTGATCCACGGTGGCGTTCTCGGCGGGCGCGAGGCATGGCGCGCTCAGCGCCCGCTCACCGAGCGCTGGACGCTGCTCGCTCCGGATCGACCCGGGCATGGCATGTCCCCGGACGCAAGGCAGGACTTCGAACCCGAGGCCACGCTCGTCGCCGATCAGCTTCTCGGCGCACCGGTTCACGTCGTCGGCTACTCATACGGGGCGATCGTGGCGATGCTCGCCGCGGCCCAGCGACCGCATGGCGTGCGAACGCTGACCGTCGTCGAG
>WHSP01000475.1 GCA_009380025.1 Gemmatimonas sp. | reverse complement strand
AGATCCGCGATCCCGTCGAGCTGGAGATCGAGCTCGAGCGCCAGCGCGTCCACTACAACACGGTCAGGTTGCACGCCGGCATCGGTTACGTGACACCCGAGGACGAGCACACCGGCCGCGCCGATGCGATCCGCAAGGCTCGCCGTGAGGGCCTTCTTCGCGCTCGCAAGGAACGGATCGCGTACCATCGAGCACAGACAACAAGATGAAGGATCGTTTGGTTGGGTATTTCGAACCGGGTTTGGCTCAAAGAGTCAGAAGCGCCTCAGTAGACGACAGTGCAGCGCGCCCGCTGTTGGGCGCGTTTGGTCCGATTTCGGCGCGCGTTTGTGGGATTTCCGTGGGATCGACAGCTCGATTAGCGATCTCAAAGGAGCGAACAGCTGCCGATACATGCCTCTTGACCTGCTCTCTTGGATCGTGGGCGGTGACGGGTTCGAACCGCCGACCCCTGCGTTGTAAGGTCGGCTCTGGTGAATTGGCCTACCAGCGCAAACACCTATC
>WHSP01000474.1:239-505 GCA_009380025.1 Gemmatimonas sp. | reverse complement strand
CGATCCGCTTCCGCGAGTTCGCCGGACGGATTGACCGGCTCATCGTCAGGGACGTCGACCGGATCCGTGACCTGTCCCATGCGCTCCGCTGGGTGCACTTCGTCGACGCTCTCTACGACGCGAGGGTGGGATTCGACGCGAGCGGGCTCGTCTCCCTCGGCGAGATCTTCCCCGCGGAAGCCGTCGATGGCCCGTTCGGGAAGAAGCTGTCGAGGTGCCTTTCCAGACTCGAGGAGATGTTGCTGGAGGGGGCGGAGGTGGGATTC
>WHSP01000474.1:0-229 GCA_009380025.1 Gemmatimonas sp. | reverse complement strand
GGATTCGGCCGGTGTTGACGAAACGAGGCAGGAAATCAAATCGCCACAAATAGCACAAATCTGGTCATCTCCTCGTCATTCCCGCGGAAGCGGGAATCCAGGACGCGCAGCCGACGGAGCAACTGGATTCCCGCTCCCCGCTTACCTCCTGCGGGGACAGGTTTCGCGGGATGACAAAAGAGCGGGAATTATGGCCAACCTAGCCATCGCCGTCGACGGACCTTCGAAG
>WHSP01000473.1 GCA_009380025.1 Gemmatimonas sp. | reverse complement strand
AAGGCCTTCAACTAATACCGTACCGCACCACGGCTTGTGAAGCACAACACCGGCGACAGGGATCAGAACAGGAGGATCAATGTCCCGTCCGTACTCATTAGGAGGGACGGGGGTATCCATTTAACCGGACTAGAATGTGAGTCGTGGATCGCCCTCAGCCCGGAGTGCACTACCCGAGGTCTGTCGGCGAGTTCCAGGCCTGGTTCGGCACCGATGACGACTGCCTGGACTACCTGGAGTGGCTGCGTTGGCCGTACGGGTTCGTCTGCGAGCGCTGCGGCCATGTCGGCGGCTGGCGGCTGAGTGATCGCCGGTTCAAGTGTGTTGCCTGTCATGCGCGCACGTCGGTGACGGCGGGCACGATCTTCGACAAGACGCGCACGCCGTTGACGGTGTGGTTCACCGTGTGTTGGATGTTCGCCGCCGGCAAGGACGGTGTCTCCGCGCTGAGCGTGCAGCGCACGTTGGAGATCGGTTCGTACCAGACGGCATGGGCGATGCTGCAC
>WHSP01000472.1 GCA_009380025.1 Gemmatimonas sp. | reverse complement strand
GCTTGGTCCAGCTTGCAGGACACAACATGTCGACCACGATAGAACATACGTTCGAATACCGCTATGCCGGAACCCCCCCCGGCAAGCGAGCTCGCGGCAATGACTCAGGAGATGGGACTGGACTGATGGCGTTCGTCGTCGTCTACGACGCGAACGTCTTGTATCCGTCAACACTGCGGGACGTCCTCGTCCAAGTGGCACTCACTCCCTTGGTCCAAGCCAAGTGGACCGAGGAAATCTTGGACGAGGCGTTCCGCAACCTCATGAACGATCGTCCCGACCTCGACCCTAAGAAGCTCGACCGAACCCCGCGACCTGCTTCGCACGGCTGTTCCCGACTGCATGGTCACCGGCTACGAACCCCTCACCGAAGTCGTGTAGCTCGCGAAGGACGCCGGCGACCGTCATGTGGTCGCGGCCGCCATCCGGGCCCGCGCACAGGTGATCGTGACCTTCAACACCAAGGATTTCCCCACCTCGGTGCTAGACCAGTGGGACATCGAAGCG
>WHSP01000471.1 GCA_009380025.1 Gemmatimonas sp. | reverse complement strand
CTTCGGAACAAATCCGCAAGCACGTCAGGCTCACCACGCAACCCATCGAAGAGCCCGACGATCCCCGGCAGCTCAACCAGATCATCGAAATGGCCGGTGCCGAGGACATGATCATGTACTCGTCGGACTATCCGCACTGGGACTTCGACAATCCGCGAGTGTCGCTGCCTCCGCTGGCGAAGACGACGCGCGGCAAGATCCTGTACGAGACGGCGGCTGCCGTCTACGGCATCGACGTTTCGGCGCCGATAGGACGGCAGGCGCGATGACCGAGCTGACGGCGAACGCAACCGAACCCACCGACGAGCTGCATTGGGTGGCCGGACCGGACGAGCTGTCCGAAGGCGACCGAAAGATCGTCGGCGTCGGCCCGTTGGAGATCGGTGTGTTCCGGGTCAACGGTTCGTACGTCGCGTGGCGCAACGTCTGCCCGCACGCTGGCGCGCCGGTATGTCGCGGTCGGGTGGAAGGCATGGTGCTGCCGTCTCCGGTGTACCAATACGAGCTC
>WHSP01000470.1 GCA_009380025.1 Gemmatimonas sp. | reverse complement strand
CGTGAAGGCCGGGCTCGAGGACGCTCCCAAACCCGGCCGGCTCTCGCGGACTACACGTTCTCACACACCTGTCCCGCATGTCATCGGCCCCGCCCTGTCCAGTTGCGCCGAGGGCCATCAGGGCAGCGTCAGTGCCACCAGCGAGCCCGGTTCGTCGCGCCGCGCGCTCCCCGACTGTACGACGATGTACTGCTTGCCTTCGTGCATGTAGGTCATCATTCCGTACAGTCCTGGGATCGGAAGCTCGGCGCTTGCCACGGTCTCCCCGGTTCGCTTGTCACGGGCATTCAGGACTGGCATGCCGTTCTCGTTCAGCTCGGCCTCGCCCCGCAGGTCCTCGGTGGTCTGCACCAAGAGGTCACCCACGACCATCTGGATCGACTTGCCGGTTCCTCCCGTATTGGGAATCTCGAGCCCCTGCAGAAGTTCGTGGTTCCTGATCCGCTCGGGCGTTTGGCCGATCGGCATATCCCAAAGCTTTTCGCCCGTGTTCATGTCGTAAGCGGCGAG
>WHSP01000046.1 GCA_009380025.1 Gemmatimonas sp. | reverse complement strand
CGCGTCGCACCTCTTCGGCGAGCTCAGGCCCATGGCAAGGGATGTCCTCCAGCATCACCTTGAGGATCAGGCACGCCACCGGATTGAGATCGCTCGCGAACGCCTCGCACCCTAGCCGCAGGGCCTCGAGGGGGATCGAGCCGCCCCCCGCGAAAGGGTCGACGACCAGCGGGGCTTCGTAGCTACCGCTGCCCTCGGGCGCATGGGCGGCCTTCACCAGCGCGCGGCTCACGTCGAGGTAGGTCGGATTCGCGGCGTTGTCCCAGTTAGCAAAGTCGCCGATGAAGCGGAGCAGCGCCCGGCGCAGGTCGGCGTCCGTCGTGCCGGGATTGCATCCGCCCACCTCGCGCAGCCGTTTCCTCGCTTCCGCCTTGAACGCCGCCGGGCAGAGGGGATCGCACGGGTCCGGCCAAAGCAGCGCGAGCAGAACGGCGCGGCTCGAGGCAAGTGGGCGGCGCGCCCACCAGAGGTGCAGCGTGCTCGGATGCCCGTGCCGGATGGACTTCTCGCGCGCCGCGTGTTTGCTGACCTCGGCGATGGGAAAATCCACTTCGGCGAGACGCTTACACCCTTTGGGAATCATGACTTTACCTTCTCCGCTTCCGATGCATCGAATTCATGGTGAAGGAAAGGCAGGTCGGGCATCGCTTTGCGAGCAGCCTCCATAAACTTGCCGTCGATAAGCGCCTCGTAAGCTACGTCCTTGTAGATAACGGCGACGCTCATGTCGCTCACGAGCGACGTGGCATCACCGAACGCCCACTCGATGTCCTCGGCGAGGCGACCCCGAAGGCATTCCTCGGACGGACTGGGTCGAGTCTTGGTCTATTCGTCTGGCGGATTACGCTTCACGGCAGGAAGTAGCGCCTCGACGACCGCCCCACGGCTATGGTCGATCTGTTTCTGGATCTCGTCCTTCACGCCTTCAGAGTAAAGCATCACGTCGGCTTCGAGGGCGCTCACGGCTTCACGGAAACGCTCCTTGTTGGCGAGAAGCACGACCGAGCCATACCCGGGCAAGTCGATCAGAAACCGCTTCTTCAGGTCGGCCCTCCTGCGGAGCAGCGATCGCTCGGAGATTCTTCTAGCGTTGGCATCCTTAACCTCGAGGGCCCCCTCTCGACGAGGTCGAAGTGAGCGTGAAACTTTCGCTCGGTGTCTTCGGTCCGCGCGAGGCCGACGAGGACTGCTGGGGATACGCACCTTCCTCCTGGAGATGAAGCAGCCGCGCATTTCGAGACTCGACGAATTGAATGTACCGCGTGAACACGCGAATGCGCCTGGCGAGGGGGAACTTCGCGGGAGGCGCAACCTTCAGGTCCTGCTCAACTTCGGCAATCCTGTGTATGTCGACCGGATCGAGACCCAGCGATCGGTCGGAGATACCCGCGGGCCCGAGGCCTGTATCCCGTAGAAGAGGCAGGAGGATCTCCGTCAGCTCGATGGCGTTCGGCCGCTCCGCGGAGTCGCTTCCAGCCTCGATCAGGAAGGGCGTCGGGCTGAAGATGATCGTACGGTTGTCGGCGATCACGAGTCCGATCCGCACTCCAGGCTGGTGTGAGAGGTGGGCGCCCAGCGCCTCACGTAGCCGTTTCAATCCCTCGATCGTTCCGTACCCGAGCCGGCAAACCTCGGGGTCCGCATGAGAATGACGGTGAGAGCGTCGCCATCGAGCGTCGGCCGGCGCGCAGCGATCGCCTTGGCAATCTCATCGGAGACACCTGGAGCAAACGTAAACGAGACGCTGACGCGCCGACTCAATGTAATCCAGGAGCGCCCGCTCGTCCGCGCTGCTGAAGGCGGATGAGGTCATATCGCCGCCTCCACCAGACGCCTCAGGCAGGTCGCCGCGCGGCGTAAGCTTTCAGATCGCGCCGCCGCGATTTCCGGGCGCCAGCGAGTATTGGCGTACTCGATCAGACGGGAAGTATAGGCAGGACCGACGGTTCGCCCAGCCCCTTCTCGCGGAACCATGTCCTTCTGAACGTCCCTCCTGCGTGATTGCCTCGCAAGATTGACCATCTCACGCTTGGCGTTTTCGAGTACTTCCGGGTGAACGGGTATCCTGCTCCGGGCAACGCGCAGAAAATCCGCGAGCGTTTCGTAGTCCGCCATCAGCCACGCTTCCACCTGGCGGATGGCGACCCTGAAACAAAGGTGTGCCGCGGGTTGGGAAGCCACTCGGTGATCAGAGGTGGAGCACAGCCAGCGTCGCCATTCAGGTCCACGAGCACGAACCACGGAGAATGTCTGGCGGCGTTGTTATAGCCATCGATTCTGTCTCGTATCGCGCGCTTGCCTGCTTTCCCGTAGACCGGCCCTACGGTGGCTCCAGCCCTGACGATGAGCCTGCGGGCGACGGCTTCGTCCGCGTCGCCTTCGACGGCCGCGGATATCACGATGGGCGGCGGCACGTCAGCTATCGGCAAAGAGCGGAAGTTGCGGTGCGTTCTCGGGGCGGGTCTTCGGCATGACCACGTCCGAGAGCGAGAGGCCGCCTTCCAGCAAGTCTCGGATTTCGCGATCGAAGGATGCGGGTTTGACCTCCGTGCCTTCCTTCCCCGGATAGAGCAAAAGGACTTCGTCGAGCGCGATACCCTCGTCGCGCAACAAGTCTGAGGAATGTGTGCTGAGAATGATCTGTCTTCCCGTCCGGCGTTGCAGACGCGCAATCATTTGCGGGAGAAACCGTACGATCTCGGGGTGCAGGGACAACTCGGGCTCCTCAAGCAGGAGAGGCCCGTCCCGTTCCATCACGACCCAGAGAAGCCCCATGAGGCGCAAGGTACCATCCGAAAACTGCTCCTCGGTCTGCCAGGCACCCTGCGGGCGCCAGTGCTGGTATCGGCCCCGAATGTGTGGCGTACCGCGCGCGTCGCGCCACATCTCGATCTCTTTGAGCTGCGGCACCGCCACGCGGAGAGCCTCCTGCACGCGCCGAAGGCGCGCGTTGCGGGTTCGATCCTGCGTCTTCGCGACTTGTTCGAGGAAATCGCCCCCGAAGGGGTCGTTCAATCTGCCTACCGAGCGGTCGGGCTCCCTGACGAGCTGCGGCACGAGGTGCAGATACCGGATTGACGCGAAGAAAAGAACTCAGCGACTTCGCGGAATGGCCGGTTCACGTTCACCTGTTCCAGATACGTTTGGGTGAGCCGCGCCGGATCTGCCTTGTCTTCGGAGTCGGGCCGATCGAGCAGTACGGCACCATCCCGCAGCACGCGCTCCCTGCGTACCAGCGGGCGCCTCTGACTGTCCTGATAGAAGGCGAGCTCATACTCCCAAAGGGGGGTGTCATCCGCCTGTTGAAGATCACAATGGACGACAATGTCCGGGTAACGCCTGGCCGCTAGTGAACGGATTGCCGTCACTCCGCCTCGACGCGACACCGCTTCCTGAAATCCTCCGCCGGAGGAAGCGAGGTCCCTGAAGAAGCGAAGCGCATCCAGGAAGTTGGACTTTCCGGATGCATTAGGCCCCACGAGGAAGACACGGTCGCGAATCCCGACTTCAATGCGCGCGAAGTTCTTCCAATTCGACAGGCGCAGACCGCGGAACTTGAGGTCTGTGCTCATGGCCACCCGCCTGGGCTGGGATCAACTCCATAGCCCGGCTCAGCCTCTCGAACCTGCATCGGCTTCGTCATCGCGTTCACTGATAAGTAGTAGTGCGCCACCTTGGTTACCTCGGTCCAGTCGAGTCGGGCCGGGTCACGCACAGGCTCCTGGAGGCAAGGCGTGGCATTGCAATCCGTGACGATGTATAGCCAGTAGCAGTCTCGGCGATCTTCGGCAACACGGCGCTCGTTTGGTGTGAGCAGGATCGTGCCGGTCGCGGCGCCCAGGCCCTTTACCTCAATCAGACGCAGGTCACCCGAAGCCAGGTCCAGGCTCGTAACGTCGTAGCCAAGATTCTTGTCAGAGACATCATAGACCTGCCTACCCTGCGCCTGCTCGTGTTCCATGACGACGCGCATGGCCCTGGCTTCGGTCTCGAAGTTCGGCTTAAGGTGCCGTAGCTCGGGTGCTTCGCCCTCCGGGTGTGGGAGCACCAGGACGCTCGCGATGCGTTCGACGGCCTGGAGAGTGAGGGCGCGCTGACGCTCGAGGTCGGTACGGCGGCGTTCGCGCCGGGAGAGCAACTCCGCGTGACGCGACTCCGCCATCACGAGCCTCCCCTCCGCGCCGGGAAGTTTGTTCTCGACGTCGGCGGCCACCCGTCCGATCTCCTCGTCCGCACGCTGAATCAGTTCAGTGAGCGACAGCTCGACGTGGGCGCTGACCCGATCTACTTCGGCGAGTCTCTCCTGGCGCGTTTCCTCGAGGAACGGCGCCAAGGCATGCTCGTGCAGCCACGCCGTCGCTTCTGGAAGTCCGGCCACCAGTGGCAGCTCTGAAGGTGGTTGGGCCGGAGCGAAGTTGCCTAGTAGACTGGCCTCCTGCAGCCTTGGCTCTCCGCTCTCCACGATCTCCGCCGCGAATAGCCGTTCATGCACAACCTGCCCGAGCCCGTCAACGATACGCGTCCGATAGAAATCGACCCGGGCCGGATGCTGGTGCTGCAGCGAGTGGAAGGTCGCGCCCGTGACGAGAGCGTCCACCGCTTGGGCGTGTGTATGTCGGCGGATGGCTTCGAACAGCGGATGCCCCGGCGTGACCCATTCGAGCTTCTCGGTGTCCGCTGTGTCGCGGTCGGTGGATAGACGCGGGTAGCGGTCGGCCAGTGCCGGCAGCCTCCAGTCGGGGTCCCTCTCGTAGCGGCGTAGCACCGAAGGTGTCCGTGCCGGGTCGAACGCGTGCGGAAGGCTCGGGACCGGCTTCAAGCCGAAGGGTACGAAATCGGCCGCCTCACCCAGAAAACGCGCGATGGTCTCCGGAACCACGCGTCTTTCCTGCGCCAGCGCGCGCCGCTCGATCAGCATCTGGAGGTTGAGCTTTCTGCTCGCCAGTCCCTCGAGAGCGTTCTGGCAGATGGCGCGGAACTGCTTCTCATCGACGTTGCGCAGCAGCCGTTCTTCCAGGTCAGCATCGCCGAGTCTTCCGGCGTAGTACTCGCGCAGCACGCGCTCAATATGGGCCGCCGGCAACAGTTCTCCGACCACGTTGAAGACGGCATCGTCGTCCAGCGCGTTGCGGATTTCCTGGAGCTTGTCGAGCAGCCGCTGGAGCACCTTTCCTTCGATGGTGTTCGTCGCGACGAAGTTGAAGATCAGGCAGTCCTTGCGCTGGCCGTAGCGGTGGATTCGCCCCATTCGCTGCTCCAGCCGGTTGGGATTCCAGGGGATGTCATAGTTGAAGAGGATATTGCAGACCTGGAGATTGATGCCCTCGCCCGCGGCCTCGGTGGCGACGAGGACCTGTATCTCACCCTCTCGGAATTGCTGCTCGGCGTAGAGCCGCGATCCCGGTTCGTCTCGCGATCCAGACTTCATCCCACCGTGGATGAACCCGACGCGGAACCCCCAGGACTTCAAACGGTCTACGAGGTAATTCAGCGTATCCTTGAACTCGGTGAAGAGCAGGAGCCGCTGGTCGGCGTGGTCGAAGAAACCTTGATTCTGTAGGAGCGCTTTCAGCTCCGAAAGCTTCGCCTCAGCGCCAGCGTCTTCGACGGCCTTCGCCTGGACCGCTAAGTCCCGCAGCTCCAGTACTTCCTGTCGGATCTGATCCGCGTTACCTGCCAACGTGACCGCCTCGAGCATCGCTTCGAGCCGCTCGCGTTCCTGCTCCTCCATCTCTTCCAGCTCTTCAGGATCGGGCAATTCGGGAGGTGCCTGGCGCGCGAGGTGTTGCGCGTGCTTCAGCCCTTCCTCGAGGCGGACGGCGCGCTTTTCCAGGGAGCGGCGCATGGCGAAGGTGCTCGACGCTAACCGGCGCTGGTAGAGGGACATGAGGAAGCCGATGGCGCGCGCCCGCGGATCCTCGCCTTCTGCGGCTGCACGAGCGCTCTCGCGCTTCACGAAGCGGGTGACTTCGCGGTAGAGGTCGAACTCCGCCCCGTCGATCTGGAAGTCTACTGTGCGCGGAATGCGCTTGGTGAAGATCGGCGCGGCGGCCCATGAGCCATCGGCGCGCCGCTCGGGGAAGTAGACCATCGCCTCCTTGGTCCGGCGGAGATAGAACGGCGCGCGGCGGCGGTTCATGGCCTCGCGGATTGACTTCACGTCAGCATAGGCGTCCGCGTCGAGGAGCTGGAGGAAGAGGCTGAAGTTTCGCGGATCGCCTTTGTGAGGCGTCGCGGTGAGGAGCAGCATGTGGTCCGAGCTGTCGCGCAGCAGCTCGCCCAGCTTGTAGCGCAGGCTCTTGTGGGATTCGTCCGTGGCCGACATGCGGTGCGCCTCGTCGACGATGACGAGGTCCCAATGAACCTGCCGGAGGCCCGGGAGCACGTCCGCGCGCTTGGCGAGGTCCAGCGAGGTGATGACGCGATTACGCTCGAGCCACTGGTTCACGCCGAACTGTTCGCGGATGTCCTGCCCCTTCATCACCAGAAATGTCGAGTCGAACTTCTCTTTCAGCTCGCGCTGCCATTGGAACGCGAGATTCGACGGGCAGACGATGAGGATACGCTCCGCAAGGCCCCGCAGCTCCAGCTCTCTTATGAGCAGGCCGGACATGATGGTCTTGCCCGCACCAGCATCATCCGCGAGAAGGAAGCGCACGCGGGGGAGCTTCAGCAGGTAATCGTAGACCGCCTCGAGCTGGTGCGGCAGCGGGTCGACTCGCGAGATCGAGAGCCCGAAGTAGGGGTCGAACTCGTAGGCGATCCCCAAGGAGTAGGCCTGAAGTCCGAGGCGGAGGAGGCGACCATCGCCCGCGAACGAGTGCCGCGCTTCGAGTATCGTGAGGCCCCGCAAATCATCGGCGCTCAGCGTGACCCTCCGGAACCGTTCGGTCCGGGTTCCGACCAGCCCGACGACCCAGCTCGCGGGACCATTCGCCTGCACCGTCTCGATGCGCATGGGCTCATGGAAGGCCGGTCCCATCAGGAGCTGACCCGGATTGGGTGCGGGGATCACGTCCCTCATCATACTGATCGAGTCTTGAAGTAGCGGCGGCTGGGGTCCTGAGGTCCGGTGCCAACCACGCGCACCAAGCCACCGCCGACTAGATGAGCGAGTCTCGTTCGCGTTGCACGCGGCGTCAGTCCGATCACCACGGCGATCTCGCTCGTTAACTTACCCTCACCGTCCGACAATGAATCGATGATCGTCTGATCTGTCTCGAGATAATACAGGAAAGTCTTGGGAAGTGCTCGATGTAATCGATCTGAGCCCATCTCTCTCCTCCGACGAGCAGCACCCACGCGTTCCTCCGACTCCGGTTCTAAAACCCCTCTATAAAACCCGTCGTAAACACATTTGGGCTTTAGAAACCCTGATGAAATCTGGCCTCCCTACCAAGAGTGTTTACAGCGGTGCCGATGAGCTGGCTTTAGCGGGCAACCGGGCCATTTATCCCTTCCTCCCGGGATCTTCTGACGCGATGACCCACCGCGCCCACCTGCGCTGTCCAAGTAGGGAAACTCTATCCTGTGCCTTCAGCTCCTGGAGAAGACGCTGGACGCCCCGTTCCGATTCCGAGGGAAGTACCTGTCGAAGCTCGGCCAGAGGGGCTCCATCTTTACCACGAGTGATCAGGTGCCTCTCGAGAAGAGCCTTGTTCGTCTCATGGTCGAGGCCTCGCTTACGGGTATAGACTCCTCGAGCCCCCAGTTCGGCGTAGAGCCTCTTCGAGAGGAGATAGCGTACGCCTTTGCCCCGACCCACCGATTCGACGGCCCCGACCGCGATCAGTCCCGGAATCCGTTCAAGAAGGTAATCCGGGAGTGGCTGATCGCGGTGGAGATAGTCGAGCGTCAGGAAGTGATAGGTCGAGAAGGATCGAAGCGTTTCCTCCCCGAGCCGCTCTATAAACCGGACGAACGCGGTGCTTCGAACCGTACCCTCTAGCCTCAGCCGAACTTCATGCGCGGAGGACCTGGAGAAGTCGGGCAGCGGTTTGCCCTGCCGGATCGCGCTCTCGTACATGAGGTTCACACCCTGCCCGGAACGCTCAATCAGTCCGCACTTCGCGAGAGCTTCCGCAAGCCGCCGGTTACGGGGGTTCTGTTGATCAAGGATGTTGTTCGGCGTGATCCCCGGGGGAAATCCTCCCGGGCTAACCACCTCGAGCCGATGAGGGTACTGGCGAACGAAAACCGAGCCGCCGAACCGGTAGTCCCGGTGTGCGACTGCGTTCAACAACGCCTCCCGGACCGATACCTCGTCGAAGGTGGGCAAGTCGACCCGGAATAGTCCCTCCTGGTAGCTCTGCAGGTCGTTCCGGAGGTTGACCCTGTCCCAGATGGCGTCTTGCCAGAGGAAGAATCCCTCGCGGTACTCCTCTCGATCGGCCGCCGGGCCGGATGCTTCCGACGCCCGGTATTCGAAGACGAGTTCCGCCTGTGGCAGCCAGCGGCCGAGTGCCGCGTGAGTGCCGAACAGGATGAGGGCGGCGTAGGTGATCCGTCCATCCACCAGCAGCTCGGCATTGGTCAGAATTTCCGTGTCCGACCAGCGGAGCGCCCGGTCGTTCCGCGTTCTTCGCGCCCAGCGCTCCCGGAAGGCGGCAATTGCTTCGGCGGCCAGGTCCGAGAGCCTGGCTCCCGCGCACGTCTCAGCGGAGAAGTCCGGTCCCGTCTCCGCAAACATCGCGCGCAGCTCGGCATCGGAGAGCGGTACTAGTCCGTCGCCCGCTCGTTTCAGGTACCGCCCGCCGATGTGCCACGCGGTGCCGGGCAGCCGCTCAGGAACATGAATGATCAGCACCCGCCCTTCATCGGTGAGCAGCTCCTCCACTGGGATACGGCGAGACAGCTTCTCGTACAGCCCCGCTTCCGTCCGGCCAGGCTCGTTGAACGCCGCGGTGCCCACGATGCGGCGAGGGCGACGATCGGTGACGCCGAGGATGATCCTGCCACCGCCCTCGTTCGCAAGCGCCACGCAGTAGTCGATCAGCTTATAGAAGTCGAAGCGTCGACGTGCTTCCTTGAACTCCAGGTTCGTACCTTCGGGCTCGTCGAGCCAGTGTTGAAGTTGTTCGCGAGACGTTGGCATCCCGATAATCTACACTTCTCCTCGGAACGCACGATGCGGTTGGGTCCAAACAGTGCATCCAGCTCCACCAGAGAAGCCTGATACACCTGCTTCAGCTGCCCGACGGCACACACGCGGTGAACAAGCTCACGCTGGCAGCCAATGGATGCAATAGTGCATGGCGGTAGCCGATGTGAGAGTCGGCGGTGCGAGGAGACGAATGGACCCACCGATTTCGAAGCCGCGTCACTCGAGACGGCTTCCGCCCCGCCGCGAGTAGATCCTGCAGCGAGCTCTTGCATCCCCTCGAGCCGCCCCAGCGCCCGATATCCCGCAGGCTGCCGCACGTACCTGCCCGACCGGCCCGGGACGGAGGTCGACCACACGGCTCTCCTATTGACCACTATCAATAGGAGAGGTGGATGCGCTCTATACTATCCTCAGGCGATAATATGAGCAGAAGCGCGTTCCATATGATCCGTTGCCAATAGCATGGCTCACGGACGGTCGCTACCGCCCCTGCTGGTCAGTCACGAGTCCGCGCCGGACCCGGTCCCGTCGAGTTACCATATGGGTGCTCGGCGAACGACTTGGAAGCTACTCGGAAGACCCTAGGCTTCCGAGTAGAGATCGGCCAGCGGTTCCTCGTGGAAGCTCTAAACCCCGCGTGCCGCAGCGGGGGCCCTCAGCGCTCAGGCCGCCACACAATCGTCAGAGCCCACTCCCGAACCTTTCGGGGCTGAACGAGCAGGCTGCATAGACTTCCCTGCGCGAGGTGGCGTCCTCGGACAGGGTTTTTTGCTATTCCGTGGTCTGATACTCTCGATCTCGCGCGTATCCGTGACCTACGTGAGGCGTCGAGATCTCCAGCGAGAGAAGGTTCCATCCGCGTCATAGTCGAGGATGACGCCCGGCTTGTCTTCATCGCTTTCCGCAACCGGCGACCCCTTCCCTCAGAATGACTGCTAGGGAATCCGTCTTCGAGTCGTACATGACCTTTATGGCGCGCTCTCCCAGTATACCTGTCGACCTCGCTCGTGCGGTAGACGGTAACGAGCTCCGGCGGGTTTCGATCCACCTCCACGAAAACTCGCACGAGATACATCGCCGAGCCAAGATCAGCGGTCGCTCGGCAATCGTTAGTCGAGAGCTCGGGGTGCGTACGGAGACCGGCCCTACGCTTCCGATCGCAGGGCCGGACAGAAGCCGGATCAGCTATCCGACCCATTTAGAGGACAATCTCAATATGGGAATGCAGGATACGTATCGCGATATCGCGATCCACGAACCGAAGAACAAACGGCTATTCGCGCTTCGCGCTCAACGTCGTCACGTGGGGTATCGCCGCGTCGTCTTAAATGCCGAGGCATCGTCGATGGGCTTGGAGGACGTCTCCCGATCGATATCACCGACTATGCGCAAGAGCAATCGACCATCGATTCCGCCGCCGCAGAAGCTGAAGGCGCTGCTCGTCCAGGGGCTTTCTGTCCGCAGCAACCACCAGTCCATTGAACCGCTCGACTGCGACCTACTCATCGCTGGTCTTAGGGCCTACGCGGTCGGCAGCGACGTTCAGCAAGAACCGCGAAAGCGACGGCGAATAGCAACTTGGCAATCGAAAATTCTCCAATAAGGGATAACAGTTACGCTAGCGAACGAGATTCGATTGCAACGAAAACGTCAGATACTACCCTACTCCGTCCGTAGGGCCTCCATCGGCTGAACGCGCAGCCCGCGCCGCGCAGGCCCGAGGGCGGCGAGGAGTCCTACCACCGCCATGAGGGCCGCGGGGGCCAACGTGAAAATCGCCGCCTGCTCTCCAATAAGGTTTTCCACGATGCGGTTGATCAGGGCCGCGCCGGCAAGGCCGACAGCGAGGCCGACTGCGATCTGGGCCGCCGCGCGGGAGAAAATATCGGCGAGGAGCCGGGCGGGGCGGGCGCCGAGGGCGCGGCGAATGCCGATCTCCCTGCGGCGACGCGTGGTCGTGAAGGACATGAGCGCGTGGATACCCGCAGCCGAGAGGAGGACGACGCTTAGCGTGACGGTGGCGATGGCGGCCCCACTGAAGCTGTAGATGCGCTGCTTCAACCGTAGCGCGACGTCCATGGGGAGGACCTCGTGAAGCTGGAGCGTGGGATCGAGGGCGGCCGTGAGCTCCCGGAACCGAGGCGCGAATTCCGCCGGCGCTCGGCCGCGCATCCGCACGAGGAGGCTCACCCACCCGAGCCGGCCGGGCGTAGTCGGGTGGTAGACGTGGGCGTCCGCCTCCCAGGGGGTCCTCCGATACCACTAGTTGGTTACCCACCACTCCGACGATCTGGTACCTGCGCAGCGTGTCGACGCCGGTGCTGAGCCGGGGGGGTGCGGTGTAGCGCATTTCACGTCCAACAGCATTCCGGCCGCCGAGGACGTCCTCCACGAAGGCGCGGTTCACGACCACAGCAGTCGCTCCCTCCGCCAGATCACCCGGACGGAAGCCCTGGCCTTCGAGCACGGGGATGCCGAAGCCTTCGAAGACGTCGAGGTCGACCTCGAGCGCCCGAACGGCGCTTGTCCTGGGCTCGTCTGGTGCGCGCGGGAGGTCCTCGATTACGACCGTGCCGGGTAGGGAGTTTCCCACGGATTGCTTCGCGAATGTTACATGAGCCACGGAGGGATCCGCCTCGAGGCGGGTCGTCAGCTCGCGGACACGGTCGTCGAATCGAGCAGCGCGTTCGACTTCGGCGGCCCGGCCCCCCTCGTTCCCGGCGGCCTCAGTCTCCATGTCCAGCCGCCCCGTCAGGAACTCCGCCGCTGGGAATTGCGGGCGGGTTAGTCCGGACTGGAAAAACTCCCAAGCTCCGAACGTGGCGGCGGGGAAGATGGCGCTCGCGATAGCCACCTGCACGACGATCTGCACCGTCCAGATCCGCCCGAGGCGCAGCCCCGCGGTGCGGCCTGATCCGTCGATCCCTGACCGCAGCTGGCGCCCAGTTGCCTTCAGGGCGGGTATGACGCCCACGATCGCCGCACCAGCCACGGCGAGCGCCAGCGCGTAGAGCACCGCAGCAGGGGAGAGCCCGAGCTGCATCCAGAAGCTCAGCGGCCCCTGCTCCTCCAGGGCGTTCGCCGCCACTTCGAGAACCACAGCCGCGATCGCTAAACCGGCAAGGGCTGCTCCCAGCGTGAGCGCGAGCGCCTCGGCAAACAGCTGCCCGATAATGCGGAGCCGGCTCGCGCCAAGAGCGCTACGCACGGCGATCTCACCTGTGCGCGCTGTCGTCCGGGCATGCACCAGGACTGCGATGTTCACGCAGATAACTACAAGGAGGAGGATCGTGAGTGTCTGTGCGACGCCGAATACGATTGTTACCCGAGCGTCTAGGCCCTGCTTCGTGTACGGCAGGAGGCGCGGGCGGAGGCGCGCATGGGTACCGGCATAGGCGGCTGTCATCCGCTGGCCGAGCGTCGCAAGCTCGGCGGCGGCCGACTCCATAGTGGCTCCCGGCGCCAAGCGACCGAAAACGGAGACCAACGGGCCCGCTCGGGGTGCGGCTGGTGTTCGGTCCGTGCGCAGCGGAACCCAAAGCTCGTGGTTTACAGGAAAGGCGAACCCCTGCGGCATCACCCCGACGACGGTATATGGTACGGTACCGAGTCGGATCTCTCGTCCTACGACGTCCGGATCGCCGCTGAAGTAGGTGCGCCAAACACCGCTGCTGATTACGGCGCCGGCCGGCGCTCCCCCGAGCTCGTCCTCCTCAAGAACTGTGCGCCCCAGCCGTGCGGGAAGCCGCGCTAGCCGGAAGCCCGACGCGCTCATCTCCACCATCTGCACAGGCCCGGCGCCGCCGCCGGCTACGACAAGGGTGCGAGTGGCCGGGCGCCACGCGCCAATTTCCTCCACCGACGTCAGTTCCTGGCGCCAGAGAGCGAACTCGTACAGGATCCGGCGCTCAAGTCCGGTGTCCGCGTGAACCTCCAGCGCGACCACCCGCTCCCCCTCCTCGAACGGAAGGGTCGAGTGAAGGATCATGTCCTGCACGCTGAAGAAGAGGGTCCCGATGGCCACAGCGACCGCGATGCCCAGGCCACCTACGACCGTCATCCCAGGCGATTTGATTAGCAGGCGCCAGGCAAGCTTCAGGTCCAGGGCGGCGCCGGTCAGCCAGCCGAATGTTCGTGCGTCGCGGACGCCTTCCTTGTGCTTCTCCATTCCGCCGAAGGCGATCCTTGCCTGACGCCTGGCCTCGGCAAGGGGCATCCCCGAGCGGAGATTTTCCTCGATCTCCAGCTCAAGATGGTACGCCAGCTCATCGTCGAGCTCGCTCTCAACAGCGTCCCGGTTCAGAACCGCCCGTAGGCGGTTGCGCCAGAGTGTGATCCAGCGTATACCGGCGCCGCGCATCAGGTGGTGTGCAACATTACATGCACCATGTCGACGTAGCGCTGCCAGCTAGCTGCTTCTTCGCCAAGCGCCCGCTGCCCGGACGGCGTCAGCATGTAGTACTTGACCTTGCGGTTCTGTTCATTCGGCCGCCAATCGCTCTCGATCCAACCCTTCTCCACGAGGCGCTGGATGGCGGGGTAGAGTGAGCCTTGGCCCACTCGCATCGTCGCACCGGACATCTGCTCCAGGCGCCGACCGATCGCCCATCCGTGCATCGGCTCGAGGGAGAGCGCCTTGAGGATGAGGAGGTCGAGCGTTCCGCGCAGAATGTCGTTGGGTGGTAGCGGTACCATGTGGGTCCTCGCGGTTTGTCGTGTTCCGACAAACAAGATAACCAGAGGTTTGTCGGATGGCAACAATGCCGGAACCGGAGTGCCATTGTCCTTGGAGCGATCGCGTTCCGCGTGAGTACCCGGTGAGTACCCAAACAAAGAGCCCGTCGCTGGACTCGACGGGCTCTCTCGATCAACTTATTGTTGTAAAATCACTTACATCAATTGGGACGGCGGGATTTGAACCCGCAACCCCCTGAACCCCATGCGGTGGCGAAGGGCCGGGAAGTACCGGCAAAGTGGCGTAATTGCTCGACATTCCGGAAGAGCCTGCCGGACTTCAGGGGGCAAAATGAAGGAGCCACCTGGGATACGGCTTCACGCTCTTCCGGTCCGTGCGCGCCAAGGCGTCGGGATTGCGGGCGGGCCGGATGCCTGCCTGCCGCAGGCGATCCCCGCGTTCCCGGCGGCAGCGGTCCTCAGCGCTGTCGCCGAACTGGAGCTCCAGATGTTCGATGTCGGTCATACATCCCACGTGAGGCAGGTCGGACGATTCACCGCTGCATAGCGGGGACTAGCACCCAGGAATGCCCCCTCAACGGGCACGTAGACGGGAAACCGGAGGTTCTACTCTCGCCGAATCTACCGTCAATCAAGATCGGCGCAGAAAGTTGGATGTAGAAGCACGATCCGCTCTCCGTAGCCTCCCAAGACTCACATCGCCTTCCGGGCCGCCTTCCTCGCGCCCGCTCTCCCCGCCTTCCCGACAGAACGATTGGACCCATTCCGAAGTACCTAATATAGAGGCCGCGCCTCGTTCAGGGCCTACGAATTCCTGAGGATACCACGCACCTGCACCCACAGATGCCAACCCTCCTCGCCCACCTCCCCGACGACTGGCGCGCCCTAGCCGCCCAGCAGCGCCGCTTCGGCGCCGAGGCGCAGGCGCGCATCCTCGAGTACTGCGCCGACGAGCTCTGGGGCCTCCTCCGCGCCGCCGAGGACGAGCTCCTCCCCCTCCACCGTGCGGCCGAAGAATCCCGCTACACCGCTGACCACCTCGGCCGCCTGATCCGCGAAGGCAAGCTCCCCAACGCTGGCCGCAAAGCCCGGCCCCTGATCTGCCGAAAAGACCTCCCCATCAAGCCAGCGCGACAGCTCGCCGGCGGTGCGGAGGACCCGGAAATCGGCTATGTTTCGGACAGGCTCTTCCGGGACATCACCACCTCCAAATACGGAGACTGATGATGTCCAGAACGAAGAAGAAGTGTTGGTCGGAGTCGTTCGGTGTGTACGGCGCCACCATGCGTGTGGCGGAGCGGGAGCCGGGAGGCATCCTCTACCTGCTCTGGATTGACAAAACGGGTAAGCAGCGGAAGCGGAGTCTCGGGCATCGCGACCGCGTGCGTGGGAGAAAGCAGGCGAGGGAGCTCGCTCTTCGGCTGGCGAAGGAGCCGGTCATGCCGGCCGAGCCGAAGCCGCTCAACCTCGCCGAGGGAATCGCGAAGGCGTTCGATCCGAACCGGGGCATGTACCCGGTCGAGACGGACCACGCCAAGCTTTGCCGGCGGCTGGCGGATGAAGCGGCAATGATCCTCGGCCCGAGCTTCACCTGGGCCGAGCTGACGCCGGGGAATCTGCAGTACCTGATCCGGCATCTGGCGAGGGAGAGCGAGAACGGCGGAGGCGCGCGAGGGGTGGAGTATGGGTGCGCCGCGCTCTACGCGATCGCCGCATGGCTGCGGCAGGAGCAGTTCATCCCCGTATGGGCGGCGCTTCCGAGGCGAGGATGGAAGACCAAGCTGAAGGAGGAGTGGTTCGCGCTCACCGGTAGCCGCGTCGAGCCGAATCGACCAAGGCACTCGCCGGAGGAGGTCTCCAGGATCTTCGCCGCGCTACCGGAGGGCGATCCGCGGCTGCGGCTGCTCCTCGAGCTCGCGGCCGAGCTCCGGGTTGGGCAGGCGGTCAAGGCCAAGCGCTCGGATCTGACCCTGGATCCGGTCGGTGGATACGGGCTCGGACGTTTCGTGATCCACGGCGCCGGGAAGAAGCACGGAGAGACGGTCGATCTCCACCCCGAGCTGCGCGCGCTGGTTAATGAGGTGTTGGCAACCGGCTACCTGGCCGAGGCGGAGGCGGCGCACCGTCGCGGCGAGATCCAGGAGTACCACCTCTTCCCGGCCGGGAAGCTCCGGAAGGGAAAGGCGTCGGTCGATCAGTGTCAGGTCCAGCCGCTCAACCCGACGGCGATCCGGGACATGTTCCGGTACGTCGAAGATGTGGCCGCCGTACCGCACCAGCCGGGGCGGGCGCTCTACGGATTACGCCGTCAGGCCACCGACCTCGCGCCCGAGTTCGAGCACGACTCACGGGTGCTCAATCGGCTGAGCGGCCACACGGAGAGCACCACCCGGGAGCGGATCTACCAGGATCCGAAGAACGAGCGAGTGGCTGCCCGGGCCGCCAAGGCCCGCAGGAAGATGCGCCGCCACCTGCGGACGCTCACGGAAAGCGACGATCGGGGGCTAACGGAGAACGACCAAGCCGGAGCCGAAGAATCATCCCAGAACCCAAACCTATCCCAGACTTATCCCACCCCACGCCGAAACGAAAAAGCCCCAGCCGCTCAAACGCAGCTAGGGCTTCCACTTACAGAGCTCCCGCGGTAGGACTCGAACCTACGACCCTCTGATTAACAGTCAGATGCTCTAACCAACTGAGCTACGCGGGAATGGGGCGTCCTAACGGCAAAAAATGTAGCTGTGGATGGAACATCGGTCAACCCGTTCGGGTTGTACCGAGGGAGTCAGGGGTTGGTGCAAAACCGGTCCGCACGTTATCCTTATCGCGTCGAACGGTTCTCCGACAGTCCCTACCCCGCGGTGGCAGGAAGCACACCGGGCGCGACGCCACTCTCGTGGCCCCTCAGTTGCCCTGAATTTCTTATCGAAGTGCCTGGCGATCGTCTCCCGGGGCGATCGCTTCTGGTGGTGAATTGTCGATTGCGCGGCGCCGCCGAGGCTCGCCGGGATACGACTTGAAATGCCCATGCTCCGAATCAGTGAGAAGGCGCGTACGATGCTCGCCGTCGGGATACCGGCAGCAGTGCTGGCCGTGGCGATGATTGCCGGTCCTCTTCTCTCGGCGGAATGGGGTTGGCGGACGCCCCTGCTCGACGACCTCGAGAGCCTCACCGAGCTGGACGCGGTGCGTGCGTTGCCGCGAACGGAAGCGGTGCTCGCGGCGTTAGAGGGGCAGCGTCAGCTCGATGCAGGGTTGCCATACGCTGCGTGGCAGACGTTGCGCAAGCACATCGATCTGGATGGTCAGGCAGGCCAGACCGTGAACCTGCTGGCGGCGGAAGCGGCATTCGAGTGGGGCGGTTGGTCCGAGGTGCGGGCGCTGCTGGCCGAGAGGCCGTGGGTCTCGGAGTTTGCCGGGGGCGAGGGCGCCCTCCTGCTCGCCCGCGCGGAGCAGGAACTGGGCGACGAAACGGCGGCGATCCGTGGCTACCGTTCGTACCTCGCGATTCCGAACGCCCCCGAGAGGGGGATAGCGAGTGCGCGCCTCGGGGGCCTGCTGGCGGAGCGGGGTGATCACGTGACGGCGGCGTTGTTCTTCGAAGCGGCCGCGGCGGGTGTCCCCGAGGTCGCGGATTGGCTGCGAGTGAAGCAGGTCGAGCAGCTCGTCGAGGCAGGCGATCCGATGGCCACGTCGGTGGCGAGCCGCCAGACCGGCGGGTCGGCAGCGGCCAGGCTGCGGAGGCTAGAGCTCGAGGCGTCGGGGTGGATCACGGCGGCCGAGACGGAACGAGCGATCGATCGGCTGGACTGGGAAGCCCGCGTGCTCAGCGCCGAGGGCGCGTACGCGGAGGCGGGCCAGCTTCAGCTCGATCGTGCGCGACTGTTGCTACGGTCAATGAGACCCGAGGTCGGGCGGGAGCTGCTCCGTGTCGTTGCGGAGGACACACGGGCTCCCGCCACGATCCGTCGGGACGCGGCGGCCGAGCTCGGTGAGCTGGACGGGTTGACGGCGGGCGAAGAGCTGGCCCGGGCGAGCGCGTACGAGGCCGGGTCCCGACCCGGGCTTGCCGCGCGATCGCTTCGGCGGACATTCGAGCTGGGCGACTCTTCGACACCGGAGCAGGTGCTGCACTTGGCGGATCTGCTCTTCGAGGAGAGCGACTACGGCGGCGCGCGGTCCGAGTACGAGCGAGCGGACGAGGTATTGACGGATCCGGAGGCGAAGGCGAGCGCCGTCCTCGGAGCGGCCCGCTCGCTCCACCGCAGGGGCGGATCTCGTAACCGGCAGAAGGCGCTCGAGGAGTACCGGGGGATCGCCGAGGACCATGCCGGTACGGCGGCGGCCGGCTCGGCGCTCTTCTACCTGGGTGACGCCGCGTCGACGAGGGAGTCGGGGTTGGCGTACTATCGGCGAGCGGCCGCGATCCCCAGCTCGCCGAACGCCCGCGAGGCCCTCTTCCGCGTTGGGGACCGCAGCCTGCGCCTCGACGACACCGCCGGTGCGATCCGCGCCTGGGAGCAGTACGTGGCGCGTTACCCGCGAGGGGAGCCGACCTCCGACGTGGCATACGAAGTCGGGCGGCTCCACGAGACCGCCGGCCGCGCGGCGCGAGCACGACCGATGTATCAGGCCGCGATGTCGGCAGATCCGGTCTCGTACTACGCGGTTCGCGCGGCCGAGAAACTGGGGGTGAACTCGTTGGACGACGTTCTCGCCGAACCCGAGCCGTGGGTCGGGCTCGCGTCGGAGCCAGCCGAGGCCGCGGCCGTCCTGCGTCGGCTCGACCAGCTCGACGAGCTCGGGCTGGAGGAGGCGTGGGAAGCGGAGTATGAGTCGGCTCTCCGCTCCTTCGAGCGTCAGCCCCTCGCCCGGCTCGTCCTGGCGGAAGGGATGCGGGACCGGTTTCGCCCCGTCGAAGGCATTCGCCTCGGCCGCCAGCTCTTGAGCGAGCGCAACGGCGAGTGGGACGAGCGTCTGCTCCGAGTCGTATTCCCCTTCCTCTACCAGGAGGCAATCGTCGCCGAAGCGCAGCGGGCGGATATCGACCCGATCTTCTACGCGGCGCTCGTCCGGCAGGAGTCGGCCTTCCAGGCAGCCGTCAAGTCGCGGGTCGGGGCCACCGGGCTCGGGCAGATCATGCCGTCAACCGGCCGATGGCTCGCTTCGGCCGTCGGGATCACCGACTACCAGCAGAGCCTCCTCGAGATCCCGGAGGTCAACCTACGGATGGGCACGCGCTACATCCGCGACCTCCTCCGCCGCTATAACGGCGCCGAGGACCTCGCCCTCGCCGGCTACAACGCCGGACCCGGCCGCGCCGACCGCTGGCGCCGCCAGTTCAACTACGGTCGCGACACTGACCGCTTCCGAGAGGCCATCCCCTTCGACGAGACGAGGCACTACGTCAAGATCGTGCTTCGGAACGAATCGGTCTACCGACGACTATACGGAAAAGACTGACGTTACAGATTCGCGGAAGCTGGTCGGCTGAACGCAGGTCGGCATGGTTGCTGCCAATCGTGGAAGGAAAGCCGCGCCCAGGTTGATGGGTTCTCCGGGCCGTTGTTCGGCGACGGGCTGCCATGCGGCGTCGAGTGAAATCGAGGCTCCCTCGTCGCCGGGAAAACAGTTGCGCCCACCGAGACCTGTCGCCATCGTGGCGCCATCGTTTCACGCTCGTGTTCGACCCAAGCGCCTCGCAGCACGTCGAGCATCGTTTCCGAAGGATCGGCTGATGAACGGGAAGAGAAGGTCCTGCGCAGCGGCCCTCGCGCTGCTACTGATCGTATCCACCACCGGCGTCGCCCAGACCTTGCGCGGTTCTCCAGGATCGGTGGATCGGATGTACCGCCAGGCACGCAGCCAGGATCTACGCTTCGCCGAGAGCGCCAGCGCAATTCGTAACGCCTATCAGGACGGCGGGCTCATGCGCCTCGAGGGGAATGCGAATTACACCCTCCACGACGTGAGCTATCCGTACGTCGTCCCGTCGACCCACGTCTTCGTCGCGAGGCTCGCTTCTCAGTACCGAGCCGCGTGTGGCGAGCCGATGGTGGTGACGAGCGCCATCCGCCCCACCTCGATGCGGCTCCGCAACGGCGTCTCCAACTCCGTCCATCCCACGGGGATGGCCGTTGATCTCCGTAAGCCGCGGAGCTCGCGCTGCTTGCGCTGGCTCCGGAGCACCCTTCTCTCGCTCGAGGCCGGTGGCGTTTTGGACGCGGTCGAGGAGCGCAACCCGCCCCACTTCCACGTCGCCGTCTTCCCCAGCCAGTACAGGCAGTACGTCTCGAGGCGGACCGACGGCCAGGTTCAGGTCGCCACCGCTCCGAGTCCGAGCCGTATGTCGAGCGGGGGAGGCGAGGCCGGGGCGTATCGCGTGCGACGGGGCGATTCGCTCTGGGAAATCGCCCGCCAGAACGAGGTGTCCGTCGCCGCCCTCCGGGCGGAGAACAACCTGCTGGGTTCGGAGATCGAGGCCGGTCAATCCCTCCGCATCCCGGGCGACGCTGAGCCGGCGCCGACTCCGACCCCTCTCCTCGCGACCACCGCGGCCTCACCCAGCGCGTCGAGCGAAGCTCCTCCGGATCGAACCTACCGGGTACGCCCCGGCGATTCGCTCTGGGAGATCGCCCGCCGGAACGGCGTGACCGTCGCCAGCCTCCAAGCGGCGAACGGCGTGAGCGGCCCCCGGATTCGGGCAGGTCAGACCCTGCGGATTCCCGGTAACGCCCAGGTCGCCTCGGATGCCGGCGGAGGCGGAGAGGCCCGAACCTACCAGGTGCGCCGCGGCGATTCGCTCTGGACCATCGCCCGCCAGAACGACGTCTCCGTCGATCGGCTGCAGGAAGCCAACGACCTCCGAGGCTCCCGGATCCTCCCCGGTCAGATCCTTGAGATTCCGGCCCGCTGAAGCGCCCGGTCGGCGCCAGGAACCACTCGCAAAGCGGTCCCGCTCCTCTCGAGCCGGGACCGTTTCTCTCTTGGATTCCGTCCCGATCCGCGGCGGCGGGCAGCGGGTGCGGCGTGCCCTGCTTCCGCCCGTTCAAATCGCGCGCCGCCTTCGTCCGCGCTCCCGAGTGAGGCCACCCTTCCGATGACGGGGGCTCTCGCGGAGCCTCGGAGTGAGCGGAGGCAGATCTGAGGACGAAGCTGCCAGCTCAACGAGCATACTCGACTCGAAGCTCATCATTCGCCAGGTCCACGCGCGCTGCCCCACCTTCCTGTAGGGCCCCGAATAACATCTCATCGCCGATGGGGCGCCGAATCCGCTCCTGGATCAGGCGAGCGAGCGGCCTTGCTCCGTCGTCCCTGTCGAGGGCGTCCTCCGCGAGCCAGCGTCGCGCCTCCGGGCTCACCGAGAGTTCGATCGATCGGGTCGACAGGAGGGTGGCGAGCTCGTCGAGGGCGCGTTCGACGATCCGCTCCATGACCTCGAGCGTCAGCGGAGCGAAGGAGATCCGGGCGTCGAGGCGATTCCGGAACTCGGGTGCGAAGGTCTGCTTCCAGGCCCGCTCGTCCTCCCCGGCCGAATCGCGCCGTCCGAAGCCGGGCGGAGTGCGGCTCAACGCGTCCGCTCCGACGTTGCTCGTCATGATGAGGATCACGTTGCGGAAGTCGGCGTGCCGGCCGTTGTGGTCGGTCAGGCGCCCGTAGTCCATCACCTGGAGGAGGAGGTTGTAGATGTCCGGGTGGGCCTTCTCGATCTCGTCGAGGAGCAGGACCGCGTGGGGCGTGCGGTTGACGGCTTCGGTGAGGAGGCCCGGCTGATCGAACCCGACATAGCCGGGGGGTGCGCCGATCAGTCGCGCTACCGTGTGTCGCTCGACGTACTCTGACATGTCGAAGCGGATCAGCTCGACGCCGAGAACCTCCGCGAGGCTGCGCGCGACTTCCGTCTTCCCGACGCCCGTCGGGCCGGTGAAGAGGAAGGAGCCGATCGGCTTGCGGGGATCTCGGAGCCCCGCGCGCGAGAGCCGGATCGAGGCGGCAAGCTGCTCGATCGCCTCGTCCTGGCCGAAGACGCGTTTCTCGAGCTCGGGCTCGAGGTTGCGGAGCCGTTCCTTGTCGTCAGTACTTGCGCTCGCGGGCGGGATACGGGCGAGGGTCGCGAGAGTCGCCTCGATCGCGTCGATGTCGACCACGGCGACCTCATCCGGCTCCGAGGCGAGCCGCGCCGCGGCCCCGGCCTCGTCCAGCAAGTCGATCGCCTTGTCGGGCAGCCGCTTGTCATGCAGCCAGCGATGGGAGAGTTCCGCCGCCCCGCGTAGCGCCTCGTCGGTATAGCCGACCCGATGGAACGATTCGTACCGCTCGCGGAGGCCGCCCAGGATCTCAATCGTCTCCTCGACCGACGGCTCGAGCACCTCGATCGCCTGGAAGCGGCGGGCGAGCGCGCGGTCCCGCTCGAACGCGCGGTACTCCTCCCAGGTGGACGCCCCGACGCAGCGGAGGTCGCCGTTGACCAGCGCCGGCTTGAGAAGGTTCGAGGCGTCGACGTTGCCGTCCTGCGTGCGGCCGGCGCCGACCACGGTGTGGATCTCGTCGATGAAGAGGATCGCCCCGGGTCGCTCGCGGAGCTCACCGATTACCGCCTTCAGACGCTCCTCGAAGTCGCCCCGGTACCGCGTCCCGGCGAGCAACGACCCCATGTCCAGGGCGAAGATCTCCGCGTCCCGGAGTGGCGCCGGCACCTCCCCACTGTGCACCCTCCAAGCGAGACCCTCGACCAGCGCCGTCTTCCCGACGCCCGGCTCCCCGACGAACACCGGATTGTTCTTCCGCCGCCGCGAGAGGACCTGGATTGCCCGGCCGATCTCCTGCTCCCGCCCAATGAGCGGATCGAGCCGGCCTTCCGCCGCCAGCTCGTGGAGGGCGGTCGTGAAGCGCGCCAACGCCCCGCCCTTCGCCTCCTCGGGCCGGGGCTCGTCCTCTGTCGCCGTCGCGAGCTCGGCCTCCTCCGGTTCGGCGACCTGCTCCGTCGGCGGACCGTGGGAGAGGTGCTTCAACACGGCGAGCTTCGTCAGCCCCAACTCCTCGAGGAAGTGAGTGGCGAACGCGTCCGGCTCGCCCCAGAGCCCGGCCACCAGGTGCAGGCCCGAGACCTCCGTTCGCCCCGCCCGCATCACCTGCACAACCGCCTCCCGGACCACCCGCTGGAACGCCAGCGTCGGCAGGGGATTGACCGATTCGTCGCCCGGTACCGGGTCGAGCTCATCGTTCAGGAAGTTGCCGACCCGCTCGACCAGTATCGAAACCTCGGCACCGCAGCGGCGCAACTCCTCCCGGGTCCCATCGTCGTGCAACAGGGCGTAGAGGAGGTGCTCCAAGCCGGCGAGCTCGTGACGCCTCCGAGCCGCCTCGAAGAGGGCGAGCTGGATCGACAGCTCCACCTCCGGCCGCAGGACGGGCTCGCTCATCCGGACGGCTCCGGTTCCATCGTCACGAGCAGCGGAAACCCCTCTTCCTCCGCCTCAGCCGTGACCTGCGCGACCTTCGTCTCGGCCTGGTCCCGCGGATAGATCCCCGCCAGGCCGATCCCGTTCTTGTGAACCTCCAGCATAATCCGCGTCGCTTGAGTCTCGTTCTTGTGGAAGTGCCGGACGAGGATCTCCACCACGAACTGCATTGTAGTGAAGTCGTCATTGTGGAGGAGGACCTTGTAGAGCCGCGGCTGCCGAGCCTTTGGCCGCGCCTTCGTGAGGGTACCCTCGTCGATCTCCGGACGGTGAGGTGCCATACCGAAAAGCTAACACCCGGGCGGCGACCGGTCACCCGGTGCTGCTTCGCGTCTCTGCGTGAGATCTTCGAGTCGAGGACCGGTTCGGCGGTGGCTCAGCGCGAGCCCGGCATCGCTCCGTACGCCCACCCCACGCCGTAGCCGCCCGGGGTGACGCCCCGGTTCGTGTACCGGGGCTCGTAGCCGGCGTGTGGGCGTCCGCGCGTCGGGGTGCTGATATCCATGTCGTATCGGGCCCGCCGTTGGCGGGGAGGTCCGGCGTACCGCGGGCCCCGAGCGTCGAACTCCTCGATCGCGCGCCGCACGCGCGGGTCGACCAGGCCGCCACTCTCCTCCCACGCGCGCGGGGTCCGGGTCCGCGGACCGCCGAGACCACGGTGGATTCCGCAGTACCCACCCTCCGTTTCGAGCTCGTACTGGTGCCTCAGGCGATAGTCTCCGTACGCCGCCCTCCCCCAGACGTCCCTCATGCGCATCCCACCGTATCCGCCCCGGAAGTTCGGATCCAGCCCGCGCGGCTGCGTGAACAGCGCGGGCATCCCGTCGAACTCGCTCTCGTAACGTGCCATCTCGATTTTCCCGGTTGGAGCCTCGTGCCCGAAGTTGCGAGAAACATGCCCACCATTCGAGTCACCACCTTCGTAAGTATTGGTCAGACATATCGTTGGGACAACCCTCCAGGACTACGGGTTTGCCGCGTGAGACGCCGTCCCCCACGCCTACCAGGCTATGCCTGGAAGAAGGCGTCGATCTCCCGTGCGCGCGCCTCGGCATCGGCCTCGCCGAGCTCGATGAGGCTGCGGATGTAGTCGGGCTGGAACATCAGCATGCTGAGGATGTCGGGGCTGGTGGTCAGCCGGGTCCCCCAGCCGCGGGTGAGGAAGCGGAAGGTGCCGGGAAGGCGGGGCTCGTAGTAGCGGGCAAGGCGGCCGAGGTCCCGCGAGGGACGTAGAACGATGAGCTCCACCACCCGCATCCCGTCGCGCTCCTGCTCCGGCAGCCTGCGGAGGATGGTGTTCATGCGATCCAGCCGCAGAGCGTCCTGGTCGATCAGATCGAGGAAGACGGCGTTGTAGAGGACACCGAGCACCTGCGCCGGCGGCGGGTAGCCGACGACCTCGACCCGACCCGCCTCCGCCTTCGTGCGGACGTAGCGGTTCGAAACCGCCAGGATCTTGTGCGCCCCGAGGTGCAGCGCCGGGGAGAGTGGGGCGCTCAGCCGCATGCCGCCGTCGCCGTACCACGCCTGCCCGACCTGGATGGCCGGGAAGAAGACGGGCAGCGCGGAGGAGGCCATGACGTGGGGAACGCCGATCTTCGTCTTGATCGCCCGTCGGTTGGGCCGCTCCCATGTCTCGATGTCGCGGCCCTGGACCCAGGTGACCGACTGCCCGGTCGTATAGCTGGTCGCGCTGATCGCGACCGCGCTGAGGACCCCCCGGTCGAGGTTGTACTGGATCCCCGTCAGCTCCCCGTTGATCGGGGCCATCGCTTCCATGAGGAGCTCGGCGAGCGGCTCGGTGTCGACCATCGCCTTGATCCGCGGCGCCGTCTTGCCCCCCGTGACGAGATGGAGCCCCGACCGGACGACGTTCCACATCAGCGAGTGCGACTCGATCCGGAAGACCGTCTCGGGCACCAGCTCCTGCCAGAGGGCCGTCAGCTCGTCCACCGCCTGGCTGAAGCTGCCGTGGTGCTGCGCCAGGTGAACGGCGTTGACGGCCCCTGCCGAGACGCCCGCTAGGATGCGGAACCGGAGGTCGGGGTACCGTCGCGCGAGAAAGCGGAGCAGCCCGATCTGGTAGGCGCCCCGGGCGCCGCCGCCCGTCATCACGAGGGCGATCTCCCCCGTGTCCGCTGAGTTGGGGACGGGGGACGGCTCAGGGGATCCGCCGAGGGATCGGGCCGTTGCTCTCATCGAAGGTCGTCTCGCGGTAGTCGCAGGATACGAGGTGTCGTGGAAGCACCGACGCCGGTCGTTCCACCGGAGGACCGGCGCACCCCTTCGAACGGGCGAGCCACACCAGCACGTGCGATGCCCCGAATCGCGGCGTCTCATGGCTTCAGCGACGTCGCGCCGCAGGTGCACGTCCCGGCCCTCGCCCCAAAGTGGCGATCGCGGCGGGAGCCCGGGCCGCACCCTCGTGACCCGTCCAGCGATACCCACCCGGGAACACCTGGTAGACGCAGTCCTCCGTCAGCGTCGAGATCAGGCCGGGCAGGTCCCGCGCGTCCTCAGCGATCGAGTGACGCGTCCACAGCTCGCGGATTTCTGCGTATTCCGCCAGATCGACATCGCGCCGGAGCAGCTCGCGGATGCGTTCGTCGCGTGTCATCGGGTTCGTGGCCTCGCTGACCGAGCGTTCGAGCCGTGTGAAGGTGGGCGCGGGTGGGGCAATCTGCGCCCTTGCCGGGGTGGTGACAAGCGCACCACGGGGTGGCCGGCGGTCTCTTCGAGTTTAGATTGGGCGATTCGCTTCGGCAGAAACTCCGCACGTTCGGCACCCCGGGGGTAGGCTGGGCAAGCTCCTCGTCCTGATGATCACGGCGTTCGTGGACATGGTGGGTCTCCTTATGGTGATCCCACTCCTCCCGTTCTACGCCGTCGAGCTCGGGGGTGCCGGCATGATCGTGGGGGTTCTGGTCTCCTCGTACGCAGTCGCCCAGCTCCTCAGCGCCCCCCTCTGGGGCCGCGTCTCCGACCGCTACGGCCGCCGACCCGCCCTCCTCATCGGCCTCGGCTTCGCCGCCGTCGCCTACGTCATCTTCAGCTACGCCGGGTCGATCCTCGCCCTGCTCCTCTCCCGCCTCGTCCAGGGCGCCGGCGGGGGCACCACGGGCGTCATCCAGGCGTACGTCGCCGACACGACGGAGCCCGAGAACCGCGCCCGGAGCCTCGGCTGGATCTCGGCCGCCACCAACCTCGGCGTCGCCATCGGGCCCGTACTCGGCTCGCTCACCTATACCTTCGGGCGCGAGGTGCCCGGCCTCTGCGCCGCCGCACTCTGCCTCCTCAACATGCTCTTCGCCTGGCGCTTCCTCCGCGAGTCCCACGACACCGCCGCGGCCCGGGCGGAGGGGGTCAAGATCCGGAGGTCCCGCGAGGCGGTCCTCGGCGTCGTCGCCAACTCCGGCGACCCCGCCTCCCGCCTCATCTGGATCTACGCCCTCGCCATGGGCGCCTTCCAGGGCATGACCACGGTCCTCGCCCTCTTCCTCGCCTTTCGCTTCGATGTCACCGAGGAGTCGATCGGCTACTTCTTCATGTACATCGGCGCGATCTCGGTCCTCACCCGAGCCGCGATCCTGGGACCCCTGGTCGATCGCCTCGGCGAGGTCCGCCTCTCCCGCCTCGGTATCGTCCTCCTTGCCGCCGGCCTCACCCTCATCCCACTCACCCATGAATACTTCACCCTCGCAGTCGCCGTCGCCCTCGTCCCCCTCGGCACGGCCTTCACCTTCCCCTGCATCACCGCCCTTTTCTCGAAGGTCGTCAGCCGCCACGAGCGCGGCCTCTACATGGGCGTCCAACAGACGTTCGGCGGGCTCGCCCGCGTCCTCGGCCCCCTCTGGGCCGGCTGGGCCTACGACAACCTCGGCGTCGGCATCCCCTTCTGGACGGGCGCGATCCTCGTCGCCGGCACCCTACTCCTCGGCACCGGGATGGAACAGTTCACCCGACAGGAGCCCGCCACGCCGATGCCCGCCTGAGTCCCACCCGGGTTATCGGCCGCTCGGATGAAACCGCCCCGGTACGCTCGGCGTACGATTGTCCAGGGACCGGCAGCGCCGGTCACGACCCGATCATGAGGAGATTGCGATGACGAACGAGAACGAGAATGAGAATGAAAGCGGAACGGGCGGCGGCGGGCGGCGCGAGGCCTTCGAGGAGCTTCAGTCCAGGCTCGAGCGCGCCTTCGACGACCTCAAGCCGAAGGTCAGAAAGGCACTCGACGAGCTCGAGGCCACGGTCGATTCGGCGGTCGCCGACGTCAAGCCGAAGGTGAAAGCGAAGGCTCGCGACGCACAGCCTCGCGTCGACGCCTTCCTCGCCGACGTCCAACCCAGGATGGACTCCCTCCTCCGGCGCATGCAGACCAAGCTCGAGGAGGTCCGGCAGGAGCTCGAACAGCGGGCCGCCCGCAGCGCGGCAGCGCCGGAGGGCGAGGTGGACACGGATCCGGCCACCGCCGAGGCCGCTGCTGCAGGCGCCCACTCCGACGAGGCAGAGCCGGAGCCCAAAGCACCCGACCAGGACGAGGAGCCCCTCGGCGGACCCACGGGCGTCTAGAAGGCTGTTGGTAATCAGGCTTCCACGAAGGCCGAAGAGAAATCGTGCAGGTCAAGGCGCGCGACGAGCCGCGAGTGA
>WHSP01000469.1 GCA_009380025.1 Gemmatimonas sp. | reverse complement strand
GAAGCAATGCCTCGGGTCGTCGAAATCCCAGTGGGGATAATCGGTCGAGAACATCAGGACGTCTCGGCCGTGCATCATCTCGAGGATCTGTTGGTGGTACTCACGCTTCGGCGGTTCCTCGATGGGTTGGCTCGTGAACCGCACGTGCTCGAGCATGTACTCGCTCGGTGGCCGCTCTAGCCACGGTGCTTCGGTTCGCAGTGACTTCCATTCCTTGTCCATCCGCCACATCCAGGAAGGGAGCCATGCATAGCCCATCTCCTGGATCACGAACTTCAGGTCTGGGTATCGGACGAATGTTCCCTCGACCACCAGGCTGCTCAGATGCGCCCACGCGAGCTGCACCAAGCCGCTATGCACCTCGAAATAGTAGGTCGGCTGACCGGTCAGGATCGGCCCGTTGACCCCGGCCGACTCGGAACCACCGTGGATCCCCACTGGCAATCCGTGTTCGAGCGCGGCCTCGTAGATCGGCCGGAAGTGACGGTTCCCCATGAGGATGTCCATAGG
>WHSP01000468.1 GCA_009380025.1 Gemmatimonas sp. | reverse complement strand
CGACATGCGCAACAGCACCGCGCGCATCACCATGCGCGAGATCACGGCAGCGGGCCGGCGCTACGCGTCGAACCCGATCGCGCTCTCGAGCTTCATGGCGGGCGTGCGGCTCTCGCCGGAGGTGCTGCTTGAAGGAACCTGGCGGAACCCGGCCGGAGCGGCGGGAAACTTCGCGTTCTTCCGCAACCTCATGCTCGGATTGCTGCCGCGTCTTTACGACGTGCACCACCTGGAAGCGCTGGGCGGCCGCTTCGCTCTGCGCGTGACAGGAATCGGCCGCCACGGAGATTTCACCACCATGGCCGTCAACAGGCGGGTGGTCACGCTGACCGGACTGCCGCTCGACGAGGCCTCCGGCACCGCCATCGCCGACGCCTCGATCCGCGCGGACGCGTTCCTCGCCTTGTGGAACGACATGATCGCCGACCTGGCGGAAACGACGCTGGCGCGCATCGCGGCGGCACGATCCGCACCGTCGCAGACGCGCTGAGCAGGACAGGACAGAGCCCAT
>WHSP01000467.1 GCA_009380025.1 Gemmatimonas sp. | reverse complement strand
GGATCCACAGCCACACCAGGGTGGTGACCCCGATGTGCTGCCAGTTCTCGACGGTCATCCCGTCGTCGTAGAGGAAGGAGAGCGCGTAGTTGACGTCGACCCAGGGCTGCAGGTCGCGGAACCACTCCTGGAAGCCGGCCAGGACGACCAGCGCTCCGGGCAGCACCAGCGAGTAGACGAAGTAGCCCACGATGGCGGCGGCCGAGCTGCGCATCACCACGCCGAGCATGAAGCCGATCATCGTGTCGAGCAGCGCGCCGGCGGTGGTGAACGCGGCGAACAGCGCCGCGATCCCGCGTCCGAAGCCGCTGCCGGCGCCGGTGACCAGCGCCACCTTGCCATCCAGCCTGAACCGGTCCACGGTCATTGGTCTCTCTGTCATTCGAGCGGCTAAGCGGTGGTCACGCCGGACCCGCCAGCCAGTGTGTGGCCAGTTCCTCGCAGCTGCCCATCCAGACGTCTGCGCGAACGCGCAGCTCTGCGATGAGCGCCTCGACTTCGCGCGCGGCGGA
>WHSP01000466.1 GCA_009380025.1 Gemmatimonas sp. | reverse complement strand
CATGGTCCTGGTCGGTGCACTGGGCGCCGCCGCGGCTCTGCTCGCAGCGCTCGGCATTCATGGGCTCATCAGCAGCCTCGTTTCGGAGCGCCTCCGTGAGCTCGGCGTGCGCATGGCCCTCGGGGCGAGCGTCGAGCAGGCGATGCGGACGGTGATGCTGCCAGGCATCGTCCTCACGCTCGTCGGACTCGCAGTCGGCAGCGTGCTTGCGCTGGGCGCGGCGGGCCTGGTACGGCGACTGCTCTGGGGCGTCACACCGACGGACCCCCTCACCTTCGCCGGCGTCGCCGTGACGCTGCTGGTCGTCGCAATTGTCGCGAGCCTGGTCCCCGCGCTCCGCGTGCGCCGCGTGGACCCGGCGATGTTGTTGCGCGAGTGACGGGGAGCACAAACACGAAGATCACGAAGGTTACAAAGATCCGCAACGTACGCACGGAGAGGCGAGGCTTCAGCCTCGTCCCTACGTACGAGAGCGTCCGTAGTCCTCGTAATCCTTGGTAATCCTCGTGATC
>WHSP01000465.1 GCA_009380025.1 Gemmatimonas sp. | reverse complement strand
AAATGCTCTTCCGTGCGCCCCTGCAGGTCGTATGGCGCCGGCTTGGTCACATGCGGCTGCGTCGTCGCCAGCTTCTCGCCCGGGACCTTTGACTGCAGCGCGGGCTTCTCGACGATCGGCCAGATAGGCTCGCCCGTGTGACGGTTGTACGAGTAGACCCACGACTGCTTGGTGATCTGGAACAGCCCCGGTATGCGACGACCGTTGACGTTCACGTCCAGCAGGATCGGCGCGGTCGGCGTGTCGTAGTTCCAGATGTCGTGCTTCACGAGCTGCTGATGCCAGACGCGCTTGCCGGTCTTCACGTCGAGGGCGATGACGCTCGTGCTGAACAGGTTGTCGCCCGGCCGAAATCCTCCGTAGTAATCCATCGTGGGAGGATTGGTCGGGATGTAGACGATCCCGCGCTCGGGATCGGCCGACATCGGCGCCCAGGAGGACACGTCGCCCGTCCGCTTCCAGGCGTCGTTCTCCCACGTCTCGTGACCGAGCTCGCCTGGCCGGGGAATCACGT
>WHSP01000464.1 GCA_009380025.1 Gemmatimonas sp. | reverse complement strand
AGATGACCGCAAATGCGGTAGCCACCGCTGGATCGCCCTTCTACGTCACGCTCCTGGGTGATCCTACATCAAGGGCGGAGCCTCTACGGCCAAGAGAAGAAGGCAGGGGTGCAGGAGTGTACCTGCGTCGGTTACCCCAGCCGCAGAGGCAACCATGTACCGCATCCCGATCTACCAGGTGAGACTCGTTCGCGACGGTAGCCAGCCGGCCGCACGGAGAAAGGTCAAGAGCGCCGCCACCGCAGCTCAAGTGCTTCAAGAGTACCTGGAGGGCGCTGACCGCGAGCAGTTCGTCGTCCTGATGCTGGACGCCCAGAATCAGCTCATCGGCATTCACACCGTCACCGTCGGTACCCTCGACGCTTCGCTGGTGCACCCGCGGGAGATCTTCAAGCCGGCCATCCTGGCCAACGCCGCATCGATTCTGCTCGCCCATAACCACCCGAGCGGCGATCCGACGCCGTCTGCCGAAGACCGGAGCGTGACCCGTCAGATCGCCGCCGCTGGGGCAAAT
>WHSP01000463.1 GCA_009380025.1 Gemmatimonas sp. | reverse complement strand
GGAGCTGCGCAACCCGGCCGTGATGCTCGGCTACTGGGGGATGCCCGACGAGACCGCCCGGGTCATCCGCCCCGACGGCTGGCTCCGGACGGGCGACCTGGTCGCCGAGAACCCCGACGGCACCTACACCTTCGTGGGCCGGGAAAAGGAGATCATCCGCCGCCGGGGCGAGAACATCTCGGCCTTCGAGGTCGAGCAGGTGATCGAGACCCACCCCGGCGTCGTCGCCTGCGCTGTCGTTGGCGTCGAGTCCGAGTTGGGAGAGGAGGAGGTCGCCGCGTTCGTGGTGCTGCACGACGAAAGCGTCGAGGAGCTCGAGATCATCCGCTTTTCCTCGTCGAACATGGCCTATTACATGGTGCCGCGCTTCATAAAGTTCGTCTCGGCGCTCCCGCAGACCGAGAGCTTCAAAGTCAAGAAGTATGAGCTGGTCGAGCAGGCGGTTGCCGAGCGTGCCGCGCTCTGGGACCGGGACGCGGCTGGCATCCGGGTGGATCGGGCAGGAATGCACTCGTCA
>WHSP01000462.1 GCA_009380025.1 Gemmatimonas sp. | reverse complement strand
ACGAAGACGCGAAAGCGCGAAGCCACCCACCCCCTCCTCAAGGAGATGGAAACACAGATTATCTCCTGCGTACCGTCCTTCCGTCCTTCCGTCCTTCCGTCCTTCGCGTCCTTCGCGTCCTTCGCGGCTTCGCGTGAACCCATGGGGTGGGGGCTCCCCGCCCTGCCACGGGTGTGCAACCGGAGTTTCTCGGCGGATGGGCGCTGGCCCCCCAGCTGCGGTAATCGCAAGGAACTTCCTGGGATGGCGGACCTGCACACTTCCAGCGTGCGGGCGAGACGGCGGCGCTCCCAGGGTTCTCGGCCGATGGGTGCCGGTCTCGGCTCCGTGCTCCTGAGGAAGCGTACGCGACTTAAGTTCTCTTGCGTCTTAATTGAGAATTGACTATCATTTATCATAATGAGCCCGTCGTGCCCAGGTGATTCTGATCCGCAACGCGGGCTGCCTGCGCTAAATCGACTACGTACTGCCGGGTCACCCCGCACCAAACCTTTTGTTCTCATCATGCAAACAGTTT
>WHSP01000461.1:279-518 GCA_009380025.1 Gemmatimonas sp. | reverse complement strand
TCGGGATGACCCATCATGAATTTCGAGCAACTCTTCGCATAGGGTGTCACGTCGAACGCTTCATCGCGGCAGATCCCGGCCAAAGGACAAGCCGTCACATTGCGCACCGAGTTGCCGCAAGCTTCACGCGTGGTAATTCTCACCGCGGCAAGCCGGCGCATCAGCGCCGGTGTGTCGTCGATGTGAACGTAATGAAACTGAAAGTCCTGGCGCGTGGTGATGTGGAGGATGCCGTCGGA
>WHSP01000461.1:0-269 GCA_009380025.1 Gemmatimonas sp. | reverse complement strand
GGCGTGACACCGCCGAAAGGAATTTTCATGCGCATCATTCCGGGCGCGTCCCACAATGTTTCAGGTCCTTTTATAATGCTGCCCGGGAGCTTGAATTTCTGGATGCGTTTGCCGTCGTGACGCTGGCCGTTGTCGTAGCGCTGGCCATAGATTCCCCGGCGTAATCGAGTTTCGGCGAATACTTTCTCGTCGATCTTGCCTTGCTTGCGCAGTTCCATCTGTTGCTCGAAGATGTCGATCTCTCGGGCCATGTCCGTGGAAATCTTCTC
>WHSP01000460.1 GCA_009380025.1 Gemmatimonas sp. | reverse complement strand
CCCTATCGATCATGCGGCTTGTGCCTCGGCCCGGTAGAACGGACCCCAGCAGCGATGTCCTGCTGGCCGGCCAGAACCTACTCCAGCTGCCGAAGAAACGCATGCACGAGATTCGTGGTAACGATATCGCGATGATCTTCCAGGAGCCAATGACCTCTTTAAACCCAGTATACCGAGTTGGGGACCAACTTGCCGAGGGTGTCCGACGCCACCGCGGCTTATCCCGCCGGGCAGCAGCCCGTCACACGCTCGAAATGCTTGGCCTCGCCAAGATTCCAGCTCCCACGGAAGTGGCTGACTCTTATCCACACGAACTGTCTGGGGGCATGCGTCAACGGGCAATGATCGCCATGGCCCTAAGCTGTGATCCCCGAGTCCTGATCGCCGATGAGCCCACCACGGCGCTCGACACCACGATCCAGGCTCAGATTCTCGAACTCTTGAGCGAGCTACGATACCACCACGACATGTCTATACTGTTGATCACGCACGACTTCGGCGTCATCGCCGAGCTCGCC
>WHSP01000045.1 GCA_009380025.1 Gemmatimonas sp. | reverse complement strand
AGGATCAAACTCTCCGTAGAGTTCCTTCTAGCTCTGCTCAACGAACAAGCTGCTTCCTTCCTTCTTGTTCGGCCTTTCACGTTGCTTCCCCTATTTCCTGCTTCGGACCCCTCGCCAGACGTGATGCTGGCCTCGGGCCCCAGGGGACGCCCCGCTCAAACCCTTCCCTTTCTCTTTCTCCCTCTCGTCCCTCAACCCGTTTTGTCAATTTCCCTCCACCTTCGGAAAGTACCAGGCCCCTTGGACCCGCTTTCCCCTCGCTCAACTGCCAAACACTCCCGGTGGAGCGCCCCGCAGCGAGCGAGCCTTCTATCCTAGCCCAACGCTCCCTCCCCGTCAAGGGCCTGCCGGCTCTTCATCGGGATCCTTTTTCCTCTGCTCGCTGAGCTCGCCCCTGGTGGTCGGGATGGGACGGGACGCTGAGCACATCGTCGATCACATCGCCTCGAACGCACTCTATCGTGCCCGAAGGACTCGGGCTTTTCCGCCCGTTGATTCGACCGACCATTTCGGAGGCAAGTATTTCGCGGCGGCCGCTTCCATCGCGACGTGATCGCCCGCATTGCGCTTGCGGGCTGCGTCCAGCACGCGGGGAGCATTCACGCGAGCTGTGAAGCGGAAACTTCGCTCCGCGGAAGGTGTACGGCTTCGGCCCGAGGGAGAGGCCTCAGCGAGCCACGTTCCGGCCCGTTGTCCTATCCAACTGGCGTAGCTATACTTGAAGTTGCCCTATCGGCCGCGGACGCGCGGCTTCCTCTGTTGTGGGTCTGGACGTTCCGTTGGGGGGCATGACCGTCGTCCCTCGCGCGTCCACTTCATCTGGAGATAAAGGAGGCATCATGCCTATCGGTGGACTCGGCTTCGGCGAGATGGTCCTCATCTTCGCGGTGCTTCTGCTCCTTTTCGGCGCGAAGCGTCTTCCGGAGCTCGCCTCCGGAATGGGCCGCGGGATTCGTGACTTCAAACGCGCGCTGAGTGGAGTGGACGACAATTCGATCCAGGTCAATCCGCAGCCTCAGGCTTCAATAGAGCCGCCGCCGCAGCCAGCTCAGGTTCAGTCCGCCTCGAACGAGACGGAGACAAAGAAGGAGAACTGAGCGGAGACGGCGGGATCGGGTGTGTAAAGGGGCCGCGGCCAGGAAGCTGCGGCCCCTTCGCGTTGCTGCGCGCGAACGGGTCAGAGCCCCTCGCTCGGAGAGTCACCGGTTACCTTCCGTGCCCGGTCCGGCCATCTGTCCTGCGCGAACCGATGCGCGTCCGTCGCCGGTATGGCGACCGTGCCAGGGAGACCATCGGAGACGTAGCGGGTCGACGGGTGGGTCCGATATCGATCGAGTTTGCGAGTGAGGGCACCGGGCGCAACGATCACCCTGGGGATCGAGAACGGATCGAATTCCACCGAAAATGGCGACTCGCTTGGCCCACCCGTGACTTCGAGCACGGCATCATACGAATATTCGCGCCCCTTGTAGACGCCCCGCTTTGCCAACTCGCGGTTCTTCGGCCACATCCCGAGAGGCAGAGCGAAGGTAGCAATGTCGTAGTCTTCCGGCAGATAGACGCGCACCGAATCCTCTCCGCGGCCGATCCACTCCTGGACCCACAGGTCGTCCTTGGCTTTGTCCAGTCGGGCGTGATATAGGGTATGGTTGCAGATCTCGTGGCCGTTCTGGATCAGATAGTCGACCTTTCGCTGGATCCGCTCCTCGCGAACTTCCTTGGCAACCTCCCGACGTGGGCGCTCACCGAAGAAGTTGGAAGGGTAGTCGGCCGCGGGAAGAACGCACCAGGTGGCTCCCCCCTCCCAACCCGGGTGCTCACGCTGGAAGGCCTCCCAGATTCCGGCCATCGAGTTGGGATCGATCGTCCCGTCGTCGAGCAGATAGAACTGCCCGAGCGACGAGTCGTCGATGGTGAAGACGACGGGCGAGGTCCCGCGGGGGAGATCGATATCTCCGCTGACCATCTGCCGCACGGTGATCGGCCGAAACCCGGCCTCGTAGAGCCGCTCCAGATCGCCTCGGAAGTTCTTTGCCGAACGATGGAACTCGCCTTCGGGCTCACCGAGGCGATGATATTCGAGGACCATGATCTCGCCGAGCTCATTGGGAGGGAGCCCGGACGAGGGACCGATCGGATCCGCCGGAACAACGTCGTTGACCGGAGCTACCTCGGGCTCCGCGGCCTCGACCGGACCTGGACCATCATCGGACTCGCAAGCGAAAAGGTTGAAACAGACGGGAAAGAGGAGCGCACCACGTAAGGCGCAGCGAGGGATACATCTCGATTTCACAGCAACAACAAAACAAAAGGTGACCACCACGGAATCAGGGCACCGACCCGTGCCCCGAAGTTGTTGCAGGCGCAAAAGTTGTGCGCGTTATGCTACGGCGATCGGGGAGTGGGTCTGTCGGGTGCGTCGGAGGGAGTCCTGAGGTCGAGTCGGGGAAGTTCGACGGCGGCGACCCTTGCCAGGGCTCGCTGGTAGACCGAGCGCGCTCGCGCTGCGGGGATCTCGAGCTGCTCGAGGTAGAGCGTGACGGCCCGAGTGGGGGGAAGCTGGTCTTCTAGCATGTCGACGAACGACAGCGCGTGCCGAACGTGGGTCCGGATGAGAGCTTCCTCGGCGCGAGCCGCCGAGAGTTCGAGCCAGAGATCTTCCTGCGCGCTACGCCGGAGCCGGCGCCGGACGAAGCGCACGGCGCCGAGGGGCGTTGCATACCGCCAGTTCAGCCGGCTGGAGTTCGGTCGATTCCGAGCGAACTCCTCCGCGACGCCCGTCTCTCCAAGAACCACGAGAGCCCGGGTTCGGACGATCTGTGCCTCGTCGCCCGTCAGCCCGAGAACCTCGATATACCGGTCGACAGCCTGGTCGAACGACAGCCGTGGCGCGAAGACGGCAACGAAATTGAGGGCCTGCTGCGCATGCGTGTCGAGCCTGGCCTCCGTCGCGGCCGCGACCGCCAGCTCGATCCGGCGCCGCCGGTCGGGAGCGAGTCTTTGAAACCAGAGCGGAAGCGTCGGCTGCATCGAGTCGTCGGTTTGGAGGATGGTTCGACGAAGGCTAACTTCCGGGCACCGACGCGGCTCGCAGGCGGACGCCTGTTTATCCACCGCCTTCTGGCGCTCGGGCGCCGAGAGCGTACGAAGAATGTCGCATCCGTGAGCCGGTTGCAACCGACTCACGAGCGTTTACGGTCAACTCGATGGGGAGAGCGTCGGCCATGGCAATGTCGCGGAGTTCGTCGTGGAAGGAGCACCGTTTGGCGAACCGATTGGAGTGTGACGGCGCCGAATACAGTGTGGACCTGGTCGCTCGGAAGGCGACCGGTGTCGAGGGATGGAAGATGACCCTGGTGTACCTGCCACGCGGGTCGGTAAACGAGGTGAAAGTAGACCTTCCGAATGCGGCGTCGACGGCCGAGGTACGCCGACGGGTCAAGGAGCTGGAGGGTGCGGAGGATCGGCTTCGCGAGCTCTATCGCAAACCTGAGGAGGCGGGGTGAGCTTGGCATCCGTACGGGAGCGGCAGGTGCACGCTGGCGCGCGAATCGACAGCGCGGGCGAGACCGAGATCGTCCGTGACTACGGGGATGGAGACGCAGAGTACCGAGCCATCAGGGAGGAGGCCGGCGTTGTCGCTCGGGATGACCGTGCCCAGCTCCGGATGTGGGGACGCGATCCCGCCCGCATGCTCAACGGCCTGATCACCAACGACCTCGGCCGCCTCGAGGATGGCCAGACGGTTCAGGCGCTGATGCTGACGCCAAAGGGGCGAATCATCTCCGACCTCCGGGTACTCCGATGGGTGGACGGGAAGGAAGGCGAGTTGCTGATCGACATCCCCGCGGACGCACTGAGCACGATATTGGAGCACCTCAAGAAGTACGTTCCGCCGCTCTTCGCCAGGTGGGAGGTCATCACGGATGGGATGGGAGCACTAGGCATCTACGGACCAAACGCTCCCACCCTCGTATCCAGGGCGATCGGGCTGGCTAGCGCCCTCGAAGAGGGGGAATCGGCGGAGGCTGACGTCGGCCACGAGCGGGTCTTCTGCGTAGCCACGAAGTATGCGGGAGGGGAAGCGGGGTTCGACGTCTTCGGAAACGAGGCTGGACTGACGGCTCTTTGGGACGAGTTGGCGAACGGAGATGCGGTGCGAGCCCATCCCGTCGGACATACGGCCCTCGAGGTGCTGCGAATCGAGGAGGGGCGTCCCCGGTATGGAAAGGAGCTGACGGAAGAGGTTCTGCCGGCTGAGGCCTTCGGTGCTGGCGACTCCCTGGGCCGGTGGATCTCCTTTACCAAGGGGTGCTATACCGGGCAGGAGGTGGTCGTCCGGATCGCGCACCGAGGCCACGTGAATCGCCACCTGCGCGGCTTGCTTCTGGGCGAGCGCGGACCCCGTCCGGTCGAGGGTACGCCTTTGATGGAGCCCGACGGGGGGAAAGAGGTGGGCCGGATCACGAGCGTCTCGCGTTCGCCGCGCCTGGAACAGGACGTCGCGCTGGGCTACGTACGTCGCGAGATCACGCCGGGAAGCGAGTTACGGATCGGCGCCGAAGGCGGCGCCACGGCCACCGTCGTCGAGCTACCCTTTCCCCGCTGAGGACGACGCCGACCCACGCCTCACGGGATCCCCAGCACCTTGTGCGTCTGGACGGACAGTCGCCAGGGCGGGCCGAGCCGTTTCACCGCGTCCAGAGTCGCGGTGTAGTTCGGTCCCGATTCTGGCAAGTCCAGCGGCTGAAGGAAGAAATGACGGAAGTGAGTCCCTTCCGCCAAACGGCGGACAGCCTCGATATCGGGGGCCGGCCCCGGCGCGCTGCCGGTGAACACGACCTTCAGCTCGTCTCCCTCCCTCTGTACGTATGCCGATTCCTTCGGCGAGACCGTAAGCCAATCGACCAGGGAGCGATCGATTGTCCGGGATCCGTTCGACTCCATGCTCACTCGATAACCGGCCTCTCGCAGCGCCTCCGAGAGCGGCCGATCCAGTTGAAGACTCGGTTCGCCACCGGTCGCCACGAGTAGCAGACCGGGCACCTCCCCACCGAACGTCTCCACGGCGGTTCGCTTCACCAACTCACGCGTGTCATGCAGATCGAGGTGATACCGGGCCTTTACCCAATCGGTATCGCACCAGGGACACACGGCGTAGCCAAGATTGCAACCGGCGAAACGAAGGAACACCGCGGGGCTGCCCGCGAGCGCCCCCTCGCCTTGCAAGGTGCCGAATACTTCACGAATGGCGTACTTCTTCACCTGATTACAATGCCTCGATAGAGTACGACGTCGGGTGGCGATTCCGGGGCACGCGCGCCCCAAAGTGTACCACGGGTGCCCCACGCGCCCACTGCCGGCTACCTGTCCCAGGAAAGCTAAACCGAACGGTGTTCTGTAGTTGGGATAAAAAGCACGAGCTGGCCCCCGGCTTGCACGTTTCGGGGGGTACTCCAGACGCAGCCGCCCGGCTGTGCGTCACGTCGTCCGAGGGGGCCAGCGCTCGCAGGCATCACATCTATCCCGCACCAATCTGCGGTACCCCGCTTCCGTTTCGTCAGTAGTACACCTCCATATCCCATCTTTGCTCCGCAGCGCTGCGCACCCCCTTCGGGGGGCGGACGTAGGTGCGTGTGTGCAACGCAAGCGCCTCGGCGCGTCATAGACAATGTGCCCGGCAGGAGAAGCGGCAGTACCCGGGCCGAAACATTGCTGCCGATCGCGCATTCCAGCCGACGAGCAGAACGACCTACCAAGAGGATGGCAATAGATGAACCGACGAATGCTGCCCGTAGCGATGGGTTTGATCGCCTGGATTTCGAGCGGGTCCGACACGCTGTCGGCCCAGGTTGGTACGCCGGTGATCGGGGATCAGCGAACGATACGAGCCTCGGGCGTGGGCGAGGTGACCGTTCAGTCGGATATGGCGACGATCCAGTTCGCCGTCGAGACGACGGGCACCACGGCGCAGGAGGCGGCCGGTGCGAACGCCGACTTGATGGATGCGGTGATCGGCGCGTTGAGGGGAGCGGGCGTGGGTGAGGATCAGATCGAGACGAGCCAGTACTCGTTGTTCCCCGAGTATGCACGCCCACCGCGGGGCTCTGACGCGGACCCGCCCGTGATTCGGGGGTACCGGGCGTCGAACCAGGTAGCCATTGAGTCGACGGATCTGGAAGGGCTCGGCGAGTTGATCGATGTTGGGCTGGCGGCGGGGGCGAATCGAGTGAACGGTGTCATGTTCGACGTTATAGACCCCGCCGCGTCGAAATCTGCAGCACTGAGCGATGCCGTCGCGAACGCTCGTGCATCTGCAGAGACGATCGCAAGCGCACTGGGAGTGCAACTCGGTGAGGTGCTGGATGCCAGCACGAACGCCGATCCCGTGCGTCCCGTTTTCCGTGCCGTCGCGGCCGAGGCAATGGAGATGGATGCTGCGGCGGCAGCGCTGACGCCGATCGAGCCGGGTGAGCAAACGGTGAGCGCCGTCGCATCGGTCGTATTCGCGATCCAGTGACTCGGTCTTTCCCCGATCCGGAATAGTCTCGCGCGAGGGCGCGGAGGGTGCCGAAAGGGAGCTTCCACGGCTATCAGAACTCCGCGACTCCGCGTGAGCTCCAACTCAACAGATCCCCGTCAGCCCGGTTCCGGGCACGCTGGTGGAGCCGCCGACGGCTTGGCGGCGAACGAGCGAATCATCAGCGGTACGACGGACCCGAACACACCGACCGCATCGCCGACGACGCTGGAGACACGGACACTGCCGGAGGGATTGAAGCGGCCTCCGCGGATGCTGTTGGTGTAGTTCGGGTCTGCCGCGACAACGACGAGGACGGCGTCGGCGTTCTCGGGAAGCCCCTGCTGCAGCTCAACGAGGAGCCGTTGGTCGAGGTCGAATCGCTGGAAGAGTCCGATGTTCGCGGGGAAGAGGAGCGACGTATCGGCGACCGAGACGGAGGCAGTAGTGAGCTCGATAGGGTCGGGAACTTCGATGCCCTGGTCGCGCAAGTCATCGCCCCAACTGCTGATCTCGAGGCTGATGATGTAGCCCCACGCCCCTTCGGACTGTGACCAGCTGAGCGTGAAGGGATCGCTGGACAGGGTGCAGGAGGCGATCCTGGTTGTCGAATCGACGGGGACCGCGGGTACTCGAAACTCATGTACGCCCGGAACGGTGGTCCGACCCCGGGCGATCTCACCGCGAGTGGTCTCGATCGAGAGTTCGTACCTGGTGCCAGGCTCGACGAAGTTGCCTGCGCTGCGGGGCGAAAGGTAGCACGAGGCGTCGAAATCCACTTCTTCCCACTGCGACAGGTTGGCGAAGACACAGTCCTGCAGGGTCGCTTCGTCGAATTCGACCCGCTCACCGTCCGGCCCAACGACGGCGACCGTCGCTCCCGGCTCTCCCCGCACCGTGCTGCCGTTCAGCGAGCGGTGTAGCAGGACGTATTGGGATTCGGAACCCACGCGCAACACGGATTCCACGACGAGCAGGTCGGCGCTCTCCGGCGCCTCGACTTCGGCCAGCTCGCAACCGGCCAGGCCCAGCGCCAGCACGGCAACCGCAGAGCCGACCCCCCAGTTCAAAAGGTCACCTCCACGCCGATCGCCGGCAGGAACGGGAACATGCTGAACCCGGACCTCACCGGTGGAGATCTGTCGTAATCGTAGAAGTAGAAGAGCACGTTGCGCCTGTTGTAGACGTTCAGGATCTGGAGATACGGGACGAAGGAGCCCCAGGAACGCTGGAAGCTCCGTCGCACCGTCAGATCGAGGCGGTGGTAGGACGGATAACGCTCGGCGTTCCGAGGCCCGAGGACGACCGTGACCGGCAGGTCGACCTCGTCATCCTCATCGTCCTCGTCGACCCCCGCCACCGGTCCTGCCACCCCCCGCACGGGGTCGTGCCACCAGGAAAAGTGTTGTGCGACCGGGCGCGTAAAGGGGAGGCCAGAGCCGAAGTTCCAACGGATTCCGATCTCGAAGTCACTCGCGGTGGTGTACTGGGCCACAGCGTCGAAGTTGATCCGGCGGTCGTAGATCGGCGGGTACGAGACGGTCTGGGGAAGCTCGTCGATCGAGGCCACGAGCGGATCGGGGAAGGTTCTCTCGGCCTTCAGGAACGACAAGGTGAGCCAACCGGTGATGGAACCTTCCGAGCGGCGGAGCTGAGTATCGACGCCATAGGACCAACCATCTCCAGCCTGCAGGTCGTCCGTCGGGTCATTAGGATCCTCAGCGAGGTTGTATTCGATGACGCCATCGAAGGTGCGTCCGTACAGTTCGACCGAAGCGGACCAGCCGGTACCCCAGAACGCCTCGAAGCCGAGCTGTACCTGGTCCGAAACGACGGCCGGGATGTTCTCGTCGGCGAGGACCCAGTTGTCATTTGACACGGGGAGCTCCTCGTCGCGAAGGGACTGGAGGAACTGGCTGTAGCGCCCTGCCGCAAACTTTACCGCCATATTTTCGGATGCGCCGAAGAAACGCTTCACGGCGAAGCGAGGCGAAACGACCGTCTGGGTTTTCCAGGCGTCGACCCGAACCCCTGGTTCGATGATCCAGCGGCGCGGCTGCCATCGGAGGCTCGCGTAGGCCCCGCCGAGCAACCCGTCGCCTTCGGCGTCGATGAAGGTAGTGCCTCCGGCCTCGGCGAAGTTGCGATAGCGAAGGTTGTCGGCCGCCAAGCCGATGCGCAGGGACGTAGCGCCCGGGAAATCCTTGGCCAGCTCTCCTCGCCAGACGATCTGATCGACACCGCTCTCGAAGCGGACGTCGCCGAAGTCGAGAAAGGCGAGGCGTTCGGAGAAACGTGAGAATCCTAGGCGGCTCTCGGCCATCCACCCTGCTCCGACGGGCTGCGTCCAGCGTCCGCCGATCACCTGGTTGCCCCAGTTCCACCTCAGGCGGAGAACATCGGCTGCGTCCCCCGAATCGGAGAGGCCCAACTGGCCGAGGTCCAGAACGTCCTGACCAACGTATCCGGTGATCGAAACCTGCCCACCGTTGGCCGTTTCGATCGCCGCATGCGCCTGCACGTCGCCGAGATAGTACGGAAACTCTGTGACGGGTCGCAGGAGTTGATCGAAGTACGAGCGTCTTCCCGAGATGAAGAAACTGCCGGCCTGGCCGCCGAGTGCCGTTCCAACGGCGTCGGGGAGGCGTGAACGGACCAGGAGGCGGGAGGCGAGGAGTGAAACGCCACCGCTTGCCTCCATCCCCTCGGGCGCTTCGCCGCGGCTTTCGATATTGAGAACAGAGGAGACCCGCCCGCCGAATTCGGCACCGAACCCACCGGCGAAGAGCTCGGCCCGCTCGACGGCGTCGGCGTTGAAGACGCTGAAGAGCCCACCCAGATGAAAGGGATTGAAGATGGTGAAGCCGTCCAGGAGGATCAGGTTCTGATCGGCCGATCCCCCGCGAACATTGTAGGAGCTGGAGAAGTCGGACGTCGAGACGACGCCGGGCAGGAGTTGCACAGCGCGGAGAACATCGGCTTCACCCAGACCCGGAAGGACGCGAAGGGTGGTCCCCTCGACAACTCGCGCGGTCACCCCCGGCTCGGTCTGAAATCGTGCGCGTTCGCGATTCGCCGCACTCACTTCGGCCACAACGCCCTCGAGTTGCAGAGTATCGGTGTCGAGGGTGAGCGACACCGATCTCGACTCCCCTGGCTGCAACTCGACACCGATGTCCTCCACCGCGTATCCGATACGTCGCGCCGACAGCGTATAGGACCCCGGTGAGACTGCAACGAAACGGAAAGCCCCCACCTGGTCGCTCAGCACCGTCCGGGTTGTTGCGACATCAGGACCTCCCTCGAGGCTGACAGCGACATCTGGCAGGCCGGAACCGGTTTCGTCGTTGACACTTCCCATCAGAGTGGCCGTCGAAGGCTGCTGCGCGGTCGCGGGAGTCGACCAGAGGGCGAGCAGTACGAGACCAAAACAGGCAAGAAGGAGACGCGAGCGTCGGGCAGTACGGCCCCGGCGTGGGGGGTCGGAATTGGCCATGCTTCGTATTGCTTGCGACAGCGAGTGGGGTCACTGGAAGAGTACAACGCGCGGTCCGGAGCCGCCATGTGTGCCGACCTTGACGCGATGTCGGGCGCCCGAGAGCTTTACCGGAACCGTCCGCGGGGAACTCGGCCATGAAGGCTGACACTTTCGCCAGGCTGATCGCCCTCGACGCGCTGGTCGAGGCGGAGATCGGATACTAGCTCGAGCAGCCGGCCAGCTCTCTTGAACGCTTCAGCGAGGGAATTGTTGCACGGATCAGCAAACTCGTCGATGAGATCGATATCCCTGGACTCGGTTGCGGCTGCGGGCGTCTACGATGCGATCGTGGACTTTCTGCTGGGGCGCAACCGCTCGCGCACAGGGGAAACGGGTCAGCGTCGGCGCGACGAACCCGGCCCGGCGCGGAAGGGAGGGAGCGTGTGGTGAGAGGAGTTCGGAAGCTCCTGGTCGTTCGACGGGCGATTGCGCCGACGAAGTTGGCCAGCTATGAGGAGGCCTGGCTTCGATTTCGAGACGCGGTCGACCGGGCGGGCGCAAACGCCTGGCGATTCCGGTCCGTACGGGACGAAGGTCTGTTCACGGAGTTCCTCGAGTTCCCGGCTGAGGTCGACCCTCGGGACGAATCTCCCGTCGCCGACGCCAGCGGATTGCTCGAGTCCTTCGGGCCGAGCGACGCCACGGAGTGGATCGACGCCAACCCATCTTGAAACGACTGAATGAGATGACTCACCGAGAACGGTTGTTGGAGCTGATCCGTGAACGGTCTCTCGAGACCGGTGACTTCGTACTGGCCTCCGGCCAGCGGAGCAACTATTACGTCGACTGTCGACGTACGACGATGTTCGCCGAAGGCCAGGCGTTGATCGGGCAGCTCGGCTGGGAGCTCCTCAAAGCCTCAGGGCTGGATCCAGATTCGGTAGGCGGCCTGACGATGGGAGCGGATCCCGTCGCGTACGCCCTGGCGTACACGAGCTGGTTGACGGGTGAACCGGTCAACGCGTTTTCGGTGCGGAAGGGGGTGAAGGAGCATGGAAAGCAGCAGCGGATCGAGGGTTGTTTCGAGCCCGGTCATCGGGTCGTAGTGATCGAGGACGTCATTACGAGTGGCGGGAGTGCTCTCGACGCATGCTCAGCGGTCGAAGGGGAGGGAGGAGAGGTGCTGGGAGTGCTCGCGGTGCTCGATCGGGAGGTTGGGGGTCGCGCGTCGATCGAAGACAATGGCTATCGAGTGCTTTCGCTCTTCCGAGTCTCTGAGTTGCTGTCGGTTCAGGGGTCGCGTCCCACGACCGGATAGGCGAGGCGGAGGAGCGGGCGAAGACCACGGACCTCCTGACGCGCAGCGCGCACCTCTGGGGAGCCGCTGAGGAGCGCTGCGATGGAGGTCGCGAGGATCTGGTCGTCGGAGAGGCCTGGTCGGAAGCCGAAGGCCGCCGCCCACTGCTGGGTCCGTTGGGTCCACGCACTTCGGGCGGTCGCCTGGGCACCGATCGGATCAGCGACTCCCATCTCGCGAGCGAGTGCGGCCCAGATCGCGTCCCTCGCGTCTCCCTCGAGCCAGCCGGCAAAGGTCACCACGTCAGCGTCGGCGAGCGCATCGCGCTCACTCGGTGGGAGCCTCGCCCATGCCGCGGCCAGATCGTCGCCACGGTACTCCCCTCCCGCCGCCCCACGAGCGATTACAAGCGAGTCCGAGACCGGTGCATCCGAAACCAGCGCCGTCCGGGCACGCGAAACGGTGGGTGGATCGAGCAGAATCCCGCCCGCATTGGCCGCCCACTCCCGCATGCTCTCCGCGGCGGCCTCGTCCGGCACGATCCGGCGGAGGAGCTCGGTCGGGTTCGCTTCGTCGAAAGGAACCGGCCGGCGTTCGTCCAGCTGGAGGACGTGGTATCCGTACTCGGTCTCGACGACCTCCGACACCTCGCCCGGTTCGAGGCGCGATGCAGCGAGCCAGAAGGGCTCGACCCAGCTTCCACGCCGACCCGGCTCCAGGAGTCCACCCCGGCGATCCGCGCCGGGTTCCTCGCTGAATCGAGCAGCGAGCGAGGCGAATTCCTCTCCGCTCACGGCTGCGGCTGCGACCCGCCGGGCAATCGTGCGGGCACTGTCGTGGATGGCTTGCGGATCTCCTCGTTCGGCCAGGCGTACGACATGCCGAACGACGAGCTCCCATTCGGGATTCCGGAGGTACTCAGCTCTGAGCTCTTTGTCGCCGAGCCCAAGAGCAGCCGCCCCGAGGTGTGCCGAAAGCCCGGCGATCCAGGCCTGCTCCGTTTCGCGTTCGACGATCGGCTCGAAGAGGCCGGCCGAATCGTCGCGGACAACGGCGGCACCGAAGGCGAGAAGGTCGCCGAGCGTCTGTCGATCTACGTCACCCAGGTTCGCGAATGCCGACTCGGGAACGTCGATGCCGGCAACGGCCATCGGCGCCTCGGCCGGCTCGGAACAAGCCGCGAACAGGAACAGGACGATCAACAGCGGAGTGGAACGAGTTTGCACTCGGTGGAGGATCGTGTCGTCGGCGGTTCGGGAGTATGTTTCGGAGCGAAGCTCGCAAGATAGAGCTGGCTGAACGGCGATGCGAGCCGCGGAGGTTTGCCATAGCGCTGGATTCGGCTTCCTGGGACAACGTCGGCACGATCGACAACGACGAAACGGATGATCAAACTCTTGCTTACCGCCTTGCTTGCGCTTGCCATGATCCCTGCGGACTCGCCCGCCCAGCAGGGCGTCGAGTATCGGATCGAGGCGACGCTCGACGAAACAGCCGAGGTGCTGCGGGGACGGGCCGAACTGCGCTACACGAACAACGCGACCGTTGCGCTGGACACGCTCTGGCTCCACCAGCACCTCAACGCGTTCCGTCCGAATAGCGCATGGGCAGAGCACGAGCTCGAGCTCGGCGAAACCCAATTCCAGGATCTCGGTCCGGACGAGCATGCTTTCGATCGTCTCGGCACGGTGACCGTGGACGGCCAGACGATCCAGCCTATCTATCTGGGAACGCCCGATTCGACGGTCGTCGGCTTTCCCCTCGCGAGTCCGCTCGCCCCGGGGGCGACAGCCCTGGTCCGATTCGACTGGACCGCCCGACCCTCGACCCTCCCCCGCCGCCAGGGCCGTCGCGGCCGGCACTACGACTTTGCCCAGTGGTACCCCCGAATCGCAGCCTACACAGACGAGGGCTGGCAGGTTCAGCCGCTCCTTCCCCAGGGTGAGTTCTTCGGCGAATTCGGTACGTACGACGTGACCCTCGATGTTGCGGCTGACCAAGTCATCGGAGCGACGGGTGTCGCAGTCGATGGCGATCCCGGGTGGACGGCGGCCGCGGCGCCGGGGCAGACCGAACCTGAATTGCAGCGCGACTTCTATCCAACGGTGGCGGAGCACTCGCTTGGCCTTCTGCCGGAGGAGGTGGCCGCGGATCGGAAGCGAGTCCGGTGGCGAGCCGAGGACGTCCACCACTTTGCGTGGAGCACCGACCCGGAGTTCGTCTATGAGGGTGGTGTTGTCGAGCGTCCCGATCCGATCGGCGGCGAGATCCGGGTTCACACGCTCTACTTGCCCGAGGACGATGATTGGGCGGACGGCGTCGCCCTGAACCGCACCATCGAAGCCCTGGATTGGTTCCAGGGAATGCTGGGCCCCTATCCGTGGCCGCAGTTCACCAACCTGCATCGGATCGAGTCCGGGGGCACCGAGTTCCCCATGATGATCATGGACGGCTCACCCAGCGAGGGGCTCATCGTCCACGAGACCGCCCATCAGTTCTTCCACGGGATCCTTGCCAACAACGAGTTTCTGGAAGGATGGCTGGACGAGGGGGTCGCCTCGTTCCTCACCGACTGGTACCACGAGGAGGGGGGCAACCCTGACGTATGGTCCGGTTCGATGGAACGTATCGTTCAGCTCGAGCAGCGGGGCCAGACGCAGCCCATCGCCACCCCGGGAGCCGACTTCGTCGACCCGGCGACCTACTCGGCTATGACGTACACCAAAACCGAGCTGGTCCTGCGGATGCTTCGTCGGTTGATCGGTGAGGAGACGATGCGAAGCGGCCTCCGGACCCTCTACGAACGACACGCGCTCCAACACATCACCGAGGCGGACTTCAGGGCCGCCTTCGAGGAGGAGCACGGGGAGGATCTCGATTGGTTCTTCGATCAGTGGCTCCACACGACTGACCAACTCGACTATTCGGTGGCGAGCGCGACGACCAGCCCGACGGCCTCGCAGACCTGGACGACGACGGTCGAGATCGAGCGCACCGGCGATGCATGGATGCCGGCGGACATCCTCATCGGAGAAGAAGCGGGCGTGGTCGACGGGGAGGAAAGTCGTCAGGTCATCGAGGTGGAGAGTGAGCAGCCACCCGAGGAGATCATCCTCGACCCTCAGGGGATCCTGATCGATATCGATCCGACGAACAACCGCTTACCGGTAACGCGTCAATGACGCTGACGCGCCGATGAAGAGCCACCTTCCCCTCCTCGCGGACGGAACAGTCCGCGGCGCATGTCCGCACGATTGCCCCGACACGTGCGCGATGCTGGTGAGCGTGGAGGGTGGACGGGCGACACGGGTTCGAGGGGACCCCGAGCACCCGGTCACACAGGGGTTCCTGTGCACGAAGGTCAACCGGTACGTCGAGCGCACCTACCACCCCGGCCGCATACTCTCTCCGATGCGGCGAATCGGCGCGAAGGGGGACGGTCGATTCGAGCCAGCGAGCTGGGAGGAGGCGTTCGAGTCGATCGCTCGGGAGCTCCGGAAGGTGATCGATCGACACGGGCCAGAAGCCGTACTCCCCTACTCGTACGCGGGGACGATGGGGCTGGTACAGGGGAGCTCGATGGATCGTCGATTCTTCCACCGTCTTGGGGCGAGTCTACTGGCTCGGACGATCTGCGCGGCGGCCGGAACGGAGGGGTGGAAGCACACCTATGGCGATCGGATGGGACCCACGCCGGAAGAGGTCCAGCATTCGAGGCTCGTCGTGCTGTGGGGCACGAACACCCTAACCTCCAACCCGCATCTCTGGCCGGCGCTGCGAAAGGCGAGGGAGCGCGGTGCGCGGTTGGTCGCGATCGATCCGATCCGTACCCGTACAGCCGTGCGTTGTGATCTGCATCTCGGGATCAGACCCGGCACCGATGCCGCGCTCGCCCTGGGAATGATGCACGTCATCCTCCGAGAGCAGCTGGAAGATCGGGACTATCTCGAGCGATACACTTCCGGTTGGGAGCAGCTGAAGTCCGCGGCGTCCGAGTGGACGCCAGCTCGTACGGCGGCCGAGACAGGTATCCCCGCAGGGTCCATCGAGTCGCTCGCGATCGAGTACGCTTCGACACGCCCCTCTTTCATTCGCCTCAACTACGGTATGCAGCGACATGCCGGGGGCGGGATGGCGGTGCGTGCCGTGTCCCTGTTGCCGGCGGTGACCGGCGCCTGGCGAGATCTCGGCGGCGGTGCCACGCTCTCCACTTCCGGAGCCTTTCCCTTCGGCTCCAAGGCTCTCGAGCGACCCGACTGGGTTCCGACCGCCACGCGGACGATCAATATGATTCGGCTGGGCGAAGCCCTGACGGAGTCGGATGCCGGTGTTGGGGGCCCCCCGGTGGGGGCTCTGATCGTCTACAACTCGAATCCCGCAGCCGTAGCTCCGGATCTCCGACGGGTACGAGCAGGGCTCCGTCGTGAGGACCTCCTCACCGTCGTCCTCGAGCACTTCCAGACCGATACGGCCGACTACGCCGACTGGATCCTCCCCGCCACGACCCAACTCGAGCACTGGGACGTTCACGGCTCCTACGGCCATCTTTACGTGACCCTCAATCGCCCGGCGATCGAGCCAATCGGCGAATCCCTTCCGAACTCGGAGATCTTCCGACGGCTCGCCCGCAGGATGGGGATGGCGGAGCCGGAATTCGCCGATTCGGACCTGGACCTTATTCGTCAGGCGCTCGATAGTGGGCATCCGAACCTCGAAGGCATCACTCTGGAATCCTTGCTGGAACACGGGTATCAGCGTCTTCGAGTTCCGGAACCGTTCACACCCTTCGCCCGACCGGAGGCACTCAACACGCCGTCAGGTAAGATCCAGGTTCTTTCACCGGCGTTGGAGCGGCTGGGGTTCGACCCGCTCCCCAGCTACGTCCCGCCTCGCGAACGGGAAACCCCGATCGCTCGGCGATTTCCTCTCACTCTGCTGTCGCCGCCGGAGCACGCGTTCCTGAATTCCACCTTCGTGAACGTTCCGGCCCTCGCCTCTGCGGCCGGCGAAGCGAAGCTGATCTTACATCCGGACGATGCATCAGCGCGGGGAATCGAGGGCGGCGAAAGGGTTCGGATCTGGAACGACCGCGGAGAGTTCCTCGCAGACGCCGTCGTGACGGAGGATGTCTCGCCTGGCGTTGCGGTCTCCTACGGGGTCCGCTGGGCGCGCCTCTCGCTGGGCGGCGCCACCGTCAACGACACGACCTCGGCGGAGGAAACGGATCTCGGCGGCGGGGCCGTCTTCTACGATAACGCGGTCGAGGTCGAGCTCGTCACCGCCCGGGCCAGTCGTTCTCGCCCGGAGTTGGATGGTTGGGAGAGGGAGCTTCGGCTGCGACCATGATGTCGGCCGTCTGAGATGCGCCTTCTCTACGTCTCGCACTCCTTTCCCTTGCCGGACCGGCCCCTTTCGAACGTCGGCGGCATGCAACGCGTGGCGGTCGACCTGCACCGCGCCTTCGCGGCCGACCCCGAGATCGAGCTCCACTCCCTCCTTCTCGAGACGACCTGGCGATGGACGGGTGTACGGACCCCTCCATTCCTGCTGAGCCTGCTCGCCAGGATTCCCCGAATCGTCGCCGCCGAAGGCGTTCAGGTGGTGCTCTTCTCGTCGATGGTCACGGCCGCCGTGAGTCCGCTAGTCCGCAATCGGATCCGGCGGGCGGGAGCGATCATCGCAGCGATCCCCGTCGGTCGGGACGTCACACTTCCCAACCCCGCATACCAGCGGTTCGTCCCCAACGTCTTCGACGCACTCGATCTGGTCCTCCCCATCAGCCGGGCGACCGCCGAGGCGTGCATTGCCCGCGGAGCACCTCCGGGAAAGGTACACATCATCCCGTGCGGCACAGACCTGGGGTCGGCGGCCGGGCAGCAGATCGATCGAGATTCGGCGCGCACGGCCGTGCTCGACCTGCTCGCAGAACGGCGTGTTCCGCTCCCTCCCGAACCCCTGCTTCTCCTGAGCGTCGGACGACATCAGGAACGAAAGGGCTTCCAGTGGTTCGTCGATGAAGTGATGCCAGGGACACCGGAGCACATCGTCTACGTGCTCGTCGGTTCGGGCCCAACGACCGATCGGATCCGTCAGACGGTGGAGAGACATGGTCTCGAGCGGCGAGTCGTGCTCCTCGGCCAGGTGTCGCAACCGGTTCTGAAAACTCTGTACTCGGGTTGCGACCTGTTCGTCATGCCGAACATCCCCGTGCCGGGAGACATCGAGGGCTTCGGCGTGGTGATGGTGGAAGCTGGGGCGGCCGGCCTGCCCGTGATCGCGGCGAACCTCGAGGGAATTCGAGACGTGATCGCCGAGGGACAAAGTGGCGTGCTGGTGGGGACGCGCGATGTCGCCGCCTTCACTGAGTCGATTCTTCGCTACGACGATCGGAGAGAGTTGGCCGCAGCCTCGAGTGGCGCCCGCGCGTACGTGCGCGAGCACTTCGCCTGGCCTGCCATCGCGAAACGCTACATCGAGATCTTCAGGGAGGAACTGAGGACATCTACGCAGCCTCCAGCGCAGGCGTAAGTACCTCTTTTTTTCAGAATTTCGGCCACGTATTCGCGAATCGACAAAGGCCGTCATTCCCGCGAAGCGCCCGAAAGAAGCATCCGTTCCGACGCAGCGCTGCGCGATTTATCGACGGCCTTCTGGCCAAGTCAACGGAACAGCCATCGGCCGCGGCGCAAAATCGGTAAAAAGCGTCCGAACACCTTCGTCAGTAACCAGAGCAGGAAGGTACGGAAGATAAAGCGCAAGATCATGTCGCTAGGGGGTATGAGGTCGCGAACAGCCTCCACGCCGTTCTCTCAACACTACGGCCGAAGCAGCCTCACTGTTTCGTACGCCGAAGCGGTGCTCGCCGGCACGTTCCGCTGACGCGGTGAAAACTCGACGCGAACCGCTGCCCAGGAGGGTGAGGTGCCGTCGCTATAGCGCGTGGTGCGGCAAACTGGGCCTGCGTCCACCTTCGTTGCAGTCGGAGGTCTCTGAGTCGGTTCTTCATCGTACAACGTGCAGGCCGTTGCGATCCACGGGTTCGGTGGCTACTGCGCTCTACCGCTCGAACCCATCTTCCAATCTATGGAACCTTCTGGCATGGGAGTTATACTCCCCCCACTCACGGCGTCCGCATGTCGAGAGTTTGGCGAGCAGGTGGTCCCGGAGTTGCGCAACCTCGTTCGACCGCCAGATACCCCAACCTGTCTTCCGGAGTTGCGCAATGTCTACAATAGACGCTACGGAGCCCGGCGCACCACTGACCACACTTGGCGAAGACGAGGCGGCGTTTCGTGACGCCGTCCGCGATTTCGCCCGCAACGAGGTCGGGCCCCGCGTCCACGAGATGGATGAACGGCAGGAGATCGACGCTGCGCTGATCCGGCAGCTCTTCGAGATGGGGCTGATGGGGGTCGAGGTCCCGGAAGAGTTGGGCGGAGCGCAGGTATCCTTCTTCGTCGCCGTGCTGATCGTCGAGGAGTTGTCCAGGGTGGACCCGAGCGTCGGGGTCCTGGTGGACGTACAGAACACGCTGGTGAACAACGCCATCCTCCGCTGGGGGTCGGAGCTCTTGCGCCAGAAGTACCTTCCCCGGCTATGCGCCGAGTCGGTGGGCGCCTACGCGCTCTCCGAGGCGGGGTCCGGATCCGATGCCTTTGCCCTCGCGACTCGCGCGGTCCAGGCCGATGACGGCTTCCGGATCACCGGCCGCAAACTCTGGATCACGAACGGGGCCGAGGCGGAGATCTTCATCGTCTTCGCCAACATCGACCCCGACGCGGGCTACAAGGGGATCACCGCGTTCGTCGTCGAGCGCGACTTCGCCGGCTTCTCGGTTGGAAAGAAGGAGGACAAGCTGGGGATTCGAGCCTCCTCGACCACCGAAGTGATCCTCGAAGATGTTTTCGTCCCGGCGGATAATGTGCTCGGCGATGTCCGCAAAGGCTACAAGGTGGCGATCGAGACGCTGAACGAAGGGCGGATCGGGATCGGCGCTCAGATGATCGGGCTGGCCCAGGGAGCGCTCGACGCGACGCTCCAGTACGCCCGCGAACGGGAGCAGTTCGGGCGGGCGATCGCCGACTTCCAAGGGGTGCAGTTCCAGCTGGCCCGCATGGCGACCGAGCTCGAGGCGTCGCGCCTGCTCGTCTACAACGCAGCGCGCCTCAAGGACGCCGGCCTGCCCTTCCTCCGAGAGGCGGCGATGGCCAAGCTGTACTCCTCGGAGGCCGCGCAACGGATCACATCGACTTGCATCGACCTGTTCGGCGGCTACGGGTTCACACGCGAGTACCCCGTGGAGAAGTTCTACCGCGACTCGAAGATCGGGACGATCTACGAGGGGACGAGCAACATGCAGCTTCAGACGATCGCGAAGACGTTGATCAAGTAGTTTGGTGCGACGAAGCTGTGCTTCCCTCCTCGTCGGGGCTCTAGAGGGCTGAGTGAACCCGGATGTATTGGGACGAGCCCATCCGGCGAGCGCCGCCTCCGCGCTTGTCGCAACGCCCCGTTGCCGCCGGGAACCCGCCCACCTACGTTGCTTAGAATTGTGTCACAACCGTGTCTCCACTTGGACCGGGGCGCGTGTCAGATGTGGCCGACATCCTTCGTAGGAGCAGTACAGGATGGAAGATGGACCTGCCTCGGCGCCGGCGCGCCGAAACGACGCGATCTCGAAGAACGGCGGGGCCCCGCGCTCTGTGGCGGCCGACGAGCAGCGCCAATTCGCCGGCAACCTGATGGAGCCGCTGCCGGCCCGGCTCGCCCTCCATCACAGCGTGGCGGCGGCTCGCGAGCTGATGTTGGCATGCCGCATGTCGTTCATGGTAGTCGTCGCGCCGGCCACTGGAAAGCTACTCGGCGTAGTGCTCCGGCGGACGCTGGAACGTCGCTGCGAAGCGCGCGGCCACGACCCCGAGACGTGCCCGCTCGTGCGCCACGTGAGGACGGATATCGACTTCTGTCTGGAGGACGAGCCGGTCGAAGACTTGTTCGGGCGACACCCAACGAAGATCTCCCCGCTCCGCGGGTCTGATGCGACGCCGGAGGCCCGACGCCGAAGCGCCATCCCCGTGATCGTTGTGGACGTGGAGAAGGTGCCGGTCGGGCTACTTCGGCGGCCGCGGCCCGCGGTACCGACAGTCGAGAAGAGCTGAGCTACTGGCCCATTCCTGGCATATTCGAAGCGCGCCGTGCCCTGTTGGCATGGCGCGCTTCTCTTTGCCAGCCCGAACGATACGCAGGAACAAAAGCGTTCGCATGACGAGCCAGAGACAGGTCCGAATCGCTGCGGTCGGGGATCTCCACTTCGATTCACAGCGAAGGGGTCATTTGCTGGAAATGTTCAGCGTTATCGGTCGCGAGGCCAATGTTCTGGTGCTCTGCGGAGACCTGACGACCCATGGCCACGCGAACCAGATGGAGGCGTTTGTCGAGGAACTCCAGGGCGTGGACATCCCGATCGTCGCCGTGCTCGGCAACCACGACTTCGAGGCGGACGAGGAGAGTGTTCTCTGCGACATCCTGATCGAGCGAGGAGTGCACGTGCTCGACGGATCGAGTGTGGAGATCGAGGGAATCGGGTTCGCGGGTGTCAAGGGGTTCGGCGGAGGTTTCGGGCGCTGGGCACTCGGCCCTTTCGGGGAACGGATCTACAAGGAGTTCGTCCAGGCGGCGATCGAGGAAGAGCTCAAGCTCGAGACGGCCCTCCGTACGCTACGAACGGAGACCAGGGTTGCCATCCTCCACTACTCGCCGATACCGGACACGCTCAAAGGGGAGCCCGCGGAGATCTTTCCCTTTCTGGGATCATCGAGGCTGTTGCCTCCAATCGAGACCTATGGCGTCGACGTCGTCTTCCACGGCCACGCACATATCGGCACCCCACACGGGCTCACCCCGGGCGGAATCACCGTCTACAACGTCGCGATGTCGGTGCTCGAGAAGTCGACGGGCTCGCCCTACCGGATCTGGACAACCAATGCCCCGGATCGAAGGAAGGAGGCGTAGTGGCTATCGGCTTTCCGTGGTCGAGATGCTAGAATCGGCGTTAGCTGATCTCTGAATTGCGCTCGCCCTTCGCACCATGCTCTCGACGCTCCTCAAACCTGAGATCCTCGAGCTGATCCAGTCTCGCGACTGGTCGGTCCTTCGGGAGATCCTGGCGGATTCGCCACCTCAGGAGGTGGTCGACCTGATCCTCGATCTGCCGAAGGCCGACCGAGTCTTCGTGTTTCGGGCGCTCCCGCGAGACCTCGCCGCCGAGGCCTTCTCCCACCTGGCTCTCGAAGAGCAGGATGCCTTACTCCGCGATCTAACCGACGGCGAGACCCGACACCTGCTGGCCGACCTCCCCCCCGACGATCGCACCGGCCTTCTCGAAGAACTCCCCGGGCAGGCTACTCAGCGCCTCCTCAACCTCCTGGACCCTGGCGACCTCGAGGAGGCTCGGTGGCTTCTCGGCTATCCCGAAGAGAGCGTCGGCAGGCTGATGACCCCGGACTACGTGGCCGTCCGCCCGGAGTGGACGGTTGACCAAGCCCTCAGCCACATCCGACGGTTCGGTCACGACCGAGAGACGATCAACCGGATCTTCATCGTCGACGAGGGATCGCGATTGCTCGACGACGTCGAGCTTCGCTGGCTCATCTTCGAGGAGCCCGAGGCCCGGGTCGAGGACGTGATGGATCATTCGTTCGCGAGCGTCGCGGCGTTCGAGGACCGCGAGCTCGCCGTCTCGCTCGTACGCAAGTACGACCAGACGGTCCTCCCGGTACTCGATTCCGGGGGAGTGCTGCTCGGAATCGTCACCGTCGACGATCTGCTGGACGTGCAGGAGGCCGAGGTCACCGAGGACTTCCACCTCGTGGGGTCCGTCGAGCCCCTGAGACAGAGCTTCCGGGACGCCAGCCTCGGTTTCCTCTACCGGAGGCGCATCGGCTGGCTAATCGGGCTCGTGTTCGTCAACGTCTTCTCCGCCGGCGCAATCGCCGTGTACCTGGACACGATTGAAACCGTCGTGGCGCTGACGATCTTTCTGCCCCTTCTGATCGGAAGTGGAGGGAACGCCGGTGCGCAGGCATCGACGCTGATGGTCCGTGCCCTCGCGACGGGCGATGTCGACGCCACCGACTGGTTCCGTCTTCTCGGCCGGGAGCTCGCCGTCGCCGCGGCGATCGGAGTGACCATGAGCGCAGCCGTGGCCGCCGTCGGTGCGATACGGGCGCCCGAAGTCCTCCTCGTGGTCTCCCTCACGATGTTCATCGTCGTCCTCCTCGGTAGCCTGATCGGGATGTCGATGCCGTTCCTGCTCACCCGGATCGGCGCCGATCCAGCCGTCGCCAGCGCCCCCCTCATCACCTCCATCGCCGACGTCACGGGCGTCGTCGTCTACTTCACGATCGCCAACTGGTATCTGGGTCTGGGCTGAGGGGAGGGGGTCTCACGCGGAGACGCGGAGTGACGTCCTGATTTCCCCCTTGTCATAGGCTGCAGACCTCCTGGAGCTGTCGCGCCTTCTCTGCCACCGGGGTGTCCTCCTCCCTCAGCTCCTCGCGGCGTCCCTTCACCTCCTGCATCTGCTTCTCGATCAGCTGCAGACGCTCCCCCATGCGCAGGAGACGAGCTTTCAGCTCCGACCCGATCTCCTGTCCGTTCCAGGTCCGGGCGCTGCTCACCTGCTTCGCAAGCTCTCGCACCCGGCCCAGCCGAATGCCCTGCGTCTTCAGCAGACCCCGGATCCCGTTCAACACCGCGTTCTTCTCGTCCCCCAGCCGGATCAGCTCCCGATCGTTGTGGCGCAGATCCTCCGCTTCCGCCGGTGGCACCCGCACCACGCTCCACACCTTCCGATCCCCGCTGACACACTGGACCAGCTTCCTCACCAGCGCCCCCACGTCCAGCCGATCCGTCTTCGCCGTGCGCCGTCCTCGCTTCACATCAATGCTCGCACTATCCACCACCACGTTCTCGATCCCCCGCTCCTCGAGCGCTCGGTGAAGCCAAAACCCCTCCATCCCCGCTTCGTAGCAGCTCACCACCCGCGTCTGCTCCGCTAGCCCAAAGCGTCGCCTCGCCCGCTCGATCTCCCGCTCCACCCCCGCCAGATCCCCCGCCTCGACGCTGCGTTGCCGCGCCTTCTGCCCCAGTCCGGTCGTGAACCCCAGCCTCCAGCTCCTCTCCGCCAACTCGAACGCCACGTGCAAAACCGCCGTCATCGCGCTATCTTCCTCGCTGCGGGTCACCGTCGTCTCCATGATTCCTCCCAGTGGTAGTGTTAGGATCTCTATCACTGCTTCCCTCACCTGAGGAATCTGACATCGGTGGCCCGTTTTTTCTCCCCCTACCCCTCATAGTATCTTTCGCGGGAATGACGGAGGGGTGGCGCGGGAATGACGGATGTGTCGGCTCCGCGCCCCCCGCGTGAGGCCTCTTCGACCGTCCCTCTTTCTGGCGGGTGGGAACCTTCCGATTACCTTTCCCGGGAATGCCCTTCCGGGCTGATGCCCGATCTCATCCTGTCAACCAAATCCGGAGGCGCAGAATGAAGGTCAGCAGCCATTCGTTCCCGAACGGGGCGGCCATTCCCGAGAAATACGCGCTCGGCGTGCCACACCCGAAGGAACACGTCACGTTCGGGGAGAATCTGAATCCGCATCTGAGATGGAGTGATGCCCCCCAAGGCACGCAGTCGTTCGCGATCATCTGCCACGACCCCGACGTTCCTTCGGTAGGCGACGACGTGAACCAGGAGGGCCAATTCGTACCGCGTGACCTCTCGCGGGTCGACTTCTACCACTGGGTTCTCGTCGACATCCCTCCGGAGATCCGAGAGATCCCGGAAGGCGCGGTCTCGGGCGGAGTCGCACCGCGAGGCAAAGCAGTTGGACTCGGCCCGTTCGGCAAGGCGGGCCGCAACGACTACACCGGCTGGTTCAGCGGCGACGGGGACATGGAGGGCGAGTACGGTGGCTACGACGGCCCAGGACCGCCCTGGAACGACGAGCGGCTGCACCACTACCATTTCACCGTCTACGCCCTGGACACTCCGAAGCTCGACCTTCCCGAATCCTTCGGGGGGGACGAGGCCCGCGCAGCCATGAACGGACGCGTTCTCCAGAACGCAGAATGGGTTGGGACGTACAGCCTGAACCCACGAGTTAGAGCTACCTGATGAACCTCACCGCGAATTCTTCTGTTGAACTGACCTAAGTACTCCGTGCCGGAAATAGGACGACGTATTCCTGGTCATCCCCATTCGTCATTCCCGCGAAGGCGGGAATCCAGAGCTCCGCAGCCGACGGAGCCACGGGATCCCTGCCCCCCGCCTACTACCACGGGGGCATGCTTCGCGGGGATGACCACCCTCGGGGACTCGGAATACGTCGCCGTGCCTGTGACCAGAGGGACTACGGCGAGGCCCGGCCGGGGGAACATGTCGGCCACTCGAGCTGACCATCGGGGCCCTGCGACATCACCCGTCGCTCTCGCGAAAGCCGATCGGGATCTTCCGAGGCCAGGTAGACGAGCATCGCCGTCAGAACGGCGTTGTTGCGAATCTCCTCGAAGACCACCTTGTCGTACGTGTCGCGGTTCGTGTGCCAGGTGTCCGTCCCGTAGTTCCAGGAGACGGAGCTCAGATTGATCCCCGGCGCGCCGGCACAAACGAAGGCGGCGTGGTCGGTGCCACCCGCGCTCGGGAGTCCCGGAAGGTCCAGCTCGATGTGCCGGGTTATTTCCGGCGGAATCTTCGAAAGGTAGTCGGCGAGCGCAGGCCCCGTTCCGATCAAACCCTGCCCCGAGATCGTGTTGACCCGCCCGGTCCCCACGTCCTGGTTGAAGAGAGCCTGAAGATTCTCCACGATCTCGGGATTGTCTGCGACGAATCGGCGAGATCCATTCAGGCCCTGCTCCTCACCTCCCCAGAGGCCCAGGATGACCGTTCGCCGAGGAGATGCATACGCCTCGCTGAGGATCCGCAGCGCCTCAAGCATCACGGTGCTGCCGGTTCCATTGTCGGTTGCTCCAGAGGCTCCGTCCCACGAATCGAAGTGGGCGGAGAGCATCACGTACTCGTCCGGCAGCTCGCTGCCGCGGATTGTGGCGATCGTGTTGTAGACGGGCACCTCGCCGAGGAAGCGGCCCTGCGCATCGACCCGTAGCACCGGTCCCTGGTCGTTCTCGGCGAGTCGCCAGACGAGTCCGTAGTCCTCGCAGGAGAGGTCGATGGTCGGGATCATCCCGGTGTTCGTCGAGAAGATCTTGTTGACGCCGATGGCGTTGGACCAGTTCGACTCCAGAACGCCGAGGGCACCCGCTTCCTCGAGTCGGATGCGAAGCAGGGGGGGCGACGGGACACGGAGGCCAAACGCGCCAAGCGCTGAGTCCCGTGAGGCGTTCAGCCGGATCAGCGCCCGCTCGGTTCCATACTCCTCGTAGTGCTCATCGGGGCGGCAGGTGGGCTGAGGGAAAGCGATCGCGACGAACTTTCCACGCGTGGTTGGGATCCACGCATCCAGTTCCTCCGACGTCTGGTAGTCGGGCACGATCACAACCGGGCCTTCGACTGGCCCGCTCGTCCCGGCGCTCCACGCCAGGAGTGTAGCTTCGAGCGTACGAACCCTCGGCTCGATCAGGTCGACGTGCGTGATCCCCCGCTCCCACCCGATCCAGGTTCCGTACTGCTGCTTCTCCGCGTCGACGCCCCAGCTCCGGATCAGGTCGACGGACCAATCGTTGGCCGCCTCCAGACCCGGTGTCCCGGTCAACCGGGGGCCGAGCGAATCCATGAGCACCTGGGCGATTTCCGGGGTACGGGATTCTTCCATGCCCACCTCCCAGATTCGCTGGAGAACCGGGTCGTCGACCGTCCAGGTCTGCGCAGCGAGCGAGGGAACGAAGGCCAACGAGGCCGCCAGAATGATCAGTTGCCTGGTCATGGATCGATGTGGTCGAGATGCGGCTCGTCAGACTCGCAGGCTGAGTCCGTCCACCAGTGCGTTGCGATACGCCTTGAGGGCGGGGATCAGACCGAGAAGGAAGCCGGCGAGTACGACGACCCCGACGTACAGCAGCTCGGTCACGCCGAGCGGCCGAATCGGAACGTATAGACCGAAAGCGTTCTCCACGGGCCCCTGTGCGACCAGGAGGAGGCCGTAGACCAGTGCCACGCCGAGCGCACACCCCAGCGTCGCCAGCAGCCCCGATTCCAGGACGAGAAGGGAGACGATTCTGCCCCGCTTCGCCCCGACTGCACGGAGAACGGCCATCTCCCTCCTCCGCTCGTTCAACGACGTATACAGCGACACGACCATCCCGAGGAGGCCAACGAGCACAACGAACGCCGTGACGAGCTTCAGCGCGTCCTCCGCGTAGCCAATACTGCGCCACATTTCCGCCAGGGCCACGCCGGGGAGAATCCCCATCACCGGCTCACCCACGAATGTGTTGACGTCGCGCTGGAGGCGGAGGGCATCGATCCGGGACCGCGTGCCCACGAAAAATGAGGTAATCGCCTCGACCTCGAGGTCTCCTGAACCGGCCTGCCCACTGGCGACGGTTGGCCCGGGCGGTACGCCGGGTAGGGCCCCTCCGCTGAAGTCGGGGGTCGGCATCGCCCCTTCCTCCCAACCCTCGTGAATCGCCTCGATCCCCTCGAGCGTGACGTACACGGCCCGGTCGACCGGCGTGAACGTCGCGCCGAGAACTCCTACGACCTCGAAGGGATGCTCCTGATGGTCGACGAAGCTCATCGGGCCGATTCCGTGCGTGAGCTCGATCTGATCGCCCACCGGGTACCCGAGCTCGTCCGCGACCTGGCTTCCGAGCACGACCTCAGCGTCGTTGGCGGGCCGCCTGCCTTCGGCGAGCTCGACCGATCGTGCATCCCGATAGCGGAACCGTTCGTAGAAGTCATCGGTGGTCCCGATCACCCGGAATCCGCGATGGCTGTCTCCGAGCGAGTAGGGAATGGTCCAGGCGACCGCGGGATGATCGCGGAAGTGCTCGTAGGTCTCCCAGCTCACCGAGTTGCTCGGCGAGCCGATGCCGAAGACGGTGGACAGGAGGAGCTGGATCGACCCGCCTCGGGCACCAACGATGAGATCGGTCTGGCTAATCGTTTCCGAGAAGCTTTCCCGCATTCCGACGCGCACGTTCTCGATACCCACCAACAGCGTCACGCTCAGGGCGATCGAGACGACCGTCAACGAGGTCGTGAGGACCCGGTTGCGGAGGGACTTCACCGCAAGCCGTGCGGTCAGCATGGACGATGAAGCTCTCGTCGGGGCGTCAAGTCGGCACCCCGACCCGATTCAGCGCCGGCAGCGAGAGTACCCGGTCGAAGAGCGGCATCAGGCTCTTGTCGTGGCTGACGAAAACGAGCGTTGAGCCGAACTCGGTGCAGATCTCGAAGAGGAGCTCGAGGAAACGGGTGCGGCGATCCGTGTCCAACGACGATGTCGGCTCATCGGCGATCACCAGCTCCGGGGCACCGATGAGGGCGCGCGCCGCCGCGACGCGCTGCTGCTGGCCCACACTCAGCTCGGTCACGTCCGCGTTCAGGTATTCGCCGATCTCGAGCCGCTCCGCCAACCGACTGGCTGCCTCCTCGGGCGAGACCCCACCGACCCGCTCGGCGCGACGCCGATTCAGCCCGCACG
>WHSP01000459.1 GCA_009380025.1 Gemmatimonas sp. | reverse complement strand
CCACCGGACTGCAGCGTGACCTCGCGCAGTACCTGCGCTGCTACAACACCGACCGCGCCTATACCGGGCGCTGGACCCGCGGCCGCACGCCCGAAGCCGTCCTCGGAAAGGCGAAGATGTAGTGACCCGCGAAGGAGCGATCTGTCGCCGGATCTCGGGGATAGGACAACCTAATCGCCAGCGCTAGATCTCGTATGTGCCCCGTACCCCGACAACTCGGAACGCTGACCGCTGTCGACCATCCCAATCAACGCGGGAACGATCGCAGCTGGGGCGACCTGCAGTACAGTACTAAGCTTGATTAAGGTCGGGAGCGGCAGGTCTCGCTTTGAGGCCTCGTAATTCGAAAGTGCCCCTTGCGTGATTCCGGTCAGCCGCGCTAGTTGACCCTGAGTGAGACCTCGATTGGCTCGTAAGCTTCGAAGCTGTCGAGCGCTCACTTCTCGATCGTAGAGCGCAGCCCACGAACCACTCATGCGGTCTCCCATCGCTGGCAACTTGTCCGTCCAAACTGTGTCT
>WHSP01000458.1 GCA_009380025.1 Gemmatimonas sp. | reverse complement strand
GATAGTGTGGCGGTCCGAGGGACAGAAGGGCCATGTCGACGGTGCCGTCACATTCCACGAGCTCGGCCCCAATCTCACCAGGATCCTGGTGGTGCTCGAATACCACCCGCAGGGGTTCTTTGAACGGACCGGCAACATCTGGCGGGCACAGGGGCGTCGAGCGCGACTCGAGCTCAAGCATTTCCGCCGGTACGTGATGACCGAGACGATCCTGCATCCCGACGATGTCGAGGGCTGGCGGGGGGAGATCCGAGACAAGGAGGTGGTCCGCAGCGGCGAGGACGGGGAGGACCGCGACGACGAGGACCGCGACGGCGAGGACCAGGACGACTACGGCCAGGAGGACGAGGATGAGTACGACGACGAGCTCGAAGAGTCGGACGACCGCGCAGGATCGGGCCGGAGGTAACTCATGACCGTCGCCACGAACCAGCGTCACGGCAGCTACGTCGACCGCCCCTCGCCGAGCGGTCTGGCCGACGTCGTGGAGCTGATCCTCGACAAGGGCCTGGTGATCGAC
>WHSP01000457.1:276-521 GCA_009380025.1 Gemmatimonas sp. | reverse complement strand
GACAGACGCGCCCGCGGTCACTGTCGCCGTGTCGTCTCTACTCGATAACACGGTGCGCGACGTGCGGCCGGCGCTGTTGCTGTTACTGGCCGCGGGCGGCTTGTTGCTGCTGATCGCCTGCGCGAACGTCGCGAACCTGCTGATGGCCAGGGGTGCCGCACGTCGGAAAGAGCTGGCCGTCCGAGCCGCGCTGGGCGCGGGACGTGGCCGGCTCGTTGCGCAATTACTCACGGAGAGCTCGGTCC
>WHSP01000457.1:0-223 GCA_009380025.1 Gemmatimonas sp. | reverse complement strand
TCTCCTGGGAGGCGCCGCTGGCGTGGCGGTGGCCTTTCTCCTCATCCGCCTCGCGTCGCCGGTGCTGTCGGAGTCGATTCCCTATACTGCCGACGTCGGCCTTGATCTCCGCGTGCTCGCCTTCGCAGCGGCCGTGGCGTTGGGAGTTGCCGTGCTGGTCGGGACCCTCCCGGCGCTGCAGGCGAACGTCAACGACCTCGTGCAATCCCTGAATCAGTCAACG
>WHSP01000456.1 GCA_009380025.1 Gemmatimonas sp. | reverse complement strand
CTACTTCACGCCTGGCGACGGCCATCTCGACTACCACGGCGAGAAGCCGGGCGAGGCAAACGGCTTCAAGGTTTGGAAGACCCGGTACGCGACGATCGGCGTCCTCATCTGCTGGGACCAGTGGTATCCGGAGGCGGCGCGGATCACGGCGCTGCTCGGCGCGGAGGTGCTGTTCTACCCGACCGCCATCGGCTGGCACCCGGCGGAGAAAGACGAATGGGGGCGCGCGCAGGTGGATGCGTGGCGCACGATCCAGCGCGGGCATGCCATCGCCAACGGCATCTACGTCGCGTCGCCGAACCGCGTCGGACACGAGGACGAGCCGGGAACACACGGCATCACCTTCTTCGGCCACTCCTTCATCGCGGACCCGTTCGGCCGGTACGTCGCGGAGGCGGGTGAGCAGGAAGAGATCGTCATCGCCACCTGCGACCCGGCGCTGATCGAGACCGTCCGCCGGAACTGGCCGTTCCTGCGCGACCGCCGCGTCGACGCCTACGGCCCGATCCTCAGCCGGTATCTCG
>WHSP01000455.1 GCA_009380025.1 Gemmatimonas sp. | reverse complement strand
GAATGATCGCTTTCAGCACGACGTCGCGGATCGCACGGGCGGACCGTTTCGCGGGGTCCGCCTGGACGGCCTTGCACCGAAAGTACGTCGACGGGGCGACCGGCAACAGGCGACAGATCGACTCGACCCCAGACGTGTGGCGCTGTTGGTCGATGAAGGCGACCATCACTTCGGTCGGCGGTCGAGCTCCGCCTGTGCGAAAAACGCCGAGGCCTTCCGCAGAATGTCGTTGGCGCGCTTCAATTCGCCGTTCTCGCGCTGTAGGCGCTTCAATTCGGCGCGCTCGTCCGTGGTCAGGCCGCCCCGCTGGCCGGCGTCGCGCTCGGCCTGCCGAACCCATCGCCGCAGCGTTTCGGTCGTGCAACCAGCTTTTGAGGCAATCGCTTCGATCGCCGCCCACTGAGAGCCGTGTTCGACCGTTTGCTCCTGCACCAGCCGAACGAAGCGCTCACGCACCTCAGGGGAGTACTTACTTGGTCGTGCCATGGGGCCCATCCTCTCAAGGAATTGGCCCTCCGACAAAG
>WHSP01000454.1 GCA_009380025.1 Gemmatimonas sp. | reverse complement strand
GATAGCACTTGTGTCTCTGCCGTTGTGGGGCTCTCGACGGCGGAGTCGGTCAGGAGGTGCGGCAGGTCGGTACCCAGGTCACAGGCACCCAACCCGAGTCCGAAGGTCAAGGCTTGTACGGCCAGTCTACTGCTACGCGAAAGAAACAGTTTCTCAGACATGTCGCTATGTCCTCGCAAGAGTCCAATATTCGTATGTTCGGACACCAGGACCGACGGCCGGCAGCGCCTTGTTCACTCTCACAGCCGTCGGTCGGTCGGATTACCTCCCCTGCCGTCCTTCGAGAAGGCTGTTGATAGCGGCGAGGAAGCGCGCGCCCGAAGGAAGCATCTGTTAGCACGCAGAGCCTGCGCGATTTATCAACGGCCTTCAGAACGTGACGCGGAGGGTTGCAGTGGCGTTCGTGAACGCCGGCGCCGCCCGGAAGTTGCCCTCTCCGCCCAGTTCATCCTGGGCGCCGAACTCCGGATCCATGACGCGTTTGCCATAGATCTCGGGTTGCTTCTGCCAGATCGTCCAGAGGTT
>WHSP01000453.1 GCA_009380025.1 Gemmatimonas sp. | reverse complement strand
AACCTCCTCGTGAATGGTGCCAATGGAGCTCGTGTGCCGTTGGCTCAGGTCGCGCACATCACGAGCGAAGAAGGCCCCGCCGAGGTCAGCCGAGAGAACGGCCGGCGCCGGGTTACCGTGGAGGTCAATGTCCGAGGCCGCGACATCGGGTCCTTCGTGGAGGAGGCACAGCGCCGCGTGGCTGAGGGCGTTACCTTGCCGCCAGGGTACACGTTGGACTGGGGCGGGATGTATGAGCACCTGGAGAGCGGGCGGCGCCGTCTCATGGTCGTCGTCCCGATGACGTTTGCGGTGATCTTCGTCCTCCTCTTCATGGCGTTCAACTCCATCAAGCAGGCGGTGCTGGTCTTCACGGGAATCCCGTTCGCGATCACCGGGGGCATCCTGGCGCTGCTGCTGCGTGGCCTCCACTTCTCGATGAGCGCGGGTGTCGGGTTCATTGCCCTGTTCGGCATCGCGGTGCTGAATGGGGTCGTGCTGGTGACGTTCATCAACCAGTTGCGGACGCGGGGACGGTCGATTGGC
>WHSP01000452.1 GCA_009380025.1 Gemmatimonas sp. | reverse complement strand
ATGAGAACTCGTCTCACGGTGTCCGTGTCGCGCGTCAACTACCTGGCAGTGCACAATGCGGACCCCAAACCACTCATCTGGACCGCCACCGCCGAGTCCATCCTGGCCAAAGTTCGACGCGGACGCGTCGCGCTCCAACAAGTAGTCAGCCAATAACCGGACAGACCACTAGCCGTACTAGCAACCGGGCGCACTGCCAAGAGAGGGCCGCCGACGCAACCGTTGCCCGGACAGGTCGGCGTCGCTAGTCACCCAGGCCATGGCCGTCAAGTGTTGAGCGGAGTCGAACTCATATCCCTCGAACACGAAGCCTTACCAGCAGTAGCTGTTCGTCACCGGTGTGTCGGCTCAGTCGTTGCCGGACTCCATCGCGGCGTGGTCGAGCAGCCCGTCGTCGTCGGAGCCCCTCCCGCCGGAGGCGATCGCGTCGGCGCCGCCTGCGGGCATCGCGCCGATCAGTCCGGTCGAGGCCGCCTGGGCGGCACCGATCAGCGTCGGGTGCGGGCTGCCTACCATGCCGAGCCCG
>WHSP01000451.1 GCA_009380025.1 Gemmatimonas sp. | reverse complement strand
TATCGAGGCCGCGATCAGCGGGCGCTGGCCCCGAGGAGCAGGCATGGCCTGAAATGACGGACCGCTTCGCGACGGTCGAAATCGACACGGGCGAGACCAGCATTTTCGTGCGCTCGTCCGGGTCCGGGCCGCCGATCCTCTTGCTGCACGGCTTTCCGCAGACGCACCTGATGTGGCGCGGCGTCGCGCCGCTGCTCGCCCGCGATTTCTCGGTCGTCTGCGCCGATCTGCGCGGCTACGGGCGCAGCGGCTGCCCGGTCTCCGCCCCGGACCACGCGCCCTATGCGAAGCGAGCTATGGCGCAGGACATGGCGAGCGTCATGGAGCGGCTTGGCTTTCTCGACATCCTGCCGACGGAGACCGTCTGGGAGCGAGCCGACGCGAGGTTCGCGCTGGCCTATTGGCCGTGGTTGCTCCTCGCGCAGGCGGAGCCGTTTCCCGAGCGCATCCTGGCGACGGCCGCCGAAGCCGTCGTCGACGAAGCGCTCGGCGGATGGGGCTCTCCTCCGGCTGCGTTCCCTCCAGAG
>WHSP01000450.1 GCA_009380025.1 Gemmatimonas sp. | reverse complement strand
ACGACCCCGGTAGGACCGACCAGGTGGGACAGCGCCGAGGTGTAGACGCCGAGCCCGGCACCCACGTCGACGACGACATCACCAGGCGAGACGACCTGGCGAAGCCCGCGGACCCCGTCCTCCACCCACGGCGTGTACGCCGCCATGGCGTGGAGCAGCTGGGCGGTCAACGCCCCTCGCGGACTGGACTTCACGCCATCCCATCCTGCCCTAGAGCCGCCCGGACACTGCGGCTGGGCGGCCGCCTCCCGCGGCACGGGCGGCCGGCAAGGGTCCCCGCCGGTCGGTCGCCGAGGCGCCGCGGTCGCGTCGAGTCAGCGCAGCAGAGCGCCGAGGACGACCGCCACCACGAGGGCGGCGAGCACCAGCGGCAGCTCGTAGGCGATGAGCTGGGCGGCGGCCCGCAGGCCTCCCATCAGGGCGTACTTGTTGTTGGACGCCCAGCCGGCCATCAGCACGCCGATGACCCCCACGGACGAGGCGGCGAGGGCGAAGAAGAGCCCGGCGGGCAGGTCCTCGATGATGAG
>WHSP01000044.1 GCA_009380025.1 Gemmatimonas sp. | reverse complement strand
GCAGGGAGCGGCGAGGAAGCGTAACGCAGAGCTGCGCGATTTATCAACGGCCTTCGGGCGTCGCTTTGGTGACCGGAGGGTCATATCAGCGCGTGAGTGGTCGATTCAGATCGATCTTCTTCAGTGCCGAGAGCTCATCTTCGAGTTGCCGGATCCGCGCGTCCCGCTGCAGGATCTCGCGCCGCAGCGACATGGCGATCGCTTCGTGGGCATCGGCCCGCACGGTTAGCTCCCAGAGGTCTTCCTGCAACGCCTCGACCTGTTCACGTTCACCGGCGAGCTCAGCGGCGAGGGAATCGCGTTCTTCGGTGGCCTCGGTGGCCAGGGTATCGAGGCGATCGACCTCACCGAGCAGCTGATGGATATAACGGGCGTGGTTGGCGTAGCGACTGCGCGGGTGGAGGGTGAGCAGGCGTTCGAGCAGGTGGATGGCGCGGTTCGGGTCGTAGGAGGAGCTCTCGGGAGACGCGTAGGCCAGCGCGGCGAGGTAGATGGCGCGTTCGTCCGCCTGGAGAGTAGAATCGGCCTCGAAGGCGCTGGCGCTGCCGGCGAACTCGGCCGGAACGTACGCTTCCTCGAGACTGCTGGCGCAGGCGCACAGGGTGATCGTGCACGCCAGGAGGGTGGGTACTCGTAAAGGGATGCTCACGCGGATCCGATGTGGAGTTTGGGTGCGTCCGCTCCTGCAGCCGCCGCGGCTCGCGGTTCAATCGTAGCATGAGGGAGAAGGATGGCAAAGCTGCTGCCACCTCCCGGGTTGTCGCGTACCCAGATGAAGCCGCCGTGCAGATCGACGATCTCGCGGCAGATCGCGAGGCCGAGTCCGACCCCGCCGCCCGCGCTGCGATTGCCCCTGCCCGACTGGAAGTAATTCTCGAAGATTTTCCGCTTCTCGGGATCGGGCACCCCTCGGCCTCGATCATCGACCTCGATCAGCGCGGCGGCGCCCACCCTGCAGTCCACCGATTCGAACTGGCGGCGCAGCGCAGGGAGCGATCGATCGTCAGCATCGACGTAGCGGGCCGCCACACGGATCAGCCCCCCTGACGGTGAGAACTTCGCCGCGTTCTCGAGGAGGTTCACGACGACCTGCACGAGACGGTCGCGATCGCAAATGATCGTCATTGGATCGGCGGGCAGATCGGTGATGATCTGTGGCGAGCGGCCCGGGTCACCGAGCGTGAGGGCGTCGATGGCCGGCTCGAGGATCGAGCGGATCTCGTGTTGGCGCATTTCAAGGACCATCGCTCCCGCTTCGATCGCGGAAAGATCGAGGATCTTGATGATCATCGACGACAACCTGCCCGCACTCTGCTGAGTAAGTTCGAGCAACCGGCGCTGCTTCCCCGTCAGTGCGCCGGGCACTCCATCAAGCATTACTTGCACAGTTTCGTGCATGGAGGCAAGGGGCGTCTTCAGATCGTGCGAGACCTTCGAAAGGAAGTCGCGCTTCATCCGATCAAGTTCGCCCAGCCTTCGGGTCATCGTGTTGAAGTCGTGGGCGAGCTCACTGAATTCGTCGCTACCGGTTTCCGGGAGCCGGTGATCGAAGTTACCCAGCGCGACCTGATGGGTGCCCTTCTGCAATCGGGCGAGGCGCTGGGAAGTCGAGCGGACGATGAAGCCGGACACGATCAACGTGAGCAGCAGCGCGGTTGCTCCAACGATCCAGGATACTTGCTCCGCCTGTCGAGAGGCGCCTGCGGATGCTTCCAGGCGTTCACGCATGGCGGCCTGCGAAGCGTCCGCCACGCGCCGGGTGCCGGAGCGCAGCAAGGGTAGCAGTTGGTCGATGCTCGGCCCACTAGTGTCCGTAGCGCCAATCCTCGACCCGATGAGCGTCTCAGCCGGACCGAAGTCTCGCCAGATTTCCTGAAGCGCCCCGATCTCCTCGCGTTCCCTCGTCGTCTGCAGGCGCAGTGACAGAAGGCGGAGCCCTTCGTCGAAGTCTTGATATGCCTCCTCGAAGAGCTCGAGATACCCCACATCCCGTGTTACCCGGTACTTGTCGGCGGCTTCGTCCAGACGATTGATCGCGGATATCTGTCCGGTGGTCGTAATGTCGAGGCCGGTCGAGATCTCGGCGAGCTCGTAATTTGCCGAGACCGTGTTGCGGTTGGTGCGGGCGTGATAGACGAGGAGCCCCGCAAGCACGAGGACGAGCAACCCGAACGCCGCGGACAGCTTGGTCGCAACCCTCATTCGACAGTGCTGCCAGGACTCGCCGCTAGCGTGTGTCCAGCGAGGCGGCGAGATTTCGGACGGGTGGACCCCACGTGCGTTTTCACGTCAGGAGACCCCATACGATCGGAGTTTGCTTCGCACCGTCTTGACGTCGACACCGAGGCGTCGTGCCGTCTCCGACTTGTTGTACCCGACGTGCTCGAAGGTCCGAAGGATCAGCGCCTTCTCTGCTTCGGCCGCCGACGTTCCGAGTGGAACGGTCACCGCAGTCGACTTCGGCCCGTCCCCGCGCAGGAAGGGGGGCAGATGCGTCGGTTCGATCCATTCGGACCGTGCGAGGATCACCGCACGTTCCATGACGTTGCGGAGCTCGCGCACGTTGCCCGGCCAGCTGTATGACTCGAGGAGCTCGCGCGCCTCGTCGCGGATACCGGCGATCTTCGCGTCGTGTTTCGCGCGGAACTCCCGAACAAAATACTGCGCCAGCAGGTGAATGTCTTCGGCTCGCTCGCGAAGCGGTGGCACGTGAAGCTCGAAGACGTTCAGCCGATAGAAGAGGTCTTCCCGCAGCACGCCATCTGCTACCGCGTTGGCCGGCGGTCGATTGGTCGCGGCGAGGACGCGCACGTCGAACGCAGTCTCCCGGCTTCCGCCCAACCGCCGAACCCGGCCATCTTCGAGTATCCGCAGTAGCTTCGGCTGGAGGGAAGCCGGCATCTCCGTGATCTCGTCCAGGAAGAGCGTCCCCTCGTTAGCCTGCTCGAAGCAGCCGGAGCGGCTGCGTACCGCCCCGGTGAACGCGCCGCGCTCGTGGCCGAACATCTCGCTCTCCATCAACCCTTCCGGAATCGCCGCGGAGTTGATCGCCACGAACGGGCCGCTCGCTCGCGAGCTCGTCTCATGGATCATCCGTGCGACCAGCTCCTTACCGGTGCCGCTCTCTCCAGTGATCAGCGCGGACGCGTCGCTCGCCGCCAGCAATCCGATGGTATCATAGAGCGAGCGCATAGGTTGGCTTCGCCCGATCAGTAGGCCAAGCCGACCCTCCCCGTCCAACTCGGTCTCGAGCTTCTCCAGCTCACCACGGCGCCGAACCTCCGCGGCCGTCGCCTCCAGCAGAGCATGCAGCTTCGTATAGTCCAGCGGCTTGGTCAGGAAATCCTGCGCTCCTTCCTTCATCGCGTCGACCGCCGCATCGATGCTGCCGTGCGCGGTTACCAGGATCACGCACGCAGCCGGGTCCTCCACTTTCAGCATCTTCAGCAGCTCGAGGCCGCTGACCTCCGGCATGACGACGTCGGAGATCACGATATCCGGCCGGTCGAGGCGGATCCGTCGCTGGGCTTCCGCGACGTGCGCGGCCATCGCAACCCGGTAGCCCCAGCTCTCGATCCGCATCGACAACACCTCACGAAGAGCCGGCTCGTCATCAACGACCAGTACCTTCATCGCGTCCATCGATCGTACGATCCCTTCCTCGAGAGTTGCATGACCAAGCCGCCTCGGGCGGGCCGAAGCCAACAAGCCCGCCATTGGCGCGCAAGTTCCATGCGATGTGAAAACCTTAGGTTCTTCCGTGTCAACATGGTACGGTATACGGAGAAATTCCGCAGCAGGTTCCCGAAAACCGGGGAGAACCTTCCCAATCGGAACTCGGTCGGAGGTGAACGTCGGACTGCCTAAATCCCGTCTAAATCCCCTCTTGACAATGGTTTGTACCATTCAACAATCGTTTCGGTCCGCCCGTTGCTTCTGCTTACGCCGCGGCCGGTGGATCCGCTTCCGCGCCGCGAAGTACATCCTTTTGAACAGTGAGGCAGAACTATGAGCGGACTTGGAAAGGTGGCACTGACTGCTGCGTTGACGGCGGCAGTGACCCTGGGCACGAGCGAGCTGGCGGCTCAGGATCCGACGGCGGCTGGTTCTCCAATCACCATCGAGCTGAGCGCCGAAGGGGCGGGTCAGGTCGGCTCTGCGACGCTTACCCCCGCAGGCGAGCAGACCCAGGTGGCGGTCGAAGTCGCCGGGGCGCCGGCCGATGCGGCGCTTTCAGCCTACCTGGTATCGGGTGCGTGTGCCGAGTCGGGTGACGTGATCGCGGAGTTGGGCACGCTCGAGTCAGGCTCGCTCACGTCGGAGGTTCCGATCGACCTCGCGACGATCGCTTCGACGGCGGTTGCGGTCGAGGTCCGTCAGGAGGACACCGCACTTGCGTGCGGGGAGAGCGCCGGGATGGAAGACGCTGGCGCGCCTCCGGTGGATGATCCCGCACCGTCGGATGATCCTGCACCGCCGTCGGATGATCCCACCGCACCGTCGGATGATCCTCCGGTTCCCCCTCAGCGGTAGGGGCGAGCGGTAGGATCAGTCGGGTCTGGGGACGAAACAGTATCCGACAATGCGGACGGCCCGGGCGCTGGAAGGTGCCCGGGTCGTTCGCACGTGGGTGTCTACTTCACCCCCGACGTGTCGGAGCCGCCGAGGTTGCTCCTAACGGTGACGGTTTCTGGCTTGGAGCCCGAGAAGCTCACCGACCCCTCGTAGCGTCCGTTGCCCAGATTGTCGAGCACCATGCTCGGCGAGGTCGCCGAGCCCCGGAAGACGCTTAGAATCGCCGTTTCACTGGTGCTCGTGGCGCGGACCGTGAGCGTCCCGCCTCGGCCACCCGGCTTGAACCGCGCACGGACGATCTCCACGACGTCAGCGGGCGGTGGTGGATCGGTTGTAACGGTGAGCGTTCCGATGGCGGAACCCAGGCCGCCGCAACAGGCCGACTCCGAGATCGTCACCGTGACGTTCGAGCCGACGGCGGACGTCGTCACGGGGAAGTACTGGATCGACTCGTTCGCTCGGACGACGACCTCACTCGGAACCTGGACCGAGGGGTCGCTGACCTCGAAGACAACCCTGGCGCCGTCGGCAGACGGAGCTTCCATCGTGATGCGTCCGGTCATCGGACCACCGCCCCCGACGCTGGCCGGGAAGAAATCGATCGCGATCAGGTCGGGCCCCGTCGGTTCCGGAACCGTCGTCAAAAGTTCGGACTGTGACAGGTCTCCGGTACTGCCGATGATGATCGTGAACTCCGTTTGCGTGACCGGCAGAGTCATAACCGTGAAGGGGGCGCTCGCGACGCCGGCCGGTACGACCACCGACGCCGGGACCGTCGCCACCGTCGTATCGGTGCTCTCCAGGGTTACTTCCGTGTCCGGGCCATCCGCTGACGCCAGGGTGACGGTGCCCTGAATCACCCTGCCTCCGACCACGAGCGTCGAGTCGAGAGTCAAGGATGTGATCTGCCTTCCGCTCGGGCCCGACACATCGACGAAAAAGTTCACGTTGCGTGCAACCCCACCGTACGACGCTGAGATCGTCACGGGCGTGAGCTCCTCGACCGTCTGTGCAGTGACAGTGAACTCCGCTGTCAAATCGCCTCCCGGAACGGTGACGCCAGGGGGAACGGTCGCGACTAACGTGTCGCTACTGGCCAGCGTTACGACGGCTCCCTCGGCAGGAGCCCCGCCGGTCAGTGTGACCGTTACGGTCGATGTCTCGCCGCCCACAGCGAAAGGCGGATCGATAGACAGTGAGCTCAAGCTAGTCGAGTTGCCCGGCAACACGGTCAGGACCGCGCTCTGCGTGACCCCGTTGGCCGTCGCGGAGATCACCGCACTGTCGCCCGTCTCGGACGGGGTCGTCGTCACGGTGAATACGGTGGAGTTGTTGCCCTGCGGGACCGCCACCTGGGCTGGTACCGTGGCGACCGCCTCGTTATCGCTCGTCAGGCTGACCAACGTGCCGCCCGGACCCGAGAATTCCGTCAGGGTCACCGTCCCGGTCGAAGTCTGACCCCCGACGAGCTCAGCCGGATCGAGCTCGACGGACTGGACCCCCGCCACCTGAGCGGTCGCCAGGCTGAATCGCGACTGCGGATCGGTCACCCCCTGGTCGGCGCAACCGGCCGCGATGGCCAGAGCGACTCCAACCGGGAATACAAAAATCCTCGACCGGGATCTGCGCATGGTCCCCTTCCTCCTCGTCCTGTTGTAGTCTGGGGCGTATCCGGCGCTCGGTGTGACGTGCGGGGATCACCCGGTATAGGACTGCGACCAGCAAGGAATCCGCTTCGGCCGGGCTCGACTTGTCCGGTCCAGCGTCTCAGTTCTGAGAGGCTCGCGCGAAGGCGCGAAGGCGCGAACGGAAGAACAAAAACGCTCACGACTTCGCTTTCTTCGGATCTTCGGGTGAGCTCAACCCGTCGAGACCGACGACACGGCCCCACAAGGTATCCGGCCCCCAGATGCCGGCACGAATTGCATCGAGGTGGAGCACCTGGCTGTGGTCGACGAAGAGATTCACATCGGGGCCGAACGTCCGCACGTACCAGGAGAAGACCTCCGGATCGGCAGCCTCGAAGATCAATGGCTCGATACCAAAGGCCCCGACCATGACAGTGATGACATCGGTTCGCCACGAGTCGACGTTCTCCGTGACGCCCTCCGATTCGATGGTGAGCTTCACCGAGCCGGCGTCCAGGAGACGCTGGGCGTCGTTGATCATCAGCTCGGGGTCCCGCTGGCCGCGGGAGCTCAACTCGGTTGCCGGGGTGTCGCCGCCCGCGCCGAACTGAATGCCGATCTCCGCACGGGGCTCGAGACCCTCCCGTCGCACCCGCTCGATGAGGCGGACCCAGTCGTCGATGTCGAGGGAGATGAAGCCTGCCGAAACCTCGACGATGTCGAAGCCCGACTCTCGGCATGCTCTCAGATAGGGATCGACGAATCCGGGGCCGTAGGAGAGGACCCGCTCCAGGAAGCCGCCGGTCGAGACGCGGACCTGGTGTCGATGCGCCAACTCGATGATCCCGCGCAGAACCGAACGTGGGAGCAGTGCGAAGGAGCCACCGGCGAACTTGAGCGTGTCGATGGAGTTGCCGGCCGCGGCGAGGAGGTCAGTGAGGTAGTGCTCACCAACGGGCGTATAGTAAGGGCCGCGGACCTCCGTGATGCCATGGTCTCGCGGCTTGGGTGGCCGCTGCCGTATCGGTAGGAAATCGAATCCGCGCTCGGAGGGGTCCATGGGTCCAGCCGATGTAGACGCGTCTGATGAAGTCGCCGCGCAAGCGAATCGCGATCGCGAGACCGTTGCGGGCAACCTTTGGACCGTCCCCTCCGGGGGCTGCCGACTCTGTCACCGCGCCTTCCAGGCCCGTCGGCGAGGCAGGCTTCGAAAGGGGCTCCGAGGGCGTAATCCCGCCTCAATTTGACTTCGCACCTCGCCGGTCGTAACGGTTACGTTCCATACCGAAGCTTCGGATCCGCGCCTGTCGTCATGAACGGGACCGCCACGCTGACCCCACCCGAACTTCCGAATCAGACATGAAGAGAGTGTCGCCCGTCAGGTTCAGCCTTCTCGCGACCATGATCGTAGCCGCACCACTCGCTGCGCAGAGCAAATGCGAGAACAGGCGCGAAATCTCCGAGACACTCGATCTGGCCCCCACTGACCGCATCCGCGTCGAAGCGGGTGCGGGTTCATTGCGGATCACGGGTCGGCCGGGCATGTCGCAGGTCCTGGTGACCGGGACCGCCTGCGCGTCCAGCGCCTCGCGGCTCGAGGAGATGGAGATCGACATCGGCAGCCGGGCCGGCGAGGCCTATGTGGAGACGATCATCCCGCAGTCGCTCGGCTGGTTCGACTGGTTCGGCTACGCCCGCATGGATCTGGTCGTCGAAGTGCCCGAGGGCGCCACACTGAACGTCAGGGACGGCTCGGGCTCCCTCGAGATCGCCAACATCGGCGGCGGCCTAAAGGTCGACGACGGATCCGGTTCCCTCGAGATCGCGAACGTCGGGGGCGGCCTGGAAGTCGACGACGGATCCGGCTCCCTGACTATCCGGGACGTCGACGGCGACCTTCGCCTCTTCGACGGATCGGGGTCCATCACCGTCGAGAACGTGCGCGGCTCGGTTGTCGTCGAGGATGACGGCTCGGGCTCCATGGACGTCCGCAATGTAACCGGCAGCGTGTTTGTCAGGGAGGATGGCTCAGGCAGCATCAGTGTCGATCTCGTAGGTGGCGACTTCATCGTCGATCGCGATGGCAGCGGCGGCATCCACTCCGCCGACATCGCGGGAGTCGTGCAGATCCCACGGCGCCGGTGATCCGGTCCTATGCCTCGAGCATGATTTCGTGCCCGTGAACATCCGGACGCCTCGCGGGCGAGGTCGCCGAGCTGCGGCCAAATGCTGGAACAGAAGGGCACCGACCTTACACACGAAACCGACCTTACACACGAATAGGCAACCATTGAAGCCGACAACGAATTCCCTTGCTCTGCTCCCGCTCCTTGCTCTGTTGGCCTTGCCCGTGGTGGGCTGCGGGACTGAAGGCGAGACCGATGCCTTCAGACAGGCCGAGGCCCCCACCGAGGAAGTCGCCGCGGAACCGGAGTGCAGCCTGCCGGACGGCCTCCTCGAACGACTCAACTTCCACCGTCAGCAGGTGCTGAATCTGGCTCAGACCGGCGGCGGCAACCTCGAAGCCGTCCAGGGCATGGGCGCACCCGAGCCCGCCACCTTCCGTTCGGTTGCGGACATCCTCGAGGACCTGGACCTGTCGAGCGTTGCATCGAACTCGGCATTCGATGCGCCTGATGACATCGTTCGCGACCTGCGCCAGACGGCCGACCTCCTGGAAGTCGCACTTGCAGCCGACAGTGAGACAGCCGATCCGGCCTGGACGGCGCTGGCGGAGTTCTACACGCAAGAATTCTTCGTTCGGCACAATGCCTCCCTCGGCTACTATCTGGACGAGGCAGGGTGTGTATAGGTAGGACGGGCTAAAACTCAGACGCCTTTCCATCGTCCCCCCGCAGTTTCCATGATCCAGGCCTCGCCCGCGCCGGCCTGCACTCCTCTCGAACCGGAAGGAAATGTCCGCAACTGCTTCGCCTGCGATCATCAGCTCACCCTCTGCCGAGGCTCGCGTGAGGCAAGCCGCCGCCTGGCTGGAGAGGCGCCCGGCCGATCAGGAGGTCCTGGTCATAGCGCCCACGCTCGAAGGAGGACGGGAACTCCTGGTCCGTGCGTTCGGGGCGTCGGATTCGGGTGCGGTCTTCGGGTGGCGCCGGACGACCCCGCGGCTCCTGGCGAGGGACCTGTCTGCCTCCGTCCTCGGACGGAGCGGTCGCGCGCCGGTGGGTTCAATGGGCGTGGAAGCTCTCGTCGCGCGCGCGGTTCATGACCTTCGCCGGACGGGAGCTCTCGGACCGTACCGGGACATCGCCGAGACGCCGGGTTTCGTTCGAGCGCTGAGCGCGACCATCGGTGAGCTCAGGCTTCAGGGCGTGGCGGCCGAGGACGTAGGGGAGGTATCGCCCGTCCTTGCCGCCGTACTCTCGGCGTTCACAGACGCGCTGGAAGAGGATGGGCTAGCAGACGAGGCAGATGTTCTGTCTGTCGCCGCTGGGGCCGCGAGGGATCCGGGGATCACGCACCCGCTCCTGGCGCTTCCCACCGTCATGCTCGATGTGCCGGCACGGTCTGGAAAGGAGGCCGCTTTCCTGGCGGAGGTGGTGAGAGGTAGCCCCGACGTCCTCATCACCGTCCCAGTCGGCGATGACACCACCCGAGCTCGCCTCGAAGCGGCGTTGACGGAAATCGGCACCGCAGTCTCGGTCTCGGCCGTTGACCCGAATCCCTCGACAGTTTCGGAGGATCGGGCGGACTCTCGGGCCAGCCGGCAGGAGGACGCGCTGAGACGCTTGCAGCGATACCTCTTCCGCGATGAGAGCCCCGAGCCCGGCGAGCCGGACGACTCCCTCCGCGTCCTGTCAGCGCCGGGGAAGGCTCGGGAGTGTGTGGAGATCGCGCGGCTGATCCTGAGCCTCGCCGCGGACGGGGTTCCCTTCGACAAGATGGCGATCCTGATCCGCACCCCCGCCGAGTATCGTGCTCGCCTGGAGGAGGCGCTCGGCCGGGCCGAGATCCCGGCGTACTGGGAGCGCGGCGTGAAGTGCCCGGATCCCTCGGGTCGAGCCTTCGTGTCGCTCCTGCGGTGTCGGGCGGAGGGCTTCTCCGCGAGACGTTTCGCCGAGTACCTCTCGCTTGGCGAGCTGCCCGATGCCGGTCCGTCGGGCGCCCCCCCTGCCGAACGCCCGAAAGACGAGCGCTGGGTGCCGCGAGAGGACGATGGACGTGAACCTCTCTCGGCCGTCGCGACCGACGTGGATTCAGATTCGGCCGGCCAGTCGATCGAACACCGTCGCGCTGCCCCCGAGCTGAAAGCACCGGGAGCATCGCCGGCCTCTGTTGCCCGACCGACGAAGCCGGCGGCCGCGTGCGCGGAAGATGCCCAGAGGTCACCGGCTACCGACCAGGTACCGGCGGAGGAAGCCCCGGAACGCCCGGTGGTCGACGGCACGCTCCGGGCTCCGCGGCGCTGGGAGCGCTTGATCGTCGAGGCCTCGGTGATCGGCGGCCTGGATCGGTGGCGCCGGCGCCTGAAGGGGTTGAAGCAGGAACGCAGGCTCGCGCTCCGGCGCGTCATGGCCGATGAGGAGAGCTCGGAAGGAGCGGTCGCGAGGATCGAGCGTGAGATCAGGGATCTCGAGCACCTCGAGGACTATGCGCTCCCGTTGCTGGAGGAGCTCGAAGCCCTTCCCGCGAGCGCCGACTGGGGAGCGTGGCTCGACCGGCTTTCGGCCATCGCCACGCGCGCCCTTCGTCGACCGGAGCGAGTGCTCCAGCTCCTGGCCGATCTGGCCCCCCTCCGTCCCGTCGGCCCGGTCGGCCTGGCGGAGGTCCTGCGCGTCCTCGCCGAGCACCTGCTCACGCTGAGTCGACCGACCGAGGGAACGCGGTACGGCAAGGTGTTCGTCGGCGACGCCGAGGCGGCACGGGGCCGCAGCTTCGATGTCGTCTTCGTCCCTGGCCTCGGCGAACGGCTCTTTCCACGGAAGATCCAGGAGGACCCGCTCCTCCTCGACGCCGATCGGAAGCGCCTGCGGGCGGCTCTCGCGACGAACCGCACCCGGATCTCCGAGGAGCGCCTGGCCCTTCAGCTCGCGGTCGGCGCGGCACGCCGAACCTGCGTGCTCTCCTACCCACGGATGGACACCGACCTCAGCCGACCGCAGGTCCCTTCCTTCTACGCTCTCGAGGCGCTTCGCTCGGCGGAAGGCGAGCTCCCGCTCTTTGAGGAGCTGGCCCGGCGTGCCGGGGCCGTCACCGAAGCGCGCATCGGCTGGCCCGCGCCCTCACTCGCCCGCGACGCCATCGACGAGTCAGAGTACGACCTCGCGATGCTCGGTGAGATCTCCCGCCGTGGTGCCGAGGACCGCCGAGGGGCCGCTCGCTACCTGTTGACCGCGAACCCGCACCTGCGGCGTGCCCTGCGGGGCCGAGCCTCCCGGTGGCGCCCGCGCTGGATGGCTGCGGATGGCTTCGTGTTTCCGGATGACGTCGCCCGAGCGGCCTTCGATGCGTATCGTCCGAACGTTCGTCCTACTTCCGTAAGCAGGCTGCAGAGTTACGCAACGTGCCCCTACAAGTACTTCCTCTCGACCGTGCACCGGCTGGGGACCCGCCAGAGGCCCGAGCCTCTCGAGGCGCTGGATCCGCTCCAGCGAGGCTCTCTCTTCCACGATATCCAGTTCGCTTGTCTGTCCCGCCTCCGAGAGGAGGATTTGCTCCCCGTACGGCCCGACAACCTCATCGATGCCCGAGGCGTCCTCCACCAGGTCGTCGAGGGGGTGGCAGCGGTGTACGAAGACCGACTCGCGCCGGCGATCCCGCGGGTCTGGGCCACCGAGATCGACGGGATCCACGCCGATCTGAACCACTGGCTCTCGCGGATGGCCCATGATGCGTCCGGATTCGTGCCCTGGCGGTTCGAGCTCGCCTTCGGGATTCCCTGGAAGACGGCCCAGGATGCGAGCTCGATAGCGGAGCCGGTGGAGCTGGACGAGCTGGGGATTCGCCTGCGCGGTGCGATGGATCTCGTGGAACGCAACGAAGTGGACGGGCGGCTCCGGATCACCGACCACAAGACCGGCAAGGCCCGGGCGAACGAGAGGACCGTGGTCGGCGGAGGGGAGATCCTCCAGCCGGTCATCTACCCGCTGGTTGCCGAGAAGCTCTTTCCCGATTCCGCGATCGACTCCGGTCAGCTTTACTACTGCACCTCCGAGGGCGAATTCTCAGTCCACGATGTCGCGCTGGACGAGAGGGCACGCGACGCGGCCAGCAGAGTCGTCGAGCTGATCGGCCGTGCCCTGGATCGCCCCTTCCTGCCTGCCATGCCGAAGGAAGGTGCCTGTTCGTGGTGTGACTACTTCCCCGTTTGCGGTCCTTGGGAAGAGCGTCGGACCAGCATGAAGCCACCGGTGCAAAGCCTCACAGAGCTCCGGGAATTGGCATGACGGAGCAACTCGACGCGCTCGACCCTGCGTTCGGCTCCGTTCCCGGGTACCTGTCGCTCGAGCGGCAGCACGAGACGCCGTTAGCGGACGATGACGTTCGGCGGCGGATCCGCGAGGATCTCGACGCCTCGCTCTTCGTAGAAGCCGCAGCGGGAGCCGGCAAGACCACCGCATTGGTCAGTCGGATCGTGTCGCTAGTCGGCGCCGGCCGAGGTGAGTTGCAGAACATGGTCGCCGTGACGTACACGCACCGAGCGGCGGGTGAGATGAAGCTTCGGCTGCGACGCGATATCGAGGAGGCGCGGATCGCGTCGATCGACCCCGAGGTCAGCGACCGCTTCGTGAGGGCGATCCGGCAGCTGGAGGTGGCGCGGATCGGAACGATCCACTCTGTCTGCGCCGATCTCCTGCGCGAGCGCCCGCTGGAAGCCGGCGTCGATCCGCTCTTCCGTATGTCGGCGGATTCGGAGGCCAGCCGTCTCCTGGACCAGGCCTTCGACAGTTGGTTCCAGGAGGTGCTCCGGGATCCTCCAGCAGGGGTCCGCCGTGTGCTCGGCCGAAGGCCTCGGCGTCTCCCGGGTTCCGCATGGCGGCTCGAAGGACCGCGTCAGGAGCTTCAGGATGCGGTACGAAAACTGAGCGAACATCGCGACTTCTCCAGTCCGTGGCAGCGGTCCGCCGCTTTCGACTACCCGGCAACGATGGATCGCGTCCTTGAGCTCTTGCACGAGCTGAGTGATTTCGCCGACCTGAAGCCACGCTATTCCAACCGCCACATCGGCGCCCTACTCACAGATGTCCGCGGGCGGGTCAAAGAGTTGGAAGCACGCGGGGCGGGGAGATCCCCAGCCCCCGAGTCCATCGAAACGATGACCCGGGAGCTCCTATGGGAAGGTAAGAAATGGGACCGCCGGGGACATGGGAAATGGTTCGACGAGGCGAAGAGCCGCACCCTCGAGGAGGTAAAGGGGAGGCGAGACGAGATCCACGAAGAACTAGTGCGGTTGATGGAGGCGGCCGAAGCGGATCTGGCAGCGTTGCTCCGCGAAGAGCTGCGCCCCGCGGTCGACGCGTACGAGGAGCTCAAGAGCAGGGAGGGTGTGCTCGACTTCGTCGACCTGCTGCTGAAGACCCGGAATCTGATTCGGGACGATGCCTTGATCCGAAGTGATCTGCAGGCGCGCTTCACCCACTACTTCGTGGACGAGTTTCAAGACACCGATCCCCTCCAGGCGGAGATCCTGCTGCTCCTCACAGCCGACGATCCGGAGGAGACCGACGCCCGAAGGGTGACGCCCGCTTCGGGGAAGCTCTTCGTCGTGGGGGATCCCAAGCAGTCCATCTACAGCTTCCGACGCGCGGACGTTCGGATCTACGAGGAAATCAAGGGCCGGCTCTCTCGCTGCGGAATGCACGTCGTGCAGCTGTCGACCAGCTTCCGTAGTGTTCCGGCAATCCAAGGGGTCGTGAACGCCTCCTTTTCCGAGGCAATCCAGCGAGCCGAAGACGGCAGTCAACCCGCCTACGTCTCACTCGAGAAGTTTCGCGAGGGGACGGAGGGCCAGCCAGCGGCAATCGCCCTTCCCGCTCCCCACATCTACTCCGAGAAGTGGGGGGGCCGAGCTCTGTACACGATCTCGGCGTCGTATGCGGACGCCGTTGGGGCGTTCGTTCGCTGGCTCGTCGAGGAATCGGGCTGGAAGGTCACCGAGCCCGGCCGACCGGACCGGCTCGTGGACCTCCGGTACCGGCACGTGTGCATCCTATCTCGCCGGCTCCAGAGCCAGTACGCGGAAGTAATGCGTCCCTACGTCCAGGCGTTCGAGTCCCGCGAGGTTCCTCACGTGCTCGTCGGCGGGAAGGGCTTCCACGACCGCGAGGAAGTGCTGGCCCTCCGCAACGCACTCCAGGCGATCGAATGGCCTGACGACGCACTCTCCGTCTATGCGACGCTCAAGGGGCCGTTCCTGTCCTTCACCGACAGTCAGATCCTGGCATTTCGCCATCGTTACGGATCGCTCCACCCACTTGCGGTCGCCGGGATGGACCTCGAGCAACGCGAAGATCCTGAAACGTCGGACCCGGTCGACCCCTCCGCCGACGATCGAGACCTCGCTGACGCCCTCTCCATGCTGGCGAGCCTGCACCGGGGGAGGAACCGACATCCGATCGCCCACACCATCTCGCAGTTCCTCTCCGCGGTCCGCGCGCATGCCGGACTGGCCAATTGGCGCGCCGGCGAGCAGGTCCTCGCCAATTGCTTGCGCGTCGTCGATCGGGCGCGCGCCTTCGAGAAGGACGGCGGCACCTCCTTCCGCGCCTTCGTCGAGTTACTGGAGGACGAAGCGAGTCGCGGCGAAGGCGAGGAGGCGCCCATCGTTGAAGAGGGCACCGAAGGGGTGCGGATCATGAGCGTCCACAAGGCAAAGGGGCTCGAGTTTCCGGTTGTGATTCTCGCCGACCCGACGAACCGCCTCACATTCTCGAACCCCAGCCGCTACGTCGACCCGGAGAGGAGATTGTGGGCGGAGCCACTGTGCGGCGCCGTCCCGCAGGACGTGTTGGATCACCAGGAGGATGAAGCGGCGCACGATCGCGCCGAGGCCGTCCGGGTCACGTATGTGGCGGCCACGCGCGCACGGGACCTCCTCGTGCTACCGGCCGTGGGCGAGGGCGATGAACTGACCGGCTGGGCCGAGTCCCTCAACCCGGCCATCTATCCTCGGAGCGGGGCCCGTCGATCCCCGGCGCTCGAAGGCGAGCAGCTCCCGGGATGCCCACCCCTGGGCGATCAGTCGGTACTGGCCGCCCAACGTAGGGCGGATCCGCCACCCGGCGGTCCGGACGATATCGCCGTAAAGCCGGGCTTGCACAGATCGCGGGCGGGTACGGAGGTCGTCTGGTGGGACCCGTCCGTGTTCGAACTCGACGTCGCTCCTGCCACGGGTCTTCGCGAGCAAGAGATCCTGGCGGCGGATGAAGATGAGCTCGTATCGACGGCCGGCGTTCAGGCGTACGAAGAATGGCGCGAGACGCGGAGGACGACGACGGAAGCCGGCGCTCGACCAGAAGCGACATTGGTCACCGTGCGGGCGATGGCGGCGCGGCGGACCCAGGGCCCGGACCTGTCGGCCCCGGACGGGAATGGGCGACCCCCCGAAGCGGCTGACGGCCGCTCGCGCGAGGCCACCGCGCCGGAGGTTCGTCACCTTCCGCGCCCCGATGGGGGGCGTCCGAGCGGTGCTCGTTTCGGCGAGCTCGTCCACCGTTCCCTGGCCGCCGTCGACCTCACCGCCCCGCCCAACGACATTCGAAACGTCGTCGACCTGCAGGCCCGCCTCCTCGGTGCGCAGCCGGAGGAAAGCGCCGCAGCGAGGATCGCCGTCGAACACGTGCTCGCAGATCCGTTGCTGATCCGCGCGGCAAGTCACGGCGACGGGGTCACCGCCTACCGCGAGGTGCCAGTCTTCCTGCGAGAGGAGAACGGGGAGATCGTTGAAGGCGTCGTCGACCTGACTTTCCGGGAATCGGGATCGACCGAGGGCGGCGCCCATTGGACGGTGGTCGAGTTCAAGACGGACTACGAGGTCGAAGGCGCGCTACCGCTGTATATGGAGCAGGTCGCGATCTACGTCCGTGCGATCGAGAAAGCGGTGGGCGAGGAGGCGCGTGGCGTCCTTCTCGTGATCTGACATCATTGTTGAAGGGTTCACGCGAAGACGCGAAGACGCGAAGGAAAAGCAATACGGGAAGATGGTTCACAGGCTGACTTGCCTTTTCCGTCTCCTCGAGGAGGCGTCGAACAAACAACTACAGTTACCGCAGAGGCGCTGAGGACGCAGAGAACGACAGGTCCGATGGGTTGTTGTTCCCTCTGCGTCCTCTGCGACTCTGCGGTAGATTTTGTAGTTTCGGTCGGATGCCGACGGTGATACCGCTGGATCGGCGCTCCGCTCGCAATCAGTCGGCGCGCAGGAGAGCGAGCGGATCGCTCGAACTCGCTCGCCGCGCGGGGAGCCAGCTTGCCAGGAGCGCGGCACCGAGTACGAGGGCCGTCACGCCCGCAAAGGTGTAGGGGTCGGCGGCCGAGACTCCGAAGACGAGCGATTCGAGCATCCGCGAGCCGATCAGGGCGAGCCCCGCTCCGATCGCGACCCCGATGACCGCGAGCCGCAAGCCCTCCCCCAGGACCAGGCGTCTCAAATTACTCTCAGATGCGCCGAGCGCCTTCCGGATTCCCAGCTCGGGTGTCCGCTGGCTCACTGAGTAGCTCAACAGCCCGTGCAGACCGACGAGCGCGATGAGGATCGCAAGGGCTGCGAACATGCCGATCAACGTCGCTGTGAATCGCGGGCGGCCGACGGTGGCGGCGAGGGTCTCGTCCAAGGTCTCGATTCCGTACAGCACGATCTCGGGGTCGATGTCGCGGACGGCGTTCCGAATCGGCCCGACGTTTACCGCGACATCCTCATTGGCGCGGACGAGCAAGGAACCACCGCCCAGCGGCATCTGCTGGAGTGAGAGGTAGATGGCCGGCTCGGTCTCCCGGTCGAGGCCGAGGAAGCGCTCGTCTCCCATAACACCTACCACCCGCCACAGTATCCCCCAGAAGCGGATCTCCTGTCCGATCGGGTCGCTGTTCGGGAAATAGCGCTCGGCGGCCGCGCGGTTGAGGACGCCGACCTGCGGCGAGACCGCGTCGTCGGACTCGGCGAGGGTACGACCGGAAAGTTGAGGGATCCCCAGGGTCTCCTGATACGCAGGGGTGACAAAGCGCGTCCGGATCTCGGGAAAGTTCGACGACTCCGCTTCCCGGCCGACGATGGCGAAGGAATTGGTAAAGCCGGGCTGAAGTGGATGGTTCACCGCGAACGAAGCTTCCTCGACGCCCGGAATCGAGCGAATCCGGCCGAGTACCTGGGCGTAGAAGTTGGTGATCCGCGTGTATGTCTCCGGCTGCACGAGGTCCACCGCGTAGTGGGGCGCCGAAAGCTGAAATTCCGCTTTGATCACACGATCGGTGTCGAATCCCGGATCAACATTGAGCAGGGCTACGAAGCTCCGCAGCAGGATTCCGGCGCCGATCACGAGTGCCACCGCAAGCGCCGTCTGGGAGACGACCAGACCGGCCCGCGTCCGAGCGCCCGCCGCGCCGTCCGAGGAGCGGCCGCCGCCGGCACCCTGGAGGGAGCTCCGCAGTTCCGACCACCACGCCCGCCGCATCGGGAGGACCCCAAGGATCAGAGTGACGGCGATCGTGAGGCCCGCCAGGAGGGCGAGTACGGTCCAATCGATGGAGACCTCGTCGATTCTCGGGATCGAATCGGGTGCGATCGCTACGATCGAACGGATGCCCGCGTAGGCGAGGGTGAGGCCGGCTGCCGCACCCAGACTCGTCACCAACAACGCTTCCATCAGGAGCTGACTGGCCATTCGTCCCCCTCGGGCGCCAAGCGCCGCTCTCAGGGCGAGCTCGCGCCGCCGTCCGACGATCCGCGCCATCATCAGGTTCGCGACGTTGGCGCAGGTGATCAGGAGGACCAGGCCGACCGCACCCAGCAACACGAGCAGCGCCGGCCGACTTGGCCCGAAGACCACGTCGGAGAGCGCTTCGATGTTGACGCCGCGCGCCGCGTTCTCCGGATACGCCGACTCGAGCTCGGCCGCGACTGAGGCGAGCTCGCGCTGGGCGACCTCCACCGTCATCCCCGGCGCCAACCGGCCCACCGTAAAGAAAGGGTGGGTCTCGCGCGGAAAGACTGCCGCGGTGGGAGCCATCCCGATCCACACGTCCACGTGGCGGCCGTTGAACGGGCCGCCGTAATCAGCTCGCGCAAGAATCTGGTTTACCCCGACGTCGGCCTCGGATGGCAGCACGCCCACCACAGTCATCGGCTCGCCGTTCAGCCGTAACGTCGAGCCGACGACGGCAGGATCGGCACCCAGTCGGCTTCGCCAGATGTGCTCGCCCAGAAGCACCATCGCTTCGCCGGCGGCGATCCGATCCTCATCGAGTGTGTTTCCGAGTACCGGGCTGACGCCCAGCAGAGCAGGCAAATTTCCGGTGACGGCGAGTCCGCTCAACCGCTCGGACTCGGCATCTTCCCTCAGCCAAGTCGCGTCGACTCCGTTGAGGGCACCGATCCCGGCCAGCGTCTGGCTCCGCTCCCGGAAGTCGACGATGTCCGGCCAGGACGCCGGCTCATGGAACGTCTCGCTGTCGCGGTCCGTCTCCCAGATTACAACCAGCTCGTCCATGTCCGTGAACGGCGGCTCCCGCAACAGGATCGTGTTGACCACGCTGAAGATCGCCGTCGTCGCACCGATACCGAGCGCGAGTGTCAGGACGATGGTCCCGGTGTAGACCGGCCTCCGCGTCGCGAGACGAATGCCGTATCGCAGATCGTTCCACAGACTCTCGAGGGCGCCCCCCGGCCCGGACGCTCCGATTGCTACGGCTGGCGGGTGCCTCAAACGGCTCGGATTCTTGAACTGCTGACCCAACGCTTCCTCGCTCGCCAACTCGTCGAGCGTTGCGGCGACCGCCGACGCATGGCTGGTCCCGCCCGCTCGCAGCTCCGCGTACCGGTCCTCCAGGTGCTGGACGAGCTCCTCCACGACCGATTCGTCCAGCTCGCCGGCAGCGCCGGCACGACCCAGCCGCTGCTGCACCTCGCTCGTCCAGTCATGCATACTCGACCCCCGTGATTCGGCCGATCGCCTCGGCGAACTCCAGCCAGCTCCGCCGCTGCGCCTCGAGCTGCTTCCTTCCCGCCTCCGTGATCCGGTAGTACCGACGCCGCCGTTCCCCGGCCTTTTCGACCCATCGCCCCGCGATCAACCCCCGCTTCTCCAGCCGGTACAACAGCGGATACAGCGACGCCGCATGAATCCGCACCACCCCTCCCGAGCGGGACTCGATCAGCTTGCTCAGCTCGTAGCCGTGATGGTCGTTGTGCTCGAGCAGGGAGAGGGTCAGGAAGGCGTTGTTCCCTTCTTCAGGTCGCGGGTGAGCATTGATCGACGAGGGTTCGAGGTCGAGGGGCCCCTGGACTGTTAGAGCCGGATTGCAGCGAGTCGCCACATATGGCACTCCCATAGTATAGGGGCCGCCGAGGGACGCAATCTTGCTACGGTCAGGGCCGGCCTGTCGCCCGACCGGGGGTGCCTACATCGAGAGGATGTTGCCCCTGGGGCAGGTAATGGTGTGACTTGAGTCGGGTTGACCCGTGAGCATCGGGCCAACGCGGACCCGGCTTTCCTCCGGCATCTCGAAGGAGGCCGAAAAGCCGTGCACCAGTTGATTCCGTTCGTCGAGGACTTCCGTCTCCAACCCGATCGTCAGGCTGTTGACACCCCACGGATGGGCGCTACGAGTGTATCGTGCCGTGAAAGTGCGTACCCATCGGTAGCCAACTCCGATGGGAGTCTGCGGAATGGCACCGATCAATTCGTTCACGGCAGCGCCCGCAACGATGCCGATCCAGGGACTGCTGAATCGGGATGTGATCGCGCCGGTCACGATCCCTCCACCGGTTGATACGTGGGTGGCGATCTCGTTACGGTCGGAATTGAACTGTTGCACGCACTCGTTGGTCGGGAAGAGGTAGGTGACCGTATGCGTCGTTTCGGCCGTCTCCGTCAGGCTGCAGTCTGGCTCTGGACCTGAGCCGATCCAGTGTCCTCCATCGCTCCAATTGAAGCGATTTCCGCAGGCCGCCTGCGCATCGCTGAGCGTGCTATCACAGTTGCAGTCGGGTTGTCGACCCGGGCCGATCCAGTGCCCGCCGTCGCTGTAGTTCATCGCGTTGCGGCATTCGCGCTTGTCCTCGGCGCAATCCATCTGGAGCAGCGGGGCATCCGGGGTGCGCTGGACGATCGGCGTCGGGGCCGGGTCGCCAGTGAGCCGACCGGGTTCGGACGGCAGTCCCGGCTCCCCGTTTCGCGCAGACGGATCCTGCTGCACGACGTGGGTCAGCTCGTGGGCAAGGGTACGTCGGCCCTCCTGTGCGCTCGTGTTGGCGCCGGCCCGAAAGTAAATATCCGATCCGACCGTGAAGGCGCGGGCACCGAGGCCAAATGCTGCTGCATCGGCGTTCGAATCCTGGTGGAGGCGGACTCGCCCGAAGTCGAAGCCGAGGCGCGGCTCGAAGTAGGCCCGTTCCGCGAGGTTGAGAGAACGCCCACCTGACAGGGGGAACCAATCGGAAGCGGCCGAGTGCCGTCCGGCCGGGCTGCGTGACGAAGCTCCGTGTCGGGTCGGCTCGTTGGCCGTCATGCGCATCACGCCGTCGGCCACGCGGTCTGCTTCCTGTTCGAACCGGTCCCCTGGCGCGCCGATGCTGATTCCGGATCGCGCCCCCCCGATGCCGCTCCAATCCGCGCCCGTACGAACCGAACCGCCGACCGATTCGGTCGAGGCGCCCGGAACCCGACCTTTCTCACGGCCGCCACGGTCTGATCGAGCTGATCGCTGCAATGCCTGGCTCTCGACGATCCGCTGCAAGCGGTCGTTGGAGCTTGCTCCTGGGCGGCGCTGAGTCTTCGCCGGTGGGGACGCATTGAGGGCTGGCTGCTTCGACGGGGACCTGCGAACGTATGTCTGCATGCCTTGTCTCCGGTCTGATGCTGAATTGGCTGACAATAGCTCGAAGGCGTTACCTCGGAAAGCGGCGATCGCGATGGTCGGTTGATGGCCTTCGACACAGGACCTCGTCATTGACCGCGCACCAATGAGCAGCTATCGAGGTCTCGGCAGACATCGTCGGCAAGGACTAGAGTCGCTTGGAGGTGAAGCTGGTGGTGACGAATGTCATACTATAGAGGATCTTCCGACAGAGGATGTCCGTCGGCCTTAGCGGGAATGATCGTCGCGGTGCTCCTCAACGGCGGGTTTAATGGTACCAGCGACGAGCCCGCGGGCATGGTCGCGCCGGGAGGGACGCGCCCCACACGATCGTTCATGAGACAAGGGGTGGGCGCCAACGAATCTTGCTCGATGGCCAGGAGAACGTTGGGTGGGGTATCGACTGCGGGAGGCCGTCTCTGTTCAGAACTCTGGCGTCATAGCGTCGCCGGCACGCGCTTCTCCCCAGGCTCCCTCGCGTAAGAGAACTCGTCGAACCTCAGGCCGTCGGGTCCGCAGGTCCCCTCGATCTCGAGTATGAGCGCCGTTCGCGAGATCGTCCGTACCGCGAAGGCGAGCCCGTCTCGCGTCGCTACTGCTCGCCCGAGATAGATCAGTTCGCCGTTCGGGTCGTGGGCGTGGACAAGGATCTCACCTTTCTGATCCGTCGGGGTGGAGAGAATCACGAGCAGTAGGTAGTCCGTGTCGTCCTTGGGATCCCGCTCAGCAACAGCTCCGAGGAGCTGATTCGACGATCGGATCCGTTCCAGCCCATCGCCCTCGGCTACCTCCCGATTGAACAGGAGGGTCCATCGGATATCCTCGAAGTGGATCGCGGTGGCGAGACGAGGCGAATATTCGATGCCAAGGGGCTCATCTCCGAGCGACATCAGGCAGGAGGTGAAGTCGGCGAGGCTGACCGGGTTGTGCGCAGCCCGGAGTCTGCAGCCGCCAGGTGGCGCCACGGTCTCGAGAGGATCGGGTGGAGTGAACGAGCAGTCGAGCCGACCGCTTCGATAGGCGATCAGCATCGCCGCGAAGGCGGCTGCTTCGGCGAGACGACCGCGGGAGCGATCGGCGACCTCCTGCACCGCGGGGAGGGCTCGCACGTCGCCGATCCAGCCGAGAACGCGGACGATCTCGCGCAGGACTCGCTCGTCGCGCGTACTGGTACGGCGGAGGAGGATGCTCTGGACCGAGCACGGTTCGAGCAGCCCGAGGTGCCGGACGGCGAGGGTTCGCACCGAAGAGGGCTCATCCTCGTTCTCGATCACCTGTTGAAGGACCCCGCGAGTCCCCGGATACTGGGCACCGAGCAGTAGCGACATGGCGTACCCCCTGGGCAGGTCGGGGCTCTCGCTCAGCACGGCTTCGACCAGTGCGGCCGTGTCGAACTGATCGGGCGAGAGTTGCTGGAGGATCACCGTCATCGTCCGACCTCCTCAGAAGTTGCAGCCGTCGCGGACGAAGCAGTCGCGGCGCATCCGCCGCCCCTGCTGTACGGTGAGATCGGTACCCGATCCCCCTGCTTGCATCAGGTTGCCATCGGTGTCGCGATGGGCGAGGCGGAGGCCGTGCCCGAGCTCGTGTGCCATCAGCCGCGCGATCCGGCCGTCGGTCATGGATCCGGTCAGATTGCGGATCCCGATCACGCACCCGTTGAAGGAGTAAAGGTTCTTGTTGCATCCCGGTATGCTGCAGATTCCCGCCTTGACCTTGCCCTTCGACGTGACGTTGTACTCGGGCACGATGAAGACGTCCATTGCGTCGTCGCTCGAGCCCCGGAACTTCCGCGTCAGTTTCTTCGCCTCCGACTTGCTCGTGATGACATCGAAGCCTTGCGCCTCATCCAGGGGGATGATGTGGGGCCGAACGCGCGCCACGCCGATCCCGACGTTCCGGAAGATCCGTCGGACGCCATCAATGCCGTGATCCACCCACCGACGCGCAGAGCGCGGAATCTCGGACGGGGCGACCAGGATCAGGTCCAGGTTGATGTGCTTGCCGCGGTTCGCTTCGATCTGATCCCGGACGGAAAGCGTTCCGACCGCCGCCGGATCGTCGGTCAGGAATCCGAAGAAGTCGCGCAGCACCGAGAACTCTTCTGGAGCGTCGACGCAGCGCGCAGCCTGCCTGAGGGAGATTTCCATGGTCCGTCGCCGCGGTCACTGAAGTGAAACGAGCATCGGCACCAGCCCTTGTCCCGTCTTGCAGGATCCAAGCGCCTTGCCGATGACCGCCCCAACGCCCTTGGCGCGATCGGTCACCTTCATGGCGTGGCCTGGCCGTGCGCCAGTGGTGAGGAGGTCACCAATGGCGATCGGCGTGGACGACGCGTCCACCTTGCAGAGCACCTTGCCCATCACGGCCACGGGCACGCGCCGCTGCTTGCTTTCGTCGCGGCCGAGGACGATTCCAGGTCGATAGGCACCTGCCCCGGAGATCACCCCGACCACGCGTGAATCGTACTCCTCGAAGCTCCTGCGGAGCCGCCCGTCGGCGTGCAGCACCATCACCTCACCCGGTTCACATTCGCCCGGCTCGTCCAGGTCGAACTCCTCCGCGAAATCCGCGACCGATGAGGAGAAGCGGATGTCGCCGGTCAGGTTGATGTTTCCGGTTGCGCCGCTGAGGTGAATCGAGTTGTTGCCGACTTCATTCTTCACAAAGACGTTGCCTGCGGTACCGAAGCGTCCCAACCCGATGTTCCCGGTCGCCCCGTTCATGACAATTGTGTCGTCGCCATCCTCGCCCTTCACGAAGACGCCGCCGGCGACACCGCCATCGACGGCGCCGATTGCTATGTCCCCGCTGTCCCCGTTCAAGACGATGGTGTTGCCTCCGCCATCGCCCTTGACGAACACCGCGCCGGCGTTCCCCCCGGTGACGGCCCCGAACCCCGCATTTCCGGTTGCCCCGTTGAGGACGATCGTGGTCGTGCCGTCGCCGTCGAGCACTTCCAGCCGGCCGTCGGAGCCATCGCCCCCCAAACGACCTCGGGCATCGGAGCCCGCCAGGTCGAAGCGGATGACCGTGGCGTTCGAGCCGTTGCGGAGTCGAAGGACTCCGTCGCGCCCGGCGCCTCCCGCGATGATCGATCCGTCGTTGTCCAGCCGGACCCGTAGGTCGCCGTCCGGCATCCGGAGGTCGACGTGCCCGGAGGCCACGATGTCGCCGCGTTCTCCCGCCAGGTCAATCTGCTGCTGATTGCCCCGAACCCGAACGAGCCCGGGCCTTTCCGACGTGCCCACTCCTATGGATCGACCCTGGGCGTTGAGGTGAATCGTCGACTGGTGACTCTCGAAGGACTCGGCCGATGCCGGGAAGAGCAGGAGATCGCCATCCTGCCCCGATCCGCCGACCAGCAGGTTGCCCGACGTGGGATCGATGCGGATTCTGACGTCCGCCCCGCCGCTGCGGATTCGGATCGATCCGGTCGCGGCGTCCAGGCGGAGACGCTCGGTTCCGCTCTGGTCGCGCAGGACGAGGTCCTGACCTGGCTCGAGGACCAGGTCGTTCCCTCCTCCAGTGATCGGTAAGTCGGTCATGCTGAAATGGGTGGTGGCTGGGGTGAGCCATCGGATGAGCGAGGCGCCGACTTCAACTAGGGATCGGATCTGTGCAGGATGCCGGCAGCGATCCGATCAGCTGTCGACGACGCCCCCACAATGCGACGCCCTCTCGACCGAGGCAAGCAAACATTCGGGGAGCGCTCGGTCCGACCGTGTGAAGCCGCATCTGACATCCCGCCCTGGCGAGCCGGAGCCGCCACCCGATCCAACTCGGGCCTATTGAGTTAGGCTCGCTGCGGCGATACACTCCGTAGCCCGGAAAGGGGGAATCGAATCCATCGGTCGAGCGGCGGTTTGCGTGATACGGCTCGCCTGGAGAACGGGCGGCGACGCCGTCCGATCCGACCTCGGCCTTTCGGAATCCGGCGCTCCAGCTGCCGCCGCCGATCTGCTATTGATTCATCGAAGACCTATGAGAGACGGACTGCTCGGACTGATGACCACAACCTCGCTCATCCTCTTTACCGCGTGCGCGAGTGGGGCGAGCGACGCTTCGGAACCGACGTTGAACGAGATCTTCGCGGCCGTCGAGAAGTACCGGGACGTAAATGTGGCTATCGCCGACGGCTACGACCGCGACCTGCTGGACACGTGCGAGACCCCGTTGCACATGGGGATCACAGGGAACCTCGGCACGATGGGAATTCACTTCCTGCGCCGCGACCTCCTCGAGATCGACGATCAGGACAGCCGCCTCGACGTGGCCGGTGCGCACACCGATTTCCTCCAGCCGGCTGGACTCGTGTACGAGCCGCAAGCGGACGGATCGCTCGAGTTGGTCGCTGTCGAGAACCTCGTCTCCGCCGATGCCTGGGAGCGGGCCGGCAATCGCGACGCTCCAACCTTCCAGGGAATTCCGTACGAGCACTGGCCCGACGATCCAGCGATGTCGATCCAGGCGCAGTACGATCGGCACATCTGGCTGCGCGACAATCCCAGCGGGGTATTCGCCCAGTACAATCCGAACGTGAGCTGCGAGCACCACGACTACAACATGCCGATGATGGTGCGCCCTGATACGATTCCCCCGAGCGGTCATTGAAGTGACGCACGCGTAGAAAAGGTCTACCGCGTCGCAGAGGTCGCAGAGCACTGCTGGTATCGCCATGACCTGCCTACCAGGGGTAGTCGGAAACGATTCATTTGTAACCTCGCCGCTACGTCACCCCCCGACAATCTCCTTCGAATCAAACTTCTCTGCGTTCTCAGCGACCTCTGCGGTGAATCGTAGGATTCGTTTCCTTGACAAAGTAGGAAACCCACGGCAAACTCTCCTAAATGAACAAAGAGAGATCACCCAGGTCCAGCCAAGCGGAGCTCCTCCCGGGGTCTCTCGACCTCCTGATCCTGAAGGCTATTTCCCTCGGGAAACTTCACGGGTACGGAGTGTTGCTCCGGATCGAGCAGATTTCTGGCGGGGCGTTACAGATCCAGCAGGGGGCGCTCTACCCGGGGCTGTATCGACTCGAACATCAGGGGTTGATCGAAAGCGAGTGGGGGACGTCGGAGAACAACCGACGGGCGAAGTATTACCGACTGAACCCGGCCGGGAGGAAGCGACTCGGTGAGGAGACGGCGAGCTGGAACCGGCTGGCGGAAGCGATCGACCGGGTTCTCGCCACGACGCCGCAGGAGCTTGGATGATCTCGGTGCTGGGAGGGAAGTGGGGCACCGACGGTATGCCGGATGCCCCACGATCGGCCTTCCCGACGTTACAGTCCGATGCCTAGAGAGAGCATCACAGCGTTCATCCGCTGACTCTTGTCGGGCCTGATCATGGTGTCACCGATCTCGTAGGTCTCCTTCGTGAAACGGGTGATGCCGAAGGTGTACTTGAGCTCCGGGTAGAGCTTCGCGGGCCCGAGGCCGACCTCGAGTCCGACGCCAGCGCCGCCGGCGAGGCTGAGCCTGTTGTACTTATCTTTGTGATGGCGGCCGACGGGGAACCGGAGGACAGGTCCGGCCATGACGTAGGGTGTCACCGCCGGCACGGGGAGGCGGAACCGGACGTCGACCGGGACCTCGATCAGGCTCGTCTTCTCCCGGCGTCCGTAGCGAACCTCGTTGACCATCGCATCCTCGAAGAGGGCGCCGGCGTCCATGTATCGGACACCCGGTCGGATCGCGATGGGACCCATCGGCAAATCGAGCCAGAGGTGGGCGTGCCAACCCGTCGCGTTGTCGAACGTGGCCTGGGTATCGCCCACATCGATGTCGCTCAACTGGGCGAAGCTGGGGCCTGCAGTGATTCCCAGCTGAGCATTTGCAGTGTTCGGTCCGGCCAGGCCGACCATCACGAGCGACGTCAGAGTCGCCATTGCAATACGTTTGTACATCTTGAGGCATTTCGGTTCGGGTAACCTCACGCTGGCGGCAACGGGGCGCCGTGAAAGTCAACATGCGTGCCGTAGCTACAGACCAGCCTTCTCCTGCCTTTCCGAAACCGTGGCTACGAAGGTGTCACCTGTGGCCGAATCTCCTTGCCCTCCTTGGAGGACAGCGGGATATACAGGCGGATCCGCACCGGGTTTCGATGGTGGCCGAACCCCCCTCGATGCCGGGCGTGCTCGGCGCCCCGAGCGGTCGCGCACAGGGAGAACTTCCCCGATTATGGTCGGAGCCGAATCTCTTTTGGCACCCTCCCTGCGAAGAGCCACCCGATCGGGACGGGTGATCCTTTTCGACAGCTGGCCGGGTTTCCCCGCACCTTAACCGGCCGTTTGCAGGAGGCAGTTGCCAACGGACGCCGAGGTTCGTGAGCAGAATGAGCCTCCCACCGCTCGGCAGCATGGACGTACGGGGGAAAATCGGCTATTCTGCTGTGATCGGCATTCAGGCGAACAGAGTTCGCCCCGAGACCTGCGCATGGTTGGTCCGTTGGTCGGGTAGGCAGCTGGATTCGTCCAAGAGCGGGGGCTCGAGGGCGGAGTCGGTCGAGATGAGTCGATGGATCAGCATGCCGTTCCGAGGCAACCGTGACATCGACGCCACCACTGGGGAAAGGAAGGCCGGTTATGGCAGCATCATGGTTGTCCGGGCCGAGGAGTAGCGGTCCCCCGTGCAGGTTCCATGCGTTACTGTTCGTCCCGCTTCTCGCGGCATTCGGTGCGAGTGAGCTTGTCGCAGCAGCGCCGGTCGAACCCGATCCGGATCCGGAGCAGGTGACGTTCGCTGGTGACGTTGCACTCATCCTCCAAGAAAACTGTCAGAACTGCCATCGACCCGGCGGCATCGGCCCGATGTCGCTGCTGACGTATGACGAGGTCCGACCGTGGGCGCAAGTCATCAAGCTGCGGGTTCAGCAACGCGAGATGCCACCGTATCATTACGACACAGAGGTGGGCATCCAGGATCTGAAGAACGACTGGCGCCTGTCCGAAGAGGAGATCAGCACCCTCGCTGCCTGGGTCGACGCCGGTGCACCGATGGGGGATCCCGCCGACATGCCGGCACCGGCCCAGTTCGCTGACGGGTCGCGATTCGGACTCGAGAACTACTTCGAACGCCCGCCTGACGTTGTGGTCACGTCGCCGCCCTACGCCGTTCCGGAGATGGGCGCGGACCGCTGGTGGCGTCCGACCGTATCGAGCGGGATCACCGACTCACGCTGCATCGCCGGGGTCGAGACGATGCCGGCCCTCGCGTCCC
>WHSP01000449.1 GCA_009380025.1 Gemmatimonas sp. | reverse complement strand
CGCGAATGGGAGCGGCCATCATGCCGGGGAGGCCGCAGCGAAGCAGATCGGAGCGATTCGGCCGCGAGCCGATAGGTTCTTGTGAGCCCTAACTTCGCGCACCCTAGGCCCGATCGTGCAGCAAGCCAGTTGCCAGCAGCCGGTCGCGGAACCGCCTGGGCCGGCAGCGGGGAAGCACGCCCACCAAGCTTGAGCGCCTTCGTCCAAGCGAGCCGGTCGTGGGCGATCAGCACGAGCTCGAGCGCCAGGCCGCGTCCACTACGAAGAGCCGCGAGCCGGCGTGGGGGCGCTCGCTGGGTGACTGCCCAGCGGAACCCCCCGGGCTTCTCGCCCCGGTTGAGCAGGTCGGGCGATCTCGGCGATCTGTGCGCCCTCGCGTCCCCGAGGCGGCTCGATCGGGTCGAACGCGGCCGAGTGTCGGCGCTATCCCCAGCCCCGATCTTGCACGAAGTTGAACGCCTGGGCTGTACCCGGTGCGACCTCACATTGCGTCGTCAGCCTGAGAACGAGGTTTGCGGTGTGGCGAG
>WHSP01000448.1:304-528 GCA_009380025.1 Gemmatimonas sp. | reverse complement strand
CATCGACGTGTGCGACGGCAGCGTCTTGCTCGGCATGATGGTGCTGGCGCTGAGGGTGTACCCGCCTTCCCGGATCAGCCGCTGCAGCGTCGGGGCACCGAACGCCGCGATCGCGTCGGGGCGCAGCCCATCGATCGAGATGAGCACGACGTGGTCGGTCAGCCCCCGATCGGCGAGCGCCGGCAGCGGGCCGATCGGCGTTTCCGCCGTGATATAGCGCGGCG
>WHSP01000448.1:0-294 GCA_009380025.1 Gemmatimonas sp. | reverse complement strand
AGGCAGCGAGAGCGATGGCAAGGGCAAGGGTTCCGGGCGTGGTTCGGTGCAGCATATTGTTATGGACGCCGCCGCGTCACCGCTGGCTGGTCACGCGCCAGATCTTTCCGCCGGCATCGTCGGCCACGAGCAGCGAGCCGTCGCGCAGCATCGCCAGGCCGACGGGACGGCCGTACACTTCCGATTTCTCCGGGCTCGCGATGAACCCGGTGAGGACTTCCTGGATCGCCCCAGAGGGGCGCCCCCCGCTGAACGGGACGTAGATCACACGGTAACCCGAAAAGGTCGATCGAT
>WHSP01000447.1:281-534 GCA_009380025.1 Gemmatimonas sp. | reverse complement strand
AGAACAGGAGCGGCTCCTGGAGGACGATGCTGGTCTGCGCGCGCAGGGAGGCGAGCGTGAGCTGCCGCACGTCGATCCCGTCCAGGAGGATGCGGCCCTGCTTCGGGTCGTAGAAGCGGGGGATGAGGCTGACGAGCGTCGTCTTCCCCGCCCCGGTCGGGCCGACGACGGCGACGCGATCGCCGGCGTCGATCGAGAAGGAGATGTCTCGCAGCGTCTCGCGCCGCCCGTGGTAGGCGAAGTGGACACCTTC
>WHSP01000447.1:0-271 GCA_009380025.1 Gemmatimonas sp. | reverse complement strand
GATGTAGCCCATGACGACGAGCAACTCGCCGACGGTGAGCTGCCGCTGGATCACGTGGTGGGCGCCGACGCCGAGGACGAGGGCCGTGCCGGCCGCCGTGACGGTGTTGACGCCAAGCGAGAACATCGTCTGGCGCACCGTGAGCTTCACGCGCTCGTCGACGGTCGTCTCGCCCTGGTCGCGAAAGCGGCGATACTCGTGACCTTCGCGCCCGAACGCGACGACGACGCGCAGCATCGCCATCGCCTCGTGGACGAGCGAGAGCGACTGC
>WHSP01000446.1 GCA_009380025.1 Gemmatimonas sp. | reverse complement strand
AGGGTCGCTCGGCTGACTCCCAGCTCCCAGGCGACGTCCTCCACATCTGATCTTGGCAGCGGCTGCTTGTGGTGGTCGACAAGTTGGCGGATTGCCTCATGACGGCGGCAACCCTCGGCCCAGCGCGCTGCCTTGGCGGCGTCGGCCTCATCGGTCGAACCGTCGTCCATCCCAACCCCGAATCAAAATGACGTTCGCGAGCCGGAATCTCACGTTAGATGCTCAAAGCCAACAGGAATCTCACGTTAAATGTACAAGCCTGTGCATTGAGCCAAACACCAAATCATTGAAATCGTTCAGGCCACAATCTCAGCCCAAGATGCTCAGTGACATCCAGGCTGCGCGGCCGATCGAAGGAAATCGTGACCTCGTCCTTGATCTGGCCGGGGCGAGCGGTAAACACGATCACGCGGTCGCTGAGATAGATCGCCTCGTCGATGTCATGCGTGATGAGCAGAACGGTCTTTTGCGTCTTCAGCCAGATCGCCTGGACTTCATCTTGCATCAACTCCCGAGTCTGGGCATCGAGCGCAC
>WHSP01000445.1:315-535 GCA_009380025.1 Gemmatimonas sp. | reverse complement strand
AGTGAGATTCCGGAACCGTTCGCGTTGAGGCGGTCGAAATCGGCCTCACCGAACTTCCACTCCGCCGTGCACGCCAGCACCTGCGCGGCGAACGCTTCGTTGAGCTCGATCAGGTCAATATCGGAGAGTCGTAACCCGGCCCGGTCGAGTGCCGCATCGGTCGCGGGGACAGGGCCGATCCCCATCGTGCTGGGCGGCACACCCGCTACCGCCCAGGACA
>WHSP01000445.1:0-305 GCA_009380025.1 Gemmatimonas sp. | reverse complement strand
GACACGCAGCGGCGGCGTCGTTCTGCCCACTGGCGTTGCCCGCTGTGACCGTCGCATCGGGATCCTGCTTAGCCATGACCGGGCGCAGCCCGGCGAGTGCGTCGAGGGAGGTGTCCGCGCGGGGATGCTCGTCGGTGTCGACAACGGTTTCCGCCGAGCCGCGCTTTCCTGGCACCGTGACCGGCACGATCTCCTCGGCGAACCGGCCGTCCCTGGCAGCGGCGATCGCGCGCCGGTGCGAACGAACCGCCAGTTCGTCCTGCTGTTGTCTGCCGATGCGGTACTCGCGCCGCAGGTTCTCCGCC
>WHSP01000444.1:225-536 GCA_009380025.1 Gemmatimonas sp. | reverse complement strand
AAGCCGGATTCCGACCGGCGGCGAAAAGCGCCCTGCGCCCTCTAGGGGAGGGTGAGGACTTCGGGGCCGTGGTCGGTCACGGCGATGGTGTGCTCGAAATGGGCCGAGAGCGACCCGTCCCGGGTGACGACCGTCCAGCCGTCGTCGAGCGTCTCGGTCTCGGGCTTGCCCTGGTTGATCATCGGCTCGATGGCCAGGACGTAGCCCTCCTTGATCCGCACGCCCCGGCCGGGCTGGCCGTAGTTGGGGACGGGCGGCTCCTCGTGCATGGCCGTGCCGATGCCGTGGCCGACGTACTCGCGAACGACCGT
>WHSP01000444.1:0-215 GCA_009380025.1 Gemmatimonas sp. | reverse complement strand
TGCCGGCCTGGATCTGGACGATGGCGTCCTCCAGCGACCGCCGCGTCACGTCCATCAGGCGGCGGGCCCCCTCGTCGACCTCGCCGATGGGGATGGTGATGGCGGCGTCGGCGTGCCAACCCTCGATGATGGCGCCGGCGTCGATCGAGAGGATGTCCCCCTCCTCCAGGCGGTAGTCGCCCGGGATGCCGTGGACGATGACATCGTTGGGCGAG
>WHSP01000443.1 GCA_009380025.1 Gemmatimonas sp. | reverse complement strand
AACGCGGGCAGCCGGGATCTGCTGGCCACCGAGCACCAGCGGTCCAAGGCGGTGGCGGTCTGGGTGGTGTCGAGGTCGCCGGCGAAGATGGCACGGAAGGCTTCCTTGAGGCTGTAGGCCCGCCACACCGCCCCTCCCCGGTTACGCAGCTTGCGCAGGGTCGCGGCTTGGTCCTCGGAGAGGTTCTCCGGGCGTTTGAGCAGCACCCACCGGGCGCCCTTGAACGTCTTCGCGGCATTCTGGTCGGGCAGAGCTCGTAGTTCGTTCCAGGCCTTGCGTCGTTCGACATCGAGGGGTAGGGGTCGATGCAGCGGGTCGCGTTCAGCGCGTTCTCGCGGGCGGACTTGTTGAACGCCGCGCCCATGTCCATGCTGATTGACGTCAGTCGCTCGGCGCGTTCGGCGCCGAGGTCGGCGAAGAACTCATCCATCGTGGCAGCGTCCTTGCCCTCAGCGCCCCACACGATCTTCTTCCCGGCATGGTCGGTGATCAACGTGAGGTAGCGGTGTCTGCGACGCCACGAGACCTCGTCGACCCC
>WHSP01000442.1 GCA_009380025.1 Gemmatimonas sp. | reverse complement strand
CATGGCGCGCCATAGTTGGTGGTAATCTCCATCGGCATCCCCGCGGAACGGCCGCCCTCCCCGCCCACGAAATCGGACCTTCACCGATGAAGAGCAGCGACCTGGTGGCGAGCGGCGAAGGCCGTCCCGGCGAGCCAAGCCGTCCGAGCTTGAGGTGACGGATCGCCGGATGGTCGCGCGGTCCAACGCCGTTCGGCACCTGCCAGACGATCTCGCCCCTGTTCATGTCGATCGCCGTGATCCGGCCGTACGGCGGCTTGAACAACGGCAGCCCTTGCGGCCCGCCGATCCACGCCCGCGTCCCCTTCATGTAGGACAAGTTCGTTTTCGTCGGGTCGCCCGCCTGAATATCAGCAACGAACGGAGCCGTGATTGACGGCACGAAGAGATAGTGCGTCTCGGGGTCGAACGCCGCTCCCTGGAAGTCGGCGCCCCCCTGCGACCCGGGCAGCTGAATGGTCCCCCGATTGGTCTCGGTCCTGATCGAAGGCGGCGTAAAGACCGGCCCCGTCTTGTAGTGATTGACGAGCTCGAGCGC
>WHSP01000441.1 GCA_009380025.1 Gemmatimonas sp. | reverse complement strand
TATTCACTTGTTCACCGGAGGACGCGACCGCGCTCGAGCGCCACTTCCACCCCTATCTGACCGACCACGATCTCGCCAACCTCAGCGCCTATCAAGCTGCGTGTCGCCCCAGTCTCAATGGCGGTCACGGACCGGCGTTCACCTTCAACACCGTGGCGCTTCAAGAGGCCATTGACGGCCGGGCGGCGGAAGTCCGGATAGCGTCCGCGCGCCGCTTCGCAGAGTCCCGGCAGACAGTTGAGGCCAACATCTCCCAGCGTCACGGTCTTATCGCTGCTTCTTCATCTCAACCGGGGCCTCAACCGGGGCCTCAATCGCCGTCACAATCGGCGCCCCAATCAAGATCGAGGCAGTCAGAGGTGCATGAACGACCAGGTCGCGACAGCTGATGGGTGCCTCAATGAACCCCAGGACCCCTCGGGGTATTCGAGCGCAGAGGCGCTCGAAGCCCCCGAGGTCACCTCTTCTAGCCCTTGCCGGGAGGCTCACCATCAGGGACCGTTCCTTGTGCCAAGACTTGTTCGAGCACCGTCTGCTAACCG
>WHSP01000440.1 GCA_009380025.1 Gemmatimonas sp. | reverse complement strand
TGCTCCTGGTGGCCTATGGCGCACCCAAGCAGGAGTTGTGGCTGGACCGCAACCTGGCCACGCTCGGCATCCCTATCGGCATCGGAGTTGGGGGCGTGTTCAACTACCTGGCCGGAGATGCGCCTCGCGCGCCGTCCTGGATCCGCAAGCTGCACTTTGAATGGCTGCATCGCCTGGCTACCCAGCCCTGGCGCTGGCGCCGCCGGCTCGTGCTCCCCCAAGCTCACCGCGTTGGCAATCCTCGAACGTAGGCGCGCTCGCCGCGAGAGTCGCCATCGCCGGGCCGGGCGCTGATGATTCGACCGAGCTGGGAAAACTGGTCAAGAGCTCTGCTGGCACCTGCCGCGCACGCCACGCCCAAGCGGGCGTCAGCGCGGTATACTTGTAGCTCCCAGGGCGACTAGCTCAGCTGGTTAGAGCGCACGGTTCACATCCGTGAGGTCACTGGTTCGAGTCCAGTGTCGCCCACTTCACCTGACGCGACGCGAATCGGAGCCTGAGGCGCGAAGTCATTGGCGCTGATGGGGCGTGCGTCGCGCACGCT
>WHSP01000043.1 GCA_009380025.1 Gemmatimonas sp. | reverse complement strand
CTCGCGGCTCGTCGCGCGCCTTGACCTGCACGATTTCTCTTCGGCCTTCGCGCAGGCGTGTTTATTCGACAGACTTCGCTGAAACCTGTTGATCACGGGCCTTCTAGAACCCTTCCATGAGAACGGCCAAGACCAGGATCACGGCCAGCGGTGCCGGGGAAATCGCGAGCACCCGCAGGCGTCCGGGCTCGAACTTCAGGTGCATGTAGTAGAGCGCGACAAGCGCGGCCTTCCACAGCGCTAGCCCGACCAGCATCAGGATGACGATCACTTTCGAAAAGGCCAGGAACGCGACCGCCACTTCGACCACCGTCAACGCGAAGAGGACTCCCCAGATCAGCATGTAGTTCGCACCGTGCGTGTGGGCATCATCGGGAATTGCGCTGTCCTGCGGGCGGGGCCGCCACGCGGCGAAGACCATTCCGGCACCGATCAACGCCGCGATCAGCGCCCCGGCGATCGCGCCCGGCACGTCGCCGATGAGGTAGCCATCCACTGCACCGAAGAGACCGGCACCGACCGCGAACCCGGTGAGCGGCCTTGCGATCCCTGACTCTGCCTCGGAGGGGGCTGCTGTCGTGTTCATCAGATCAGGTAGACGATGGTGAACAGAATGATCCAGACGAGGTCGACGAAGTGCCAGTAGAGGCCCATGATCTCGACGCCACCGAGTTTGGTGGGTGTGTACCCTCCCCGGAACGCCTTAACGGATGTGAAGATCAGGGCGAGCACACCGATCGTGACGTGGGCACCGTGGAACCCCGTCAGCGTGTAGAACGTCATCCCGTAGATCGCCGCGCCTTCGGCCTCATACGAGCTGGCACTCGGCACGAAGCCTTCGCTGGCGAGTTGGTAGTACTCGATGCCCTGAACGCTCAGGAAGAAGGCGCCCAGGAACACCGTCGCCAGCAACCAGAGCCGGGTCCCTCTCTGATCGCCCGTCTGCAGCGCCGCGAAACCCTTCACCATCGTCACGCTGCTACAGATCAGGACGAACGTGTTGAACGCGGTCAGCGGGACGTTCAGCACCGCCCCCGGCTGAGCGTAGGCGTCCAGGTTGGCGAAGCGCAGGATGATGTACGCCCCGATCAGGCTGGAGAAGAACATCACCTCCGACAGCAGGAACACCCACATTCCCAGCTTCAGATTATAGACGCCCATCCCCGGCATCGGACGCCTGGGATAGAGCGTAATCGCGCCGGCGGCAGCTTGGCTCATCTTCGTCGCTCTCCTGTTGGTCCGCCGTCAGGCGAAAGTCGGGGCAGGCTCGGGCCTCGGGGCTTCCGCCGGCGGCGCGTCCTGGGGCAGATAATCCTCTTCGGACTCGGGCGAGCTGTACTCGTACGGCCCTCGGTACACGACGGGCATCGAATCGAAGTTCCCGTGCGGGGGCGGCGACGGCACCGTCCATTCGAGGGAATTCGCCCGCCACGGGTTGGCCGACGCACGCGCTCCCCTGCCCAGACTCCAGATGTAGTTCGCCGCGTAGATCAGCTGCGACGCGAAGAGCGCAAACGCGCTCAGGCTGATGAAGCGGTTGAGGTCGACCAGGTCCTGAAACAGCGCGTACTGCGTGTAGTCGTAGACCCGCCTCAGCATTCCGTTGACCCCGAGCTCGTGCATCGGGAAGAACGTCAGGTTGAAGAAAACGAAGGTCAGCGCGAAGTGGATCTTGTTGATCCTCTCGTTCATCGTCCGCCCGAACATCTTCGGGAACCAGTAGGTCAGGGCTGCGAAGATCCCGAACAGGCTTCCGCCGAAGAGCACGTAGTGGATGTGGGCGACGACGAAGTAGGTATCGTGCAGGGGGATGTCGACCGGTGTCGAAGCGAGGAAGACCCCGGAGAATCCGCCGATCACGAACATCGAGACGAAGGCCAGCGAGTAGAGCATCGGCGAGTGGAAGTGCAGGTTCCCCTGCCACAGCGTGCCGATCCAGTTGAACACCTTGATCGCCGTCGGTACCGCGATGACCATCGTGGTAGCCATGAAGCCGACGCCGAGCATCGGGTTCATTCCGCTCTGGAACATGTGGTGGCCCCACACGATCCAGCCGAGAAAAGCGATGGCGGCGAGCGCCAGGACCATCGCTGTGTAGCCGAACACGGGCTTGCGAGCACCATTCGCGATGATCTCGCTCACGAACCCGAAGGAGGGCAGGATCAGGATGTAGACCTCGGGGTGACCGAAGTACCAGAACATGTGCTGCCAGAGCAGCGGCTCACCGCCCATCTCGGGGATGAAGAAGCCCGTGCCCAGCACCTGATCGAAGAGCAGCAGGATCAGAGCGCCGGTCAACACCGGGATGGCGAGCAGGATCAGGATCGAGGTGATGAAGAGCGCCCACGTCGGGAGCGGCAGACGCAGCAGCGTCATCCCGGGCGCGCGCATGTTGATGATCGTCGTGATGTAGTTCACAGCCCCCGCGAGCGACGAGAATCCGAGGATGATCAGGCTCACCGTCCAGAGGACCTGCCCGTTGTAGACGCCGCTGTATTCAGGGACCACGCTGAGGGGCGCATACGAGGTCCATCCCGCGGCCGCGTGTCCAGCCTCGACGAAGAATCCGGCGAACATCAGGATGCCGGAGACAACCGCGAGCCAGAAGGAAGCCATGTTGAGCCGCGGGAACGCCATGTCCGGGGCACCGACCTGCAGTGGGATCAGATAGTTCGCGAACACTCCGACCAGGAGCGGCATGACCGCGAAGAAGATCATGATCGTGCCGTGCATCGTCATCAGCGAGTTGTAGAACTCCGGAAGCATGATCCCTCCGGGCATCCTCGTCTCGCCGAGGACCGCGCCTCCAGGCAGCGGGCGACCGGGCCATCCCAGCTGCCAGCGGATCAGCATGGCGAGCAGACCTCCGATCAACAGGAACGTCAGGCTCATGAAGAGGAACTGGATCCCGATGATCTTGTGGTCCGTGGAGAAGATGTACTTGCGAACGAAGGACCGGTCGTCCGCGTGCGCCGGGTCGTGATAGTGATGGACGTATTCAGGAAGTGCGACGGTGCTCATCGGCCATCACCTCGCGGCAACAGGGGGAAGGGAAGCTGGGGCACCAGAAGCGATCGCGGCCTCCTCCGCTGCCCACGTGTCGAACTCTTGCTGGCTGTAGACGTTGACCGTCCCGCGCATGCGGTAGTGACCGAGGCCGCACAGCTCGGCACATCCGAGCGTGTATTCGCCCGTTGCGGTCGCCTGCAACCATACGGGGATCTCCATGCCGGGCACCGCGTCCTGCTTGACGCGCAATTCTGGGAGATAGAACGAGTGGATCACGTCCTGTGCGTGGAGGGTGAGGCGCACCGCGCGGTCGACCGGGATATGGAGCTCGTTGCGGGTCGAGTAGTCATCCGCAGTGGCCAGTTGGCCATCCGCGCCGGGATACGTGACCGACCACTCGAACTGTTGCGCAGTCACCGAGAGCTCCATCGCATCCTCCGGCATGCGGTCAGGCGACTTGATGTCGAGCCAGACGGACGCACTCGTGTAGGCGATGAACATCACGCCGAAGAACGGGACCACCGTCCAGAGAATCTCGAGGCGGGTGTTGCCGTGGATCGGAACCGCCTTGCGCCCCTCGCGGCGGCGGAATCGGATGATGCAGTAGACGAGCAGGCCCTGGACTATGACGAACATCAGCGCAGTAGCGTAGAAGATCGCCCCGTAGGCCGCGTCGATGTCCGCGCCGAAGGTGGAGACGTTCTCCGGAAAGCCCCAATCCATGATGCTCCTCCTCTGCCCGGGGGAGGTCGTGACCGGGCAATGGGCGTGGGTACTGTGCCGCGGGAGGGCCGCGGCACAGCGAAGGGTCAGCCCGCCGGCGTCACGGCTACGGGCGAGATGTGATGGTCGTGCAGGTCGACGGGGTCCCCTACCGGGACCACCGCCGAGGCCGACATCGCGGCATCATAGGTGAAGGTGGCCTCGGCGGTGCCGCTCGGAGGAACGGTCACGTTGACCGTCTGAGCGCCATAGACTTCGTGCCACGCTTCCAGAACGTAGTCGCCGGGCGGAAGGTTCTCGATCTCGAACGACCCGTCCGGACCGGTCACTGCGAAATACGGGTGGTCTGTCACGCCGATGAAAGCGGTCATCCAGCCATGCACATCGCACTGCACCGGGACCATGATTTCCGACGCGCTGAAGCTGCGGTCCGAGGTCATCCCTTCCTGCGGCTGGCTGATGTTGAAACCGCGATTCGCCTCGGGCGTCGCATTGATGTTGTGCAGGACGGCGTCGTTATTCCGAATCGTGATGTTCTGCCCAGCCTGGACCCCCAGGATGCGGGGCTCGTACACACACCCACTCTGGTCTATCTCCACCGGCGTCGAGGGCGCCGGGAATTCCTGGCTCAGCCCCTCCCTGACGGAGACGAAGACGTTGCCCAGCGTGCCGGTGCCTGTGACGACCGACTCCTGGACCGGCGTCCCTTCGTGCTTCTCGGCACATACGGGTTCGGAGTCCATATCGATCGACTCCAGGTCTGGAGCGGTACCGGTGAACATCACGGTGCCGGTAATGACACCGGGGTTCTCGATCTCGACGGCGGCAGCGCCCTCGGTCGCGTCGGCGGGGGGAGCACCGCCCGTGTCACCGTCCCCCCCGCAGCCGGCCACAGCGACCGCGAGAACGCCGAGCGTCAATAGCGCTGGAAGTCGGGTAAATCTGGTCATGGAGACCCCTGTTGTTGAGTGTAGTCGGGGGTACGCCCCCCTGACGCGGGCGACCGCTGCGCCCGTAGGACGACCATCAAGCCGAGCACGAACGTCAGGGCTGTAGCAGCGATCGGATAGGCATAGATGGTATTCGAGCCGGGCTCGTCGAGATAGATGTAATACCAGGTGCTGATCGCGCCGCGGGTGCCCTGTTCCGAGTTGTCGCCGTCCCACACCTGGAACGCCATCGGGATGGCCTGACCGGTCTCGAAAGTGAGACGGTCGCTGCCTTCCTCTGCCTGGAGCTGTCGCCTCAGCAGGAGGACCCATTCGCCGTCCTGCCAGCTGGCCTCCGCTGTCACCTGACCCTCCGTGACGGTGAGCGACTCGAGGGAGTCGATGCCGCTGGCGAGCGCCTCCGTAGCCCCCGCCGATTGGCTCGACCACTGCCACAGGTAGACGGGATCTTGAGCGTTGCCCCGTAGGAAGTACGGGCGGTCCATGCCCTCGGGGATGGCACGGGGGAATTGCACGCTGAAGGCATCGGGCAGAACTTGCGGTTCCGTCGGCCCACCCTCGTTCGGCTCCATCGTCTCGAGGACGCGTGTCTGCCACTCCAGCCACCGGGCCTCCGGACTCTCCGAGGGGTCGTGCCAGCGGATCCGGAGCACGAGCTCCCCGCCGTTGTGCATGGCCTTCACCCACACGGCATTCACCGTGGGAGCGAACCACCGTGGTTGGATGATGATCTGGCCCGAGAGCGGCAAGTAGAACTCGTCCGCCTCATCCCAGGCAGGGTCATCCGCAGCGGCCGGAAGCTCGCCCAGAACCAGAGCGGCCCGGACCACCTCGCGAATCCGCGGTTCCTCGTCGGGTGAAAGACTGCGAACGTAGTTCGCGAGATGGAGCAGCTGCTCCTCCGTGACGACGCCCGACGCGACCGCATCGGCCTGGGACGGCATTGGCGTACCGTCGAGCCCTGTCATCAGCCGGGCGACGATATCCTCCGGTGTGTTCCCCCCAGTGAAGCGCCAGCTCTGCGTCAGGTCCGCGGGTCGAATCGGGAGCCCGTCGTCGTCCGCCTGCTCGTGCGCCGATGGGCCGTCGCCTCGTCCCTGCTGTCCGTGACACCGCCAGCATTCGAGGGCATCGTACGCCTGCCTGCCCTGCTCCAGTCCCTCGTCGCTGACGCTCGGCGGGCTCGCCAGGGCTACCGTTTCCGGCGTCGGCTCGGATTCGAAGAAAGGCGACAGGGTCTTCAGATGAGCGACCAGTGCCCGTCGGTCCGAATTGCCGAGCGTTTCCCGCCAGCCGGGCATCGCCGTACCAGGCATGCCGTTGTCGATGATCCGAAGGATATCATCGTCGGTCGGAAGGGCTCCCGAGGGGGTCGTTCGGATCTGGTAGATCCCGCGAGTGAAGTCCCTCGGACGAGGCAGCATGTACGCTGCGGCGGGACCATCGCCGCGGCCCTCTGCCCCGTGACAAGATGAGCACCAACGGTCGTAAACGAGCCGTCCTTGCTCTGCCGTCTGCGCGACCGCCCGACTGCCCGCGAAGACCATCGCCAGGAGTACGATCGCCGCGAGGAGCCACCTAGAAGGCTGTTGAAAAACAGGCTGCGCGACCTCCGTACCTGGATTCCGAGACCCACACGCGGGCCTCATTCGGCCTCCCAGGTTCGCGGGCTGACACCCGCCTGATCGTAGAGGAAGATGGAAACGGACCAGATCTCGTCCTCTGTCAGGACGTCCTCCCACGCCGGCATCGCCGAGTTCCAGGGCGCACCCTCGCGAGGCAGGCCAACGCCTCCCTTGGCGATCCGCCAGAAGACGAAGCTCTCGGTCAGCTGAGCGATCGTGCTCGTCCCGAATTCGAGGGGCCGCGGGCTGAACGCGTCGGCGAAGTGGCCGTTACCATCCAGCGCGTCTCCGTGACACGCGACGCAGTTCTGGTAGTAGGTCCGTCGGCCGACCGCGAGGTGCTCGTTCAGGTCACCCTCGTGCCGAAGCGGATTCTCGAGCCGGTCGAGCACGATCGGTTGCCCTCGGAAACTGATCTGCGAGGGTGGCGCGGGATGGATCGAGCGGAGGTTGGGCGGAGCCGCAACGGTCGGGCGCACCTGGAAGAAGGTGAGAACGCCGATCAGCGCCGGGATCGCCACCAGGAGCGCGCTTCGGACGTAGCGTTTGTCTGGCGAGGTGAGCATTACCTCGACGGGCTCCTTGAACTCACGCCACCGATCCTCGTCGCTACTCACATACAGGAGGATTCCCACCAGCACCGTGGCCATGTACTGGAGGACGACGCTGCCCGGGACCGGCGCACTGGCGATCCCCAGGATCGGCGGGAGGTAGGCGATGCCCAGCGTAACCACGAGATAGGCAGCGATCAGAACCAGACCGGACTGCCAGAACGGATGCCGCAAGTATCTCTTCATGCGTACCCCTTCATCGCTGCTCGGCGAGGAACTGCACGATCACCTCGAGCTGTGCCGCGGAGAGCTGGGTGCCGAAAGTAGTCGGCATCGTCCCCGCCAACGCCTCGTAACCTTCGGCCGGCTGGACCGACGCGGGATCCAGGACTTTGCTCCGGATGAAGTCGACGTCGCGACGCGCGCCGACGTCGGTGAACGGCGGCCCGATGGGTGCACCCTGATCGCCGAGCTGATGGCATACGAGGCACTGGTTCTCCTCCAACAGCGCCATGGGCTCCATCGTCGTCGATGCAGGCGCGGCAGACCCAGCCGTCGCCCCGCCCGCCGGATCCGCGGCGCTCGCCGCCAGGTCCTCGGAGCTGACCGTCACCTCGCCCCCCAGACTCTCCAGGTACGCGACCAGGGTCCACACCTGCGATTCGGAGAGCGTCCGGCTCATATCCGGCATGATCGGGTCGAATCCTGGGACGACGAAGTCGGTCGGGCGGATCAGCGAAGCATGCAAGTACTCCTTGCAGACCATGCCCTCAACACGCTGTCCGCAGCGCTCGCCGATCAGCCCCGTCGCACCGTCGGGCTCCAACAGGTTCGGTGCGCGCGTCCCCGTTCCGTGACAAGCCAGGCAACCACCGCCGCCGGCGTACAGCTCCTCCCCGGCCGCGACCAGTTCTTCCGCCGTCACGTTCGCGCTCAGGTCGAGCTCTGCCGGCACCTCCGACTCCACCTGCGGAATCGAACCCGCCAGATACGTATAGAAGAGGATCGTCCCCAGGACGACGGAGAGGATCTTCAGATTCGTCGCGAGCATCGCTCTCCTTTCAGTCTGCGGGGAGGAAGTCCAGCTCGGAGCCGTGTACGGCAGGGTCGCGCTCTCCCACACGCGGGTCGTCCGGCCGCAGACGGACGACCAATTGCGGCTTCTCGATCAACCCGCCGAGCCAGAAGATGAAGGCGATCAGGACCAGGAAAATCAGCACGCAGACGCTGATCATTTGTGCGGCAGGACCGAGCGCGGGGGTAGCCGCCCAGGGGCTGGTGTCACGCATTACCTCCCAAACGTGCCAGTGCTGGCGGATCCCGCTCCGCGCAAACCCCATCAGCCCCATCAACCAGGTGAACGTAACGACCAGGACGAAGAGGGCGTACTGCGACCGGGCAGGCATCTGGCCCCAGCGGATCTCGCCGCGACTCTCCGCGCCGCGCGCCATGAACACGTCGAGCACCACCACGCCGACGATCGCGGTGAGCACGGCCAGCACCTGGTAGACGCTGAAGCCGATTCGCACGATGGCGGTGACGAAGTAGCCGTAGATGCCGAAGAAGAGCACGACAGCGGCGGCCATCGCGAAGAGCAGTCCCTGTACGATCGTCCCCGAGCGGGCCCAGGCGATCGTCGGCCTGAGATTCGCCCGCCGGTAGAGCAGAAAGGACAGGAAGGTCGTCAGGATCATCAGGTTGACGGCCGTGTTCTTGGCGCTCATGACGCCGAGCGCGCCGAGGAATGGGTGGTGGGTCCCACCCATCGCGGCGAGTTCGTCTCGATCGGCGATCATCGTGTGCGGTGTGGCCCAGACGATTACCCCGATCACCAGGACGACCAGCATGTACTTGATGTACGGGGTGAAGCGCTCGGCCCCCGGAATCCGCCCCATCCCGACCCAGAGGTAGTAGTTCCCAGCCAGGAACAGAACGCCGATGAGGACGGCCTGGATGATCCAGAGCCAGCTCATGAAGCCGCCCATCATCGTGATCCCCATCTGCTGGTTGTACTCGTAGATCTCCCGACCCAAATAGTAGCCGGCGAACGGCAGCACGATGAGGGCGCCGATGGCGATCAGGTTGCCGACGTAGCCCATCCAGTCGTAGTGAGCGCGCTCCTCGTCTGACTTGGCGAGAAGGAATCGGTAGGCAGCGTAGGCAGCGACGATGGCACCGCCGAAAACCACGTTGGCTATGATCCGGTGGATGTTGATCGGCATCCACGTCGCGTTCGCGAAGGCGCTCCAGAACTGCACCATCTCGGGTGCCGTATCGGGGGTCATCTCGGCGGGCGGGCTCATCATGTAGCTGAGCCAGCTGTTCGCGATGAGCATGACCGCCGTGCCCCAGATGTTCAGGAGGATGCCGAGGCCCCAGTGACCGAGCTTCGCCCGACCCAGCTTCCACCGATCCCAGCCGTAGTAGTAGAGGTAGAGGGTGAACGACTCGAAGAAAAAGAGGCCGACATAGAACCACATCGAGACCTCGAAGATCGAAGCGAGGTGGCCCCAGAAAGCCGGGTACAGGGTCGTAAGGAAGAAGACGAGGACGGCGCCCCAGATCGCGGTCGCGCTATAGGCGATCACGAGGAGACGGGTGAACTCCTTGGCCAACCGGTCGTATCGGGTGTCCTTCTTGAAGATGCCGATCGCCTCCGCGCCGATGGCGAACATCGGCACCCCGAGCACGAAGGCGGCGAAGAGGAGGTGCACCTGTGCGGCGATCCAGACCGCGCCGCGGGCGCCGATGACAGGGAAGTCTCCGTATTCACGGACTGCGCCGACGGCCTCCTGCGCCAGGAGCACATCGGTGAGGAAGGGGGCCACGAAGAGCGTGGCCAGCAGCAGGCGGAGGCTTCCGCGACCGATTCGCCGAAACGTCATGCGGGTGGATCCTCGTTTTGCGCGAAGAACGGAAGACGCTTGGAAAAATCAACGGGCATCGAGGCGCGAACCTCGGACATCACCTCGGGGGTGATCTTCGAGAATCCTCTCTCACGGGCGAAGTTCTCGATTCGGCCCACAACCACGCCGCGCACGAAGCCCGGGATTCGCTCGAGCCGTTCGGCCGCCTCGGGACTCCACTCGAGCTTCGTTTCGACGCGAGCGCCGTACGTGATCGACTTCTTGGTTTCGATGGGGTTAGCGACGCCCGTCGGCTCGTACGCGCATGACGTATCTTCGGCCATGTAGTCGCCGCTATCGGCAAATGCGCGAGCCCGGCAGCCTCCACAGATCGATCGGTACTCGCAGCGCCCACATTTCCCGCCCAGCTCGCCACCCCGCATCCGCTGCAACACGGCCGATCCGTTCCAGATCTCCCCGAATGTCTGGCGTCGCAGGTCACCCACAACGACTGGCATATAGGGACAGGGGGTGACGCGGCCTTCGGGGGTGATCCGGCAGTACTGCGATCCGCACGGGCAGCGAGTCCGGTAGTTCAGGAGTGGGGAATCCGGATCATCTTCGTAGACGTGCCGCATGATCTGCGGCTGGCATTTGGACCGGATCATCATCACGCCTCGATAGGCGCGCTGGAGCTTCGTCAGCTCTCGAAGGACCTCCTCGTTCTCCGCGGGCGTCAGGCCGGACATCGACTGTCCGCGCCCGGTCGCGACGAGGAAGTAGAGGTTGAAGGAGACCGCACCGGCATCCGCGGCCCATTCGACGAGCTGTGCCAGTTCGGTACGATTGCCACGCGTCAGTGTCGTCTGAACGAGGAAGTCGAGGCGGGCAGCGCGGAGACGGTCGACGCCCGCGAGCGTGTCATCGAGCGCCCCGTGCCCGTGACGGAAGCGGTCGTGGTAGCTGGGCTTCAGCGAGTCGATGCTGAGCGCCACGCCGCGAACGCCGGCGTCACGAAGGGAACGGATACGAGAATCAGTGAGGCGGGTGCCGTTGGTCCCGACGACAGCCGTGGCCCCGGCCGTCGTGGCGTAAGCGGCGATCTCTTCCAGATCCTGGCGGAGGAGCGGCTCACCTCCGGAGAGTATGAGCATCGGAGCGGCACTCTCGGCGATCATCTCGTCGATGATCCGGAAGCACTCGTCCGTCTTCAGCTCGTCGGCGACCGACTCCCAGGAGCCAGCCGAGATGTAGCAGTGGGCGCAGGAGAGGTTACAGCGCCGCGTCAGGTTCCACGCGACGACGTGAGGAACGTGCGGTCGAAATCCCTCTTCGGTAACCACGGTCGGCGCACTCTGGACGCGAGCCCACCCCTCCGCCTGCCAGACAGCAGGCGCCTCGGGCGCGCGCACCAGCCCGCCTTGTCGTGGGACCACCGGCAGGCTCCGCTGCATCTGCACCGGTCCTGATGAAGGTTGACGTCCCGCCCAACGGTCACCGGGGGGCCGAAGCCTCCTTGACCGTGGATCCTACATTATTCCTCAACCCTCCCGCATAAACTCCTCGACAGCTCGTTTGGCATCTTCCGGCGAAGTCGTCCGCAGATCGACCGGACACTTCTTCGCCTGCTCGTCGATATCTCGGATGGGACATCGGGTCACGCCCGCGGCCTTCGCCTCGTCGATGAACTGTCGCATCTCCGGCGTTAGCCCGTCCACCCCGCTGGCGGCGGCCCTGATCTGCTTCGCTTGCAGTTCTTTGAACATTACCAACATAGTGTCCATGTCGAACTCGTCGGCCTCGATCATGGCCTGCTTGTTCTCGTCCATCACCGTGGTGGTGATGCGCCAGAAGTCGTTCTCTCGGGCGAAGCGCTCGACCGTGTTCCTGGCCAGCGGCCGCGCGATCAACGGAACGAGTCGAAGGCGATCGAAAGCCTCCTCCGTCCAGACGATCGAATCAGTCGCATTCCGTTCCCGCAGCTGCACATGACCGGTGAACGGGCACTTGGCCTCGACCATCGCCACCTCGGGCACCGAGTCGGCATCGTTCCCCTCCACGACCGTTCGCTTCATCGCCTCCTTGGCCTTCACCTCCGCAAGCGCCAGCTCCTCGGCCGTTCCGATCCCCATGATGAGCTGCATATGGGTTGGCAGCAGCTTCTTGATCGCTTCGTCGAGCCGCTCGTTCGTGACGACCGGCAACGATTCACGAAAGTGCGCCGCTGGGTCACTTCCATTCCCCTCACTGGTTCCAGCGCCAGCGCCCGTGTCCGCATGCTGCTCCAGGACGAATTCCTCGACCGCCTTACGGGCAATGCCTAGAGCGAATGGCGGAACGCGCAGGATCCTGACTTCCGCACCTGGCTCCCACTCCAGTCCTGTCTCGCCGTCTTCTTCGATCCAGGGTATGTCCTCGGGACGTACGTCTTGCGTTCCGATCAGCAGTGCCGACGAGGGGGCAAGGCGGATGAGGTTCTCGGCCTGGGAACCAAGATCGGTCCCGTCGATTCGGTGACTGCCGTGACGGGCGAGGATGAGCAAGCTCGGCTCGATCTCTTCCATCCATTGCAGGATGCATTGGAACGGCTTGCCGATGAGAACCTGCGTCTTCATCCGAACGTCCTCGTAGTCCCGAGCCATGACCTCGGCTCGCTTGAGGTTGGCCTGGCAGAGCTTCAGTAAGCCTTTGTCGATGATGTTGTTGTGAAGCTCCTCCTGCTCCTCGAACTTGAACACCTTCGAGGCCGCCTCGGATAGCGCGTAGCGGATGTTGCCGAACACGGCGTGATGGTACTCCACATCGAACGCGCTACCGACGTACAGCTCTGCGTCGTACTCCCGAGCGAGATCGAGTGCATGACGCATTGCCTTGTAGCTATAGCTGGAACCATCTACACAAACAAGAAAGCGGCCACCTGCCAGAGGCTGATGGTCGCGTACGATGAGCACATCTTTTTCGACTGAGCGCGCGACGCGCGCTACAACGCCCCCAAGCTGTCCATACGGCTGACGTCCGATTCCGTGGGCCCCCATCACGAGCAAGTCGTACGACCGGCTCGACGTGCCCGCCAGCTTCTCCTCGCCAGACTCCTCCTCGGCCATCAGCTTCCCGTCCTCCCCGATCCGCACATCCCCCCGGACCTTCGCTCCACCGTCGTACTTCTCGGCGATGTTGGGATCGAACCCGATCAGGCTCGGGAGACGTCCCCCGCCCGTGTTCGCCTCCCGGGCGATCTCTTCGTAGTTGATCCCCTCCAGGAGCTGTCGGGTGAGCGGCACCGCCGCCGACTCGCATCGACGCTCCAGTTCGTCGAGAAAGCTATCGGAAATCAGCTGGAGCCCCTTCTCGATCAGCTTGTCGTGGATCTTCCGCTGCTTCTTGATCTCCTCCGCAGTCTGGAACTGAGCGGGGAGGCCGGTTTCAAGCTGTCGGAAGCGGACGTCGTGAAGGCGCGCCGCGTAGACGTGGTTTCCGGTGATCCTCCCACTGGAACGTGCGCAGAGCTCGATCGCCCGCTCGGATGCCCAATTCGAGTGTTCGGAGTTGTCGACAGGAAGGAGCACCTCGCGATACATCGCCACCTCCTAATTTCGAGGCGAGGTGACCGATGCGCATAGAAATGGCGCGCGGCGGCGCGGGAGAGAGGTGGGAGCATGGGGCACTCCCATCGGACTCGAGAGCCGTCCCGCGCGCCAGCGCAAAGGTCGCGGGAAGTGTGAGTCCAGCAAAGTCGGAAGGGGCGGAGGATGTTCGCCCCGGAGCATCAGTTTACGGATTCCGCAACTGCCACTGTCCGACGGCTATGTCGATCGGGCGGAAGGGGCCCGCCCGGAAAAAGCGTGGTAAGACTACGTCTGATGCGATATATACGGATCCGCGGGAAGGCTGTCAACAGGCTCGTTCGGGAACGGATTGAGGCCGAGAATCCGCAAAATCGATCAGATGCAAGGAATCAAGCGGCTTGCCGGCGACGCTCAGAGATCCCATCCGGCCCGGGCGAGCATCCACAGGTTCAGCACGATGACGAGGATGGCCAACAGGTAAAAGCTCGGGGGTACGATGCCCTCGCCCGCAGGCCTGAGGAACGCCCCCTGGATAAGTGCGGGGAGGCGGAGCCCGTGGATCGCCCAGATCACTCTGGCGAACGGGATGCTCTGTCGGAACCAAAGGGCCCAGAAGACGATCGCGACGATAGCCGCTCCGGCGAGAAGCCAGGCGACGGGATGTCCGGGGACCCCCTCGAGGAGCCCCGCTCGCCAGAAGGCGTAGACGGAGAATTCGTACAGGAGGCCGACATGGAGGTAGACGAACGCGGCCTGACGGAATTTTCGGGCTCGAGGAGTATGGTTGGGCGTCTCGGTCACATCCCCTCCAGGCCGAGATCGGACCGTGCGCGATTCATGACGGCCGGAGTGATCTCCGAGATCCCGTGCTCCTGGGCGTAGTCGGCATAGATGCGCTTCACCATGCCGCGAACGAACGCCGGGACCTGACCGAGACGGTTCGTGGCATCCTCGCTCCAGTGGACGCTCCGGGGGCGCATGGCATCGGCAAAGGCGTCGTCGCGACCGTCAGCAACGAAGGTGCGAGTGAGCTCCATCGGCTGGTCGGGGAGAGTCGTGCCGCCGATTTTGACGCCGAGGCTGCTCACGACCTGGGTCTCCATCGGGTTGGTCAGCATGGCGACTTCACCGCCGCATTGTGGGCACGCGAAGACGACACCCATGGTGCCGTCGCCGGGGAGTTGGCGCTCCTCGAAACGCATCACCTCATCGCAAGGAAGGCAGAGAAATTTCAAAATTCGCACTCCGTCAGGACGCGGTCGGTAAGGGCCCACAGCGCAGTGGCGGCGCGTGAAGCATCGGGGTCGAGGACGATGGGACGGCCGGCGTCGGTCGCGTGCGCGAGCCGGTGGTCGAACGGGATTTCCCCCCAAAAGTCGATGGTGTGGGGGTCCCGACCGGGGTCCGCCGGAGCATCGAAGAGCGGCAGGGTTCCGCCACAATGGGGGCAGCTACCGGCGGCCATGTTCATCACGGTGCCGAACCGCGTCCCCGAGCTGAGCAGTGCCTCGGCGCGAGCGACGACCCGAGCCGCGGCACGGGAGGGGGTCGTGACCAGGAGGACGGCCGCAGGATCCGGAACGAATTCGAGGAACCTCTGGATTCGGTCCGTTCCGGGGGGAAGATCGACCACCAGGAAGTCGAGATCGCCCCAGACGACATCGGAGAGGAACTCGCGCAGGGTGCCCGCTTCCAGGGCCCCGCGCCAGAGGAATTCGTCCCCCGGTGGGCCACGCCACCGGAGCGGGGTATCGGCCGCTTCGAGCAGGAGGTCGGTCGCGACGAGCCGCACGTCGGCGGCTCCCACAGCCGGGACGACTCCGTCGTCGGTAACCTGGAGTGGCTCCGGCGAAACCCCGAGCATCGCGGCGAGTGAGGGGCCGTTGAGATCCCCGTCGACAGCCCCCACTCGGAATCCGCGAAGTGCCAGCGCGGCGGCGAGGTTGGCAGACACTGCGCTCTTCCCGACACCGCCCTTCCCGCTCACCACCGGCACGATGTGGTGGATCTTCGCGAGACGTTGCCCGAGCCGCGCCCGCTGGTCCCCGACCTGCGCGAGAACAGGGTGGCTCGGGGTCGCTGGAACTTCGCCATACGTTCGGAAGTTGCGCATCTTGTTCAGGGAGCGAGCTTACGACCGTCGGAGTCGGTGACTTCCAGTGCATCTACCGGGCACGCTCGGCACGCCTCGACGAGCCGGTCCGAGTCCACGACCATTGCATCCCGAAAGGTGGCGATCCCCTCTTCGTCCAGCTCGAAGAGTTCCTCCATCGCTTCGAGGCAATCTCCGAAGCCCACACAGAGCGTGCGGTCGATGCGAACGGTCAACCCGGCAAAGGTCCGTTCTTCGTACTTCACAAGCCCCATCCCCCGCCCTTGCACAGGGTTTCGTGCGCGGAACGGGGCCCGGGGAACGAGCTGCTCGGCCGGGTGGATCGAATGACGGTCTTCATTGTTCTGGCCGCCTTCACGGTGCTGCGGGTGGTGCTGATCGGCCTGGGAGCGACGCTCCTGATCCGGCCAGTTCGCGAGTGCCCCGCGTGCGGCCGGGAAACGATTGTCGTGCAACAGCTCTGGCTGGATCGGATACTACCTGCGTTCGAGCTTCGCTGGTGTCCATCGTGTCGCTGGAAGGGGCTCGCCAGGCGGCGTCGAAGGCGTCCCTCGAATGGGATCGGCATTGCCGCTTGAACACCCTCATGCCCGGAGCGCCGACCCTACGGTCAGACGCGGGCGCGGATAGTCGTACCAGAGATGCCAACCCACTCCGGCCACGGCCAGGAGGTTGGCTCCGCCGAACCGAACCCATTCCGATCCTGCGAGAAGGTCCACCTCATCGAGGATCGCGACGAAGCCGTAGAATCCCACTTCGACGACCTCGGCGAGCAACAGGAAGAAGATGAGCAACGCGTTCGTGATCGCAGGCCTGCAGGGCGAGGACGGCTGCGCATCCGAGGATCGTGAACGCAGCGTAGTGAACCAGCGTGTAGCCTGCAACCAGCGTCAGTTCCTGCAGCCCCCCTGGCACGCCGCCGTGGAGGCCTATCGCCACCATCGCAAGGGTCCTGGGCGTGAGAAAGGGGTCACCTGCCAGGGAGTCGATGAAAAGGAGCCAGAGGGAGACCACCGAGCCTCCCAGGGTGCCGACAAAGAACGCTTCTCGGACGAACCCGCGACTCGGCGCGGGACGGGCCAGAACCGTCACCCCCTGGACCGTCTTCACGACTGGCCCCCAAGGGCATCGACGAATTCCGCCTTCAGCTCGGGGTGCGCTCTCCAGATGTAGGCGCCCATCGTGATCGCCGCGACCACGTTGCCAATCGCGACGTTGTACCACGCAACGGCGCCGAACACCGGGATCGACCCGAGCATGGACAACAGGAGCTGGAACCCCACCTCCAACATCACGAAGAGAACCACTGCACCTGCGAGGATGCTCGGCTCGCGCTCGGCTCGCTTCACGATCGTCGCCGCAGCGATACCGATCAGGACGAACGCCAGGCAGTGGAACACCGTGTAGCCGAGGACGACCCCGGTGCGAGCTCCGAGCGATAGATCGTCGTAGAGGAGCCCGAAGAGGCCTCGTCCGAGGACTTCCGGCGTGCCGAAGGGACGACCCTGCACGAGATCCACGCCGAAGAACCATAGTGCAACGGCCGCGGCAGCAAGGATTCCGGCGACGAAGCCTTCGCGTACGATCGGACGCATGTCTGACCTCCGTGTTCGAGCTCGGAGGTACGGGCGCGGACCCGAGGGGCTCGAGGCGTGTCCCAACGGGGGTCTGCCAGAGAGAGAGGCGGGGGAGTCGAAACTGCTGCACGCCGCTCGTCAACGGCACACCGGCCCGGAAGTGAGAGGCGCACGCGGAATAGGGAACCCACGTGCGCGAGGGCTACGTCAAATGTGTACCTCTTCCGCAAGCGGAGCAAGGTAGTCGATGGACGAGGCCCGGATCGAAGACGCCTTCAGCGCTCTCGACACTTCCATTCAGCGCCGACCTTCGATCTTGCGCTGACCTCGAACTCCCCGCCGACTCCCGATTCACTCTCGCGATCGAACGGTTGCCGAGGGTTTACGCCGAACGGTCAATATCGTGACGGTCGTGGCCCAGCTTGTGGGGTTGGCGAAGGAACCTGCCGTAACCCCTCGATTCAAGGCTGGGCTAATGATGTCCATCGGTATCGCCCGGTTCGTCTGCCTCCGGAGGGTCGCGTGGACCGCCGCATTGCTGCTGGCCCCGGGCATGCTCCCGGCGCAGGGGACAGATGCTTCGATTACCGGAGCCGTGCGTGCACGGGATGGCGCCGCGCTGCCCGGGGCGACCATCACCGTGCGAAATGAGGCCACCGGCTTCGTCATCCAGCGTCTGGCGGGTGACGACGGCCATTTCTCCCTGCCCCAGTTGCCGCTGGGAGGTCCCTACACCATCACTGCTGACCATCTCGGGTACCAGACCGCACAACGGACGGGAATCGAATTGAGCCTGGGCGATCGCGTTGCACTGGACCTTCAACTGAACGTCGAAGCGGTCGCGCTCGATGGTGTCGAGGTCGTCGCTCAGCAGGCTTCGGCGCGCCTGGATCGCTTCGGCGCCAGCACGCCCATCAGTGGGCGAGAGATCGAACGGATTCCAGCGACTGGGCGCAACTTCACCGATCTCGCAGCCCTCTCACCCCTGGCCGGAGATAATCTGTCGATCGCCGGCGACAAGCGGGTTTCCACGGCCATCGAGGTGGACGGCGTCTCCGCGCGGAACAACATCCTGGGCGGGGTCGCAGGCTTGGCTCCGTACGTTCTCTCGCTCGAGGCGATCCGCGAGTTCGAGGTGGCCACGAACGTATACGACGTCACGAAGGGAAGGCAGGGCGGGGGCAGCGTCAGCGCCGTTACCAAATCAGGCACTAACGACTGGCACGGCTCGTTCTTCAGCTATCATCGGAACGACAACCTGGCGGGCGCCGACTACACGGGCCGCGACCCGAGCGAGTTCAGTGTCTATCAGTGGGGCGGGAGTCTGGGCGGACCACTGGTCAAGGACCGGGCGCATTTCTTTGTCGCCTTCGACCGGCAGGACGAGAGCACGCCCTACCGGATACTCGATGTGCAGAGCGACGCGGATGCGATCGCGAACGACATTCACCCGGACTCGATCACGCGGCTGACGAGCATCCTCGAGAACCAGTACGGCCTGTCCAGCGCTCAGCAGGTGGGAGGGTTCACCCGGAAACCGATATCGACGACCGGTTTCGGTCGCATCGATTGGCAGCTCGCCCCAAGCCACCGGCTCACGGTCCGCGGGAACTTCGTGGACTTCTCCAACGACGCCGCGGAAGGGAATGACGCGACACTGTTCGAGGCGTGGGCAGACAACAACTCGTTCACCGTCTCGACCCTCGCGTCGCTGACCTCGGCGCTCGGTCGCAACGTTCACAACGAGCTGAAGTTCAGCTTCACGCGCTCGACCACTACCCGCGATCCGCTCACCGCGGCACCGAAAGGGATCGTCACGATCCGCTCGGAGCTACCGAACGGCAACACCACGACCAAGAACGTCACATTCGGGGGCAACAACGGCGGCTTCAACGAAAGCACCTGGCAGAACAACTACCAGTTGGTGAACACAACGCACATCGATTGGCGGAATCACCAGATCAAATTCGGCATCGACCAGTTGTACACCGACATCTCGTTGACGCAGTACCTCTCGCGATGGGGTGGTGAGTTCAGATTCAACAGCCTCGCCGATCTCGAGTCGCTGAGGCCGAGTCAGTTCGGCAGGAAAGTTCCCCTTCCCTTCGGCGAGGAGCCGAACGCAGATGTCAACGTATGGAACGGGGCGGTCTTCGCGCAGACCGAGTGGGAGCCAGCGCCAAGGCTGCGCGCCATGGTCGGGCTTCGCTATGACGTGGCCAGCTTCATGAGCGCTCCCAACTACAATCCCGCGGTCGAACAGCTCCTCGGGCTGCGCACCGACCATACGCCTACCGATTGGACCCAGATTCAGCCACGCGCACGCCTGACGTGGGATCTCCGCGGTGACGGCCGACAGCTGATTCGGTTGGGCGCGGGCCGGTACGCAGCCCAGACGCTCTACGTCAACCAGGCAAACCATCAGCTCAACCCGGGAGACCGGGCGTACACCGCCGTTCTGACCGGAGACGACGTACCGATTCCGGACTTTCCGCAATATCGGGCAGATCCGTCGACCAGCCCCGTGCCCGACCCTCAGCTGGGTGCCCCCGAGGTGAACGTGGTCAGCCCCGATTTCGCGATGCCGACCGCGTGGAAAGCCAACATCTCGTACCAGCATCGCTTCGGTGACCGGCTTTCGCTGGGGGCCAACTTCCTGGTCTCGCGCACGAGCAAGAACTACCACTACTTCGACCGCAACCTGGTCGACGAGCCGTACTTCCGGATCGAGGGCGGGCGCGGTGTCTTCGTACCGGCGGACCTGATCGCGACTGACGGAACAATGGATCCCAGCAGCGACGCCACGAAAACCCCGGAGCTGGGGCGGGTGCGGGAACTGATCGCGATCGGCGAAGCGCGCCAGGAGGCGTTCGTGCTCGAGGCGGGAATCGTCCTGCCGCGCGAGGGATCGCTGGATTTCTCCTATACCTGGAATCGTTCGCGCGATAACAGCTCGTACAACTGCTGCGCACCCAACACCGCGACGAACACCGCGGTGGCCGACGATCCTCGCGACCTCGACGGCGCCTGGGGCTACTCGGATTTCGACTTCCGCCACAAGCTCGTGGGGTACGGCTCCTTGCCAAAGGTCTGGGGCTTCCAGCTGAGCGGTCGCTACATTGCCCGGTCCGGGACACCCGTGTCCCTCGTGGTCAACGGGAATCCGAACGGGGATTTCACCAGCGGGAACGACCTCGCGTTCGTGTTTGACCCGGACGACCCGGCTACCCCACCGGATATCGCCGCGTCCATGCGCAAAGTGCTCGACAACTCCGAGAACCTACTGCGCGATTACATCCGCGAGAATCTCGGCGGGATCGCTGAACGAAACGGCGGGCGCGCGCCATGGCGCCACAACCTCGACGTGCGTTTGACGCGGGAGTTCCAGATCCGCCCCGGCCAGCGGACCGAGCTGATCGTTGATGTCTTCAATTTCGCGAACCTGCTGGATGACGATCGGGGCGGGTACAGGAACCTCGCGAACAAGCAGTCTCTGCTGTTCATCGAAGGCTTCGATCCGGAGACGCAGCGGTTCATCTATTCGGTCAACGAGAACATCGGGGTGGTCGAGCAGAAGAGCGGGGCTGGCTACCAGATTCAAGTTGGGCTACGGCATTCGTTCTGATAACCTACCCTCATTGGGTGAAGGGTCGGAGGGGCTTCGCGTTGTTCGCGGCTTCGCGTGAGCCTCCTCCTGGGTCATCAGGGAAGCTCCGACGGACCCACCCCCGATCGCCGGCGGGCGAGGACGCCCGCGTTCCCAGGGTGTTCCTGAATTTCTCGGCTGATCGGTGGCGGTCCCCCGGCTGAACATGCTCCCGAGAAACGCCGACGCGGCGTGCCGGCCACGTCTACGGCTCGTGGGTGACGCGATGCTCGACGATGTTCGCCAGGGGTGGGTGGTCGCGCAGGTACTCGATGGTCGCATCGCGGATCGTCGGGGCTTCAGGGTCGTCGCTCACGACGGTGACGCCGGCCCTTCCGATCAGGTAGTCCTGGAGGATGTGCGCCGCGCTCGCGACCGTGTAGCTGCTGTCCGGGTGGAGCGGGATCTCGCCGACGTAATAGTCGTCCGCGCGAGCCCGGACGCCGGAGACGTGTAGGCGGACGGCGTCGGCGTTGGCACTTTCGAGCGCGGCCCTCACCGTTGCTCCCCGAGCGCGAATGACGACCAGGTGCTGGCGGGTGTAGCCGCCGAAGAGTTCGTATACATCGCGAACCGAAACCGGTCCGGCAGCCAGCCCGGCGGAATTGAGCGAGTAGAGCGCACTGAGGCCGATGTCGGCACCGGTGAGGTCGCGAACCGCGTCCGCCTGCAGGTTCCCGAGCGGAATCTCCCCGACCCCGGCCCCCTCGGCCGCTAGCGGCTCGAGGGCAGTTGTCAGTTCCTCATCCAGATATGTCTGGACCCGTTCATTGTACGGCTGATACGCGGCGACTACGGCCGGATCATCGAGGATGTCTACGGAAAGTGGGATCAGCGGCTGCCCGGGATACTCGAGGCCCAGCGGGGCGGCTATGCCGCCGTGGCCCCACCATCGACCGTCTCGCCCGTTGATCGCGACGCTCGGCCCCTCGTTCTCTTCGCGCTGTACCACCAGGTCCACTCGGCCCAGTGCACGGGCAGCCGAGCCGGTCTGGACGATCAGGGTCTCGCCCACCCACACCTGTTCGTCCAGCCTAGTATGCGAGTGTCCACCGACGATCACGTCGATGTTCGGAACGGCCAACGCGAGCTCGCGGTCGGCCTCCACGCCGATGTGTGTGAGCGCCACCACGAGGTCTGCGTTTTCTTCGTCCCGCAGCCGGGGGACCAGGGAGCGTGCCGCGTCGATCGCGTCGCGGAACTCAATGCCCGCGATGGTACGCGGCCACTGGATCTCCGGCGTGCGGTCCGTCGTCAGGCCGAAGATCGCCACCCGCACACCTTCGATCTCTCGAATCATATAGGGGAGCAGCCCGCCGTATGACTCTCCCGACGCTGCGTCGACCACGTTCGCAGAGAGCATCGGAAATGACGCCGCAGCGATCGCGCCCTGCCCAATGCGCTGGCCGAAATCGAACTCGTGGTTCCCCGCCACCGCTACGTCGTAGCCGGCGGCGTTCATGGCAGCGATGATGGGCATCCCCTCGTATATTTTCTCGGCCGGCGTGCCGTGGATGATGTCCCCGCCATCCATCAGCAGCACGTTCGGCATCTCGGCCCTGATCTGCCGCACCCGCGTCGCGATCTTCGCGAGCCCTTGAGCTTCTCCAGGGTAATGCACGCTGCCGTGCAAGTCGTTCGTATGGAGGATGGTGAGGACCACCTCTCCCGCTGCCATTTCCGAAACGGATTGAGCGTCGATGCCGGTTGGTGCGGCGACTGTCCAGCAGGCGAACGCTAGCCAGCCGAGCGGGCGCAGCCGGTCGAGAACAAACTCGATACGGGGCATGCATTGACCTCGCTTTCTCAGACGGAGGATGACTGATCGCAGTAATGCGGTTTCCAGAAAGTCTAATCCCTCTGGTTCACCGGCTCGCGCAAGGTAGGTAACGTGTCTGCGGCAGTTCCATCACGAACTTTCCACTTCCACCTCGACATCCTCGACGGATTCTTCGCCGTAAACCCCGATGGCGGTGTGCGATTCCCCCGCGCGAGCGACTGGGTCCGAGGGACATTCACCGCCTCCGGCAGTCGCTGCGCCGACCCACCAGATTTCACAGCCGCGCGTCCATCGCCGCCGTTGTCGCGATCGGCGCGCCCGGCGCACCACCGTGGCCGGCACGGAAGAGTCGCTGACGCCTCCTGGTCGGGAACCATCGCGTCTTGCGACGAGTGCCCCGAAACCTGTAATTAATGGGGTGGTGCCTCCTCGACTCAATCGGTAGGAATCTGATCCGTCTGCGATCGACGTGAACGCGTCCTCTCGGAAACGGGCCGGGTTTCGGCGCCGCAGCACACCGTCTTCTCATCCCACTGAATTAAAGACTAGACCGATGAGCATCGATCAGCCGCGGTGGAAGGACGTACTCGCCGACCGGATGCCGCCGGCGATGGCGGAAGAGATCGATTTGTACGAGGGCCAGATGGAGCTGCGAAAGCAGCGCAAGATCGAAGACAAGGTCTTCGCCGAGATCCGGCTGCGACGGGGAGCGTACGGCCAGCGCTACGACAACGGCAAGCGTTACGACGGTACGAAGACACAAGAGATTCCGTTCCCCCGACGCAGCCTCACCAAGGGTCCGGATACGGAGTGGGACGCTCCCGGGATGCAGCGGATCAAGATCCCGTACGGCTGGATGACCGCAGAGCAGCTCGAGACCCTCGCCGACTGCGCCGAGGAGTACTCGAACGGCATCCTCCACATCACGACCCGCCAGGACATCCAGCTGCACTTCGTCGACATCGAGGACACGCCGGACATGCACCGTCGGCTCGCCGCCGTTGGCATCACGACGCGTGAAGCGTGCGGCAACTCGGTGCGGAACGTTACCGGATGCCCTAAGGCGGGGATCTGTCGGGACGAGGTCTTTGACATCTCGCCGTATGCAAAGGCCGAAACCTGGTTCCTCCTCGGTCACCGGGACGTTCAGGACTTCGGCCGCAAGTTCAAGATCGCCTATTCGGGTTGCGGCACAGAGGCGTGTGGACGCGTGATGATGCACGACCTCGGCTTCATCGCAGCGGTGCGGGAAGAGGGCGGCAAGGAGGAGCGCGGGTTCAAGGTCGTAGTCGGCGGTGGGCTGGGGCCCGTCCCGCACGTCGCGAAGCTGCTCTACGAGTTCATGCCAGAAGACGAGATGCTGCCGGTCTCACAGGCGATCTCCCGCGTCTATGCACGCCTCGGCGAGAAGCGCAATCGGAACAAGGCACGCATCAAGTTCCTCGTCGCCAAGCTCGGCATCGACGAGTTCCGACGGTTGGTGGACGAGGAGCGGCAGACGATGGAGCCCGACCCCCGTTGGAAGGATTGGCTCGAGGAAGCCCATCGGCCTACGAGGGAGGCGCTCGATTCCCCTGCCACGGACGGCTCGGCCTTCGATGCGCCTGGCTTCGAGGAATGGGCGCGGACCAACCTCTACGACCAGCGCCAGGAAGGGTTCGTTTCGGTCACAATCAACCTGCCTCTCGGCGACATCACATCCCGTCAGTCCAGGAAGCTCGCCGACATCGTCCGTCAGTATACAAGCGACGCCCTCCGGACTACGGTCGATCAGAACTTCTTCCTCCGTTCCGTCCATAAGCAGGACGTACCGGCTCTGTACAAGGAGTTGCACGAGGCGAAGTTGGTGCTTTCCGGGGCCGGGACGATCACCGACGTGACGAGTTGCCCCGGAACCGACACGTGCAAGCTCGGGATCGCGAGCTCACGAGGTCTTGGCGCGGAGTTGCGAGAGCAGTTGGAAGCGCGGGAGCTCCAGTTCGATCCATTGCTCAAGGACATCAACATCAAGGTGAGTGGCTGCCCGAACTCGTGCGGCCTGCACCACATCGGTGACATCGGCTTCTATGGATCGAGCCGCAACGTAGGCTCGTACAAGGTTCCGCACTTCCTTCTTATGCTCGGGGGCGCACGGGACGACAATGCCGGCAACTACGGTTTGGCGGTCGGAGCGGTACCATCGAAGCGGGCGCCGGAAGTGGTCGATCGCCTGCTCGACCTGTATCGGGACGAGCGCGAGGACGAGGAGACCTTCCGCGCCTGGGTGATGCGGGTCGGGAAGAAGGTGATCAAGGAGAAACTGAAGGATCTGCTGCCTGTTCCCGGCTACGAGGAGGACCCCAGCTTCTATGTGGATTGGCACGATGCGAGGGAATACTCGATCGGCGACATCGGCGTCGGGGAATGCGCCGGTGAGGTGGTGACGCTAACGCAGTTCAGCCTCGCCACGGCCGAGAGCATGGCATTCGATGCATCCGTGGCAATCGACGATCCGGGGACCGACGAGGAAGGTGTTCGAGAGGTCGGTCGAGGCGCCTACCTCGCGATGGTCGCGGCCGCGCAGGGACTTCTCAAGGTCCGCAACCCGGACGCGAGCCAGGAGCCCGACGTGGTCTTCCGGCAGTTCCGCGAAGAATTCCTCGACACGAAGCTCTTCTTCGAGCGGTTCATCGGGGCAAACGAGTCGCAGTACTTCGTGAACGCCCACGAGGCCGGCGGTGCGGTCCGGGATCGGGACGAAGCGCGCCGCAGGGTCGAGGAGGCCCAGTTGTTCATCGAGGCGGCCCACGCTTGCTATTCGCGGCTCCTTCAGGCGCAGGCGGCCGAAGCGGGCGTCGCGATCGCCACCTGATTCGAAGCAAGAGCGAATGGAAGACTTCTATAAGGTTTGCGTGAAACTGTACGCCAGCGAGGTCACCCCGCCAAGCGGGGATGCGGATCTCTTCGTCCCCATCTTCCATGAGTGGATCCGGGACGGGGACCTCGATCTGATCAGCCTCGATGTGGCCGACTATGCCCATGTTCCCGACGGCCCCGGCATCATGCTGATCACGCACGAGACCGCTTTCGCACTCGATCGAAGCGACGGGCGGTTCGGGCTGCTTGCCCAACGCCGCACGCCGCTCGATGGGGACGGGGCTGCCGCCGTTGCGTCGACCCTCCGCGACGCGCTGAAGGTTGCCGCTCGGCTCGAGGCTGACTTCCGGCTCGCCGATCGCCTCCGCTTCGACAGGTCCGAGATTCGGATCGAGGCCAATGACAGACTCCGCGCCCCAAACTCCGATGCGGGCTTCCGCGCCTTCGGGCCCGTCGTTCGGGAAGGGCTCCAGCGGGCTGGGGTCGAGCGGGTAGGGAGCCTCCGACGGATCGAGAATGAACCGCGCGATCGGTTGGCGCTCGAGGCCCGAGTTGCCGGTCTCTCGCTGGTTTCGGAGGTGGTGGCACCTTAGGACATGGGGCCGCTAGCGGAGTCTGGACCCTGAAAGGAGTCATGATACGGCCTTGGGTTCGGGCAGATCCCGTTGCCGTACCCGTCCCCGTACACGTTCCCGTCCGTCTTGAAACACTTGATCGACGGTCGGGTAGGATCCACTACCTCTCACAGAATCCGATCGGCCTGGACGCAACGCTACTTTCATCGTCGGGCTCCACGCGCCCACGGGCGAAGCGAGCGCGACGATGGAAACAGCCTTCCAAGCCACTCCCATGCTCGATGAGACCAATGTTCTGAGCGATCTCGACCAGCTGCAGTCCCGGTATGACGACCTCCATCCGCTGGGACACGACGGGTCGTGTATCGTGTACGGTGGGCGGATCCGAGGAACGGACCGGGGTGTCGCGGTGAAGGTGCTCACCGAGGCAGAGCCCCGCGCCAATCGGCCGGGGACGCTTTGCGGCTGGCAGGCGCATACGATGCAGCAGCTGGCCCACCCGAATCTCGTGCCGTTGCATGCAGTCCACCACCTACAGGGTGGTGCGGTCGCGCTGGCGATGGAACATCGGCGGCGCCCGACGCTGGCGGCGGTCATCAACCGCCTCGGCCCGCTGCCGGTGGCACAGGTCGAGCTCGTCCTGCGAGATATCGCGGCGGCGCTCGGTTACGTCCACGAACGGGGGGTGGTTCATCGCGGCGTGCGGCCCCAGAGCATCTTCCTCGACGAGGCCAATGGGCGCGTGCTGCTCGCCCACTTCGGGATCGACCACACGCGAGAGGGAGTTGGTGAGACAGCGCGCCATACGGCGAACCTTCGCACAATCGCGTACTTCGCGCCCGAACAGCTCGACGGCCAGGCACGAATCGACGAGCAGAAGCTGACCAGCCAGAGCGATCTCTATAGCCTCGGACTGGTCGGCCATGTGATGCTTACGGGAGAACAGCCTCGAGAGAGCGCAGATCCTGACCCGCCGGCAGGCAAGCCCTTGCGCAAGGCGGGATCGAGGGTCGCCGAACTTCGCGAGGATGCTCCGGACTACCTCTGCCGGGCGATCGAGGGTTGCCTCGAGAAGCGGCCGCGACGCCGCTGGCGCACCGCCGAGGAGTTCCTGGAACAGCTCGACGCCGCGGGTGGCGGAAGCCCGCCGGAGGAGAAGGCCGGCCTGGCGATTCTACGGTCGGGGGTCAAAAGCAGCGTGGGTGCCTTCGGCAAGGTTCTGGGCGAGCGGCTTCCCGACGCTACCCGAACCCGGTTGGCCGTCGCCGTACCGAGTATCGCCTTCGCGCTCGTGACCTTCGAGATGTTGCAGGGAGACCACGAGATGCCCGTGATTTCGATTCCGCCCAGCGAAGTGACGAGGGTCGAGATCGATCCGATCGCCCCTCCGCCGGGCGAGCCGATGGCCACTCCGGTAGATGAGCCGTTGGCCGATCCGGTTGCCGTGCCAGAGTCCGCTTTCGGCTCGGCTTCCAAGGACAACTATGTCCTCCCTCTCGATGTGGACCCGAGCGCCGAACCGACCGTGGAACCGGCTCCAGAGCCATCCGCCCCGTCGACTCCACCCCCGCGAACAGCCGGACGCCCTCGCCCGAGACGCGCACTCCAGCCCACTCGCACTGCCGAGCGACCGACAACCACGCCGACAGCACCTCCTGCCCGGCGCGTGCTGCTGCTCGGTGAGGACATCGAGCGTGAACCGACGACACTGCTCGGTAGCGTGATCCTCCGCGACTAGGCCGCTAGCTAGGTCCTTCTTGGTGGCGGTTGGTTCACGCGGAGACGCGGGGATGCGGAGGGAGGGAGTTCGTTTACGATGCGCTGGAGGCCCTCCTTGGGCGTGGCACCTCCGAAGTTGATCAGTAGGCCCACCGGCAACCTCAGCAGGCGCAGGTAGGTGAGTACCTGCTTGGTGTACCGGCGCCAGTCTGTCGACGGACTTGAGCTCCACCACCACCCGCCCCTCTACCAAGAGGTCGATGCGAAATCCTTCATCGAAGACCACGCCGTCATACTCGAAGCGCACTACTGCCTGACGCTCGACGCCGAACGCTCGCCGCTCCAGTTCCCTTGCGAGCACGGTTTCGTAGACCGATTCCAGCAGCCCAGGACCGACCTTGCGATGAACCCCGAGGGCCGAATCCACAACGTTGCCAGTAATGTCGTCAAGTTCCTTCATGGCAACCTCCTCCGCGTTCCTCCGCGCCTCTGCGTGAGCCCCCCTACCCTTGGACCGTCTGTATCAAGTCGAACATCGGCAGATACATCGCGATGACCATCCCTCCGATTACGATCCCCATCACGACGATCATTATGGGCTCGAGAACGGACGTCAGCGCCGAGACGGCCGCGTCCACCTCATCGTCATAGAAGTCCGCGATCTTCGACAACATCTCATCGAGCCCGCCGGTCTGTTCGCCAACGTGGATCATCTGCACAACCATCGGAGGAAAGACAGCGGAGGCACGAAGCGGGTCGGCTATGCTGGCGCCGCCGGCGATCGCCCTACGCGATCTCATGACGGCATCGTGGACGATGCGGTTGCCGGCAGCACGGGCAGTGATTTCGAGCCCATCGAGTATAGGCACGCCCGAGGTGAGCAGAGTTCCCAGGGTGCGCGTGAACCTCGAGACCGCAGCCTTTCGAACCAGCGGGCCCACCACCGGCACACGTAG
>WHSP01000439.1 GCA_009380025.1 Gemmatimonas sp. | reverse complement strand
CTCTGTCCCTCCTCCATGACCCCCGCCTTGAGCCAGTGGCGAATAAGCTTCAGCACCCTTCTATCCGAGACCCGCTCAGACACCAGCTCCACCAGCAGATCGTGGTCGATGCTGCCGAAGAAGTCGGTGATGTCGAGCTCGAGCGCCTGAGTGTGACCGCTTATGAAAGCCTTGCGGATCACCTCCAGGGCGTCGGTCGCAGAGCGGCCCGGCCGATAGCCAAACGAGCACGGCAAGAAGTCGGCCTCGAAGATCGGCTCCAGCACGATCTTGGTCGCCTGCTGGACCACACGGTCCCGGACGGTGGGGATGCCCAGCGGCCTCTCGCCTCCGTCTCGCTTCGGGATGTATCGCCGCAGCACGGGGGCCGGGCGATAGGTGCCTTCGTGGAGGTCACGTTGCAGCTCGCCGAGCAGTCGCCCGACGCCATAGACCTCCACCGCGGCCAGCGTCTCCCCATCGACGCCGGCCGCACCACGGTTGGATCGGACCCGCCGCCACGCCGCCCACAGGACGTCATCCCTGTGGATGCGGTCGTACAGGGCGT
>WHSP01000438.1 GCA_009380025.1 Gemmatimonas sp. | reverse complement strand
CGTCAGGTGTCCATCCGGGTTTTTATCACCCACGACGTGACCGAGCGACCCGGCGATGCTCCTCTGCTGTGCCTCGGCGAGGTGATACTGAGGACGCACGAGGTCGAGGTCGAGTTATCCGAGCTCGGGGAGCACGAGGTCGTGGTCTTTGCGAAACAAGGCGTACCGAGAGAAGGACTCAGGGTCGTTCCGATTCGCCGGCAGGTCGAGGTGGTAGAGTAGGCCGGATGACCGCGGGGCCCTGAACCCCAGGAGGGAACCATGCTCCCTACCCTTGTGCGAAACACGCTTGTTTTGGCCGCCGTGTCGCTTGCGGCGGCCTGCAGTGATCCGATCTCAAGCGGCGACTACTCCGCGGTGAGTGTGAGGGTGACGGAGGACCGCGAAGACAGTCGCACGGTGGTCCGGACGATTCGCAATGGCAGTGCGGTTCCCATTACGCGACATCTGGGCCCCTGTTTGGGCGAGCTTCACCGCCGCGAAGGCGTGATTGAGTTTCCAGCCTTCATTGTCTGCATCGACGAGGGCCGGGCTCCCGTGGAGATTGC
>WHSP01000437.1 GCA_009380025.1 Gemmatimonas sp. | reverse complement strand
CAACGACTTCTACGGCGGGCATCGACTGGGCAACAACCTGTTCGCCAACTCGATCGTCTGCCTCGATGCCAGGAGCGGGAAGCGGGTCTGGCATTTTCAGACCACTCACCATGACCTCTGGGACTACGACTTGCCAGCCGCACCTTCGCTGTTTGACATCACGGTCAACGGTCGAACGATCAAGGCGGTCGCACAACTCAGCAAGCAGGGATTCACCTATGTCTTCGACCGGGTGACCGGCGAGCCGGTCTGGCCGATCGAAGAGCGGCCGGTGCCGCAATCCGACGTCCCTGGTGAACGGACCTCACCGACACAGCCGTTCCCCACCAAGCCACCGCCATTTGATCGTCAGTTTCCCGTGCCTCTCATCGATCTCACACCCGAGCTCAAAGCGGAAGCCGAGACAATAGCCAGGTCGTACAAAATGGGCCCGATGTACCAGCCACCGGTCCTCGCGCGCGAGGGCGTGATCGGCGAAATTCATCCCTACAGTGGCAATTGGCAGGGTGGCGCCGTCGACCCCGAGAGCGGGATCCTGTATGTCGGTTCGATA
>WHSP01000436.1 GCA_009380025.1 Gemmatimonas sp. | reverse complement strand
GGGCGATCTCGGGTCTGATCCAGAGTGACCTCGGCGGATCGCCGCGGTGGGTGCGGCGACGGGACGCCATCGGGAACGCCGCTTCCATGGTCGTGTTGTGTCCCCTCGAGCGCGCAGCGCGAGTGAACCAGGAAGGGCGCCCGCTAGCGGCCTTACGTATCGCGATATCGCGATACGTATCCTGCACTCCGCTCATTCTGCCGGTGGCCCATGGAGAGGACAAATCGGAGGTTTTGAGCGGTGGCCCATAGCGAGGACAGTTTCTTACTCGCGATTCCGGCCTCAGCCGCATTTCTGCTCGGAGTCTCGACGAGTTCTGCCCTCCCACGCCCCTTGCCTTAGTTAGGGATGAATGATAAACCTAACTAAGGAGAATTCCAAGTAAGGGATAAGGTCCAGCGGAGAAGTCATGCGCGGCCGCACCATCACAATGACCTGGCAGCACGAGTCGAGGCTTCAGGCCCCCGCCAAGTATCGGCGGGCCTGCCGGTACGAGGCGTTCATCCCCGAGCCGCTGCTCGGGATCGATTTCACCCTTACCGCCGAAACCGCTGGC
>WHSP01000435.1 GCA_009380025.1 Gemmatimonas sp. | reverse complement strand
GGCGCCCGAGGGGCCTGCGCCCCGGCGAGGACGACGATATGCACCTTGGTGCGGAGGGCCGGCTCGCACTCGCACCTCCTCCGCGAGAGATGCAGGCGCCTCGCACCAAACCGCGCTCGCTACCCCTCCGGACGAGGAGGAGAAGTTTCTTCGAGTTGGTCGCCCACTTCTGCCTTCGCGTGGAAGCGAGCACGAGCGACGCCATCGGGGGCCGGCGGCTCGCTCCCGCATCGGACGAGCACCGGTAACGCAGCTCTAGCCGACCGGGCGGCCTATGCGCCCCGGCCGGCGGCGCTGAAGCTGCTGAAGATCGTCGACGGGAATGCGCCGGGGTCGGGCTCCGAGTGAAGCTCAACCCGCGTGACCCACTTCACCCACTGAAAGCCGCGTCGCCCGGGCGCCACCAACCGCGCCGGTGCCCCGTGTCCGTGCGACAGGGGCTCGCCGCCGACCCTGGTCGCAAGCAGCATCTCGCGGGCGTCCTCGAGCGAGAAGCTCCACCGATAGCCGGTGACCGAGACGACCCGCACGTGTCCTGCCCGCGGACGCGCCTCCGC
>WHSP01000434.1 GCA_009380025.1 Gemmatimonas sp. | reverse complement strand
GGTGTTCCGTCATGTTGCGGTAGTCCACGAGTCGCCAGGGTGAATTCATCACCACCCTGCCCAGTTACTCATGGCGGGGTGTGACCACACCATCTGCTTCAGCGCGTCGTCCACCTTGACTTGGTAGGCCTCGAACGGCTCCCGCCGGCACTCGATAGAACGCGCCCCCGATTCCACGAGTTCGCGGATACCCTCCATCGCATAGCGAATCTGGCACTCGGAATGGAAAATGGCGCTGCCGCCATGCGCGAGATTGGTATTCGGGCCGTAGATGATGAAGAAGTTTGGATAGCCCGGCACCGTGATGCCGATCTTATTCGCCGTGTCGGTCATGAGCGGGCTCTGGCTGAAAGTTGACGCCGGGGAGTTCCGCTCAACGGCCGCGATCCTGCCGATCTGTGGCAGTTCTATATCCAGCTCACCGAGATTGAAGCCGCCTTCAAGAACCTCAAGGATGATCTGCAATTGCGATCTATCATCAGCTCGAGCATCGTATCGAAGCGCACATCTTCATCGCTTTCATGGCCTATTGCCTGCAAGTCACGCTGCGCGCCCGCCT
>WHSP01000433.1 GCA_009380025.1 Gemmatimonas sp. | reverse complement strand
CAATCGGCTCTCTACGAGAGAGCGGCCTGAGGTCGGGTCGAGGGGTTTTTGCACCACAGAGAGCACAGAGCAGACAGAGAAATAGCAATTTTTACTTTTGTTCAGTTATTGTCCGAAACTCTGTGTTCTCTGTGTGCTCTGTGGTGAAAAAAGGTTTTCAGCCGAAAAAGAAAGAGGGTTACACCACAGAGATCACAGAGCACACGGAGAAATACAAAACTCGTAATTCAAGTATTTTCTTCCGAAACTCTGTGATCTCTGTGTCCTCTGTGGTGAGATAATTTCTTAACTAACTAGAATAGGTTCCTATGTCTGTACGAAACACCGTCAAATCCATTCAAGACATCATGCGCCAGGATGTCGGCGTCGATGGCGACGCGCAGCGCATCTCCCAGCTCTGCTGGATGTTCTTTCTGAAGATCATCGATGACCAGGATCGCGAACTGGAGCTGATGCAGGATGACTACCGCTCACCGATTCCGGAAAAGTTTCAGTGGCGGAATTGGGCCGCCGATCCGGAGGGGATGACCGGCGATGCTTTGCTCGCATTCATTAACGGCGAAATGTTTCC
>WHSP01000432.1 GCA_009380025.1 Gemmatimonas sp. | reverse complement strand
ATGGAAGGATACCCGGCCTCGAACGCATGACGGCTGCGAAGCTCGATGACACGCCTCACAACGTTACGCCAATCCCTACACGACTCCAGGGTTGGCTTGACCGCCTCGCCTCCCTGCCTATCGTGCCGGAAGGACCGAATCTGAGCCGAAAGAGCGTTTGGATTTCCTATCCCTGCCGACAGCGTCTCTTGGAAGCCAGGGCAGACCCTGATCTACTCTCTGATCCACTTGTACAGAGCTAGCTGCCCGAAACAGGACAATGGCGCTTCAAGATTATGGACCCTCAAACCGCAGTGTTGCCTAACAATGGCCTGCAGCCGACCGGCGGCCGGCCATTCAATCAGCGTCAGGGTCGGTGTGGCCGCCGGCCGCTGAAGCCAAGGGCGTTAGGCACCTAACCCGGCTCTGGCCCTTTCTGCCGAATTCTGATAACATCGGCCGTATGAGCGAGGAACATCCTTCAAATTCTGGCGAACCTCTCAGCAGGTTGCGAAAGGCCGAGCGCCTAGCGGAAGATCTAGCCGCTGCAGGTCTGGTACGCATCGAGAAGGCCAGTTTAGCCGGGAAGGATG
>WHSP01000431.1 GCA_009380025.1 Gemmatimonas sp. | reverse complement strand
CGTGGATCCACTGAGGAATCCCACGCTCACATCGGCGGTCCAGGTTTCCCCGAGGACCACGTTCACGTTCGACCGAACGCTGTACCCGTCGGACCAGTTGTAGCTGAACATCCCCTCCTCGCGGTCCCACTGGCCGGACACGTAGTAGCGTACCTGATCGGTGCCCCCCCGCAGCCCGAGGGTATATGCCTGGACATGCCCTGTCTGGAAGGGATCGCGCCCGGCAGCCTTCTCCTGCTCCCAGATGTGGAATCTGGCAACCTCACCGGTTTCGGGGTCCCTCGCGATTCCGTCCGGAATCCGGCCTTTGGGATTCTGCAGCCACTGTGCGCCCTGACGGATGGAGACGTCGAATGTGGCCGTGCCGATATGGCCGCGCTTCGTCGTAACGTTGATCACGCCCGCCGAGGCCTCGGTCCCATACAAAGTCGCCGCGGCGGGGCCCTTGATGATCTCGATGGTCTCGATGTCGTTGGGGTTCAGATCGTCGAACACCGACATCATCGCGCCACCGTGAGCGCGAGGTCCCGCGTAGGCGTTATTGTCCAGGCGAACGCCATCCACGTAGATGA
>WHSP01000430.1 GCA_009380025.1 Gemmatimonas sp. | reverse complement strand
GACCGGCAACTTCCGCATCCGCGTACGCAATCTGGGGGCGGTCTATAACGAGTACCGGTTGTGGAGCAATTGAGTGAAGGGTGAAGAGTGAAGAGTGAAGAGTGAACAGGAGCGCCGCCGTTCGGCGGTTTCACTTTTCACATTTCACCCTTCACTCTGTTCCATCGCTCAAATTTCCAACCGCCTCCCCAGATACACGTCCTCGACACCCGAGATCGGCTTGCTGTAGGGCCCCGCGCCAGTGCGGTCGTGCACGAACACCGCCTGGTTCAAGTCCTTCGGCTTCTTGTCCGTCAGCGCGTCCTTGAGCCAATCGACCACCAGCGGATCGGCGAGCATGCCGCCGAAATTGCGGCTCGGTCGCGGCACGTGGTTCTCGTTCTCGAGGATCCAGATCTCTTTCGGGCCAGCGACTTCCTGAAAATAGGCGAGACCTTCTTCGAGGTGGCACAGCGGATCGTATTCGCCCAGCACCATGAGCGAGTAGCACTTCACTTTCTCGCCGTAGCCGAAGAGATGCATCCGCTCGGCCATCTTGTCGAACTCGGCTTCGTCGTGGATGCCGGCCATGTA
>WHSP01000042.1 GCA_009380025.1 Gemmatimonas sp. | reverse complement strand
GGGAGCGGCGAGGAAGCGTAACGCAGAGCTGCGCGATTTATCAACGGCCTTCTAGTGTAATGGGCACCAGTCAGCGATGACCGTGCCCGCCGACCTGACGCCGCTTCCCGCGCGCGAAGCGTACCGCCTCTGGGCGGATTCCTACGATGCAGAGAATCCGGTCACGATCCTCGAGCGGGATTGCGTCCGCGACCTGATGCCGTTGCTACGGGGCAAGGCGCTCCTCGATGCGGCGTGCGGCACGGGGCGTCGATTGCCCGATGCCGAAACTGGTGGGGCACGACGCGTCGTGGCCGTCGATCTCGTGCACGAGATGATCCATCGTGCGCAGGCGCGGCGTCGCACGCCGCGCGCGCTGGCGGTTGCCGACGTGCGCGCGCTTCCGTTTCTCGAGAGTCTCTTCGACATCGTCTGGTTCCGCCTTGCGGCGGGACACGTGCCCGACCTGGGCGATGCGTACCGCGAGCTCGCACGCGCAGCGCGCGCGGGTGCATACGTGATCGTGACGGACTTCCACCCCGCCGCGGCGTCGGCGGGTCATGTGCGGTCGTTTCGCGACGCGCGAGGCACATTGCGCGTGGTCGAGCACCACATCCACGACGTCGGCGTGCACGTGAATGCCGCGACGCGCGCGGGGTTGACCCTCGAGCGGACCATCGAACCGGCCGTGGGCCCAACAGTCCGGCAGTTCTACGTCGCGGCCGGTCGGCTGGCGGCATACGAGCGGCAGCGCGGGCTCCCGCTGGTGCTCGCACTCCTGTTCCGCGCATGATCCTCCGCCTCGAGGCCGAGGGTGGGGCTTTCCAGCGCGATCCCCCAGGTTCCGCCTCTCCGGCAACTGTCGTTGCGGTGAGGGACGGCCGTTTCGTCGACCCCGCGACACGACCCGACCGGATCGTCCGCGTCGAAACCGGGCGGTTCTACCCCGGCCTCATCAATGCGCACGATCACCTGCACCGCAACCACTATTCGAAGCTCGGCTCGCCGCCCTACGAGGATGCATACGCGTGGGGTGCCGATATCCACGCGCATTGCGCGGCGGAGATCGCGCGGGCGAAGATGCTCGACCGGCGTGATGCGCTGCTCTTCGGCGCTCTGAAGAACCTGCTCGGCGGTGTCACGACGGTAGTGCACCACGATGCCTGGGAGCCTGCTTTCGATGGCGACTTCCCCCTCCGACTCGCCAACGTGCGCACGCTCCACTCGTTGGGGTTGGAGCCACACGAAGCGGTGGAGCAGGCCCGCGCGTTCAGGACCGACCTCCCTCTCTGCATCCATTTGGCGGAGGGCACGAACCGGCGAGCGGCGAACGAGATCCGCCAGCTAGATCTCACCGGCCTCCTGGACACTCGTCTTCTCGCCGTGCACGCGGTTGGCGTTGACGGCCCGGGCATCACGCGGCTGTGCGCGGCGGGCGCGGGCGTGGTGTGGTGCCCCACATCGAACCGGTTCCTGTTCGGGATGACCGCGCCGCGGGAGCTCTTCGATAGCGGGATCGATATCCTGCTCGGCTCGGACTCCCTGCTCACGGGCGACGGCACGCTGCTCGACGAGTTGCGCGCCGCCCGTCGGCTCGGTCATATCGACGATACACGGCTCCTTGCGGCCGTCGGCGAAGTCTCGGCGAGGCGTCTGAATCTGCCGGTGCCGTCGCTCGAGCCTGGCGCGCCGGCCGATGTGATTCTGGTGCGCACATCGCTCTTCGATGCGCGACCGGCGGACATCGGCTTGGTGCTGGTCGGAGGACGCCCCGTCCTGGCGGACGAGGCGATCGCCCGTGACGTCGGTCTGTCAGGTCAGCCGGTCATCGTCGGAGGCGTCCGGAAGATCGTGCCACGCCAGCTCGCCCGAGCGACGGAGCGTGCCATCGCGTTGTCCGCTGCCGGCGTTGGCAGCCCATTGGAGGTCGAGTGTTGACCGTTCACGGTCAGGCGCCCGCGTCGATCGACTTCGCCCGCTCCGCGGTACGGTGCAGCAGCTCGAGCGCGCGCTGAAGGACCGCTTCGGGCGAGACCTCCTCGAGACAGATGGGCGGCGCCGCGTGGCATCGTCCGTCGATGATGCAGTCATGCTCGGCGCCCCGGCAGGCGGCCAGGCAGTCGGAGTAGGTGCCGTGCGGCCTGGACCAGTCGCTCCGGCTCGCGCCGAAAAGGGCGAGCGTCGGTGTTCCCACGACCCACGCCATGTGCATGAGTCCCGAGTCCTCGGACAGCACGAGCGACGCACGCCGGACCAGCGCGAACGCTTCGATGACGGACGTCCGACCGACCAGGTTCAGCAGCCGGTGCTGGAGTGCTCGCTCGAGCATTTCCGCCTCCCGGCGGAGCGATGGCAATCCCAGCACCATGAATTGCGTGGCGTTCGAGATCCGTTCGAGCCACAGTCGTGCGAAGCGTTCGTACGATTGGATAGGCCACCGTCGTCCCGGAAAGGTGCTCGCAGGGTTGAGCACCACGATGTCGGCTGCGCCGTCCCACCCGGCCGCGCGGAGCTTGTCCGAGCCGCCGCCGGCGTCGTGCAGTTGCAGCTCGGGGTGGACGCGAAGCGGTCCGAAGCCGGCCGCCTCGATGGTCGAGCGAACGCGGTCACCCGCGAGGCGTGGCGAAAACCGATCGAACTCGCTCCACGCCGATGCGCCGAGCAGGCGCCGAACCGCCCGGCTGACGCGGTTCCGCTGCAGGTCCAGCACGACGTCGTAGCGTCGCAGGCGGAGTCGGGGTACGAGCGCGAGTGCGCTCAGGAGCTGACGGCGGTGATCGCGGCCGCCGCCGATTTGGAAGACACGGTCGAACAGTACGATACCCCTGGGGATGTCCGCGACCTCGCGGCGAGTCAGGAAATCCAGCTCGGCGTGCGGCACCACGCGGCGCAGTGCGTGGAGGTATGGAAGCGTGAGTACCATGTCGCCCAGCGCGTGCAGCCGAATCGCCAGCACGCGGCCAGGGGGGCCGGAGCCACGCCACGGCCGCGCGTCGATCGCTACGGCTTCGGCGGATGGCGAGTGGAGAGCCGGCGCGCTCAGGGTACGCTCTCCAGCTCGGTCGCGACCTGGTCGAGAAACGGGAGGGCCTGGTCGGGCCAGCTGTTCAGCGTCAGCCTCCACGCACCGCGTTGCGCGATCCGGGCGAGTCGCTCGCGAATCGTGCCGGCAAAGAGATCGAACCCCGGCTCCAGGTCGGTACTCAGTTCGGCCACGGCTCGTTCGGGCGCGATGCGCTCGAGCGCGGGCCGGGTCTCGTCGCGACGCCTCAGGAGACAGATTCCGGCATGATCCGCGTACCGCCGTACTCGATCACGCAGCTCGACTACGACCTTGGACTTGCCACTGGGCAGGCGAGTAGGCGGGTGATCGCGCAGCTCGGGAAAGTGGACCGTGGAATCGGGCACCAGGTGCACTCTGGACCGCCGGCCCCAGACGCGGAAGTCTGGCCGCAACTGGACGTACACAGGCTCATCGGCCAGCAGCGAAAAGCCATGACGCCACGCCGCGTACGCGAGCGTGCTCTTCCCGGTCCCGCTCGGACCGGCCAGCAGGATTGCGCTATCGCCACGGACGACGGCGGCGGCGTGCAGCGGCTCGCGATCCAGCGCGCCGAGGAGGAACAGCGTCAGCGGCTCGAGCACGCCTTCCACGAATTCGGTCTTGCGTTCTACGAGGTCGGCCGACAGGTGAGCAATGGACTCGAGGCGGCGTGCGTCCGCCACACCCGTACCGCCGTTCCACGCGACGCGCAGCAGCGTGGGGTCGACAACGCGATGGCCGAACGCCGGCTCCGCGTCGGGAGTACCCGGATCATCGTGGACCATGATCTTCACGGTAGCTCCGGATGGCGCGACGACGCCCGAGCGTGCGTCGAGGTCGGCCCAGCCACCGTAAACGTCGAGAATGGTGTCGAAGACGGCGGGCGAGTCGGTAACGAACGTCGTCGTCACGCCCAATACCGGGAGACGGACGACGTGGGACGCAGCAGGTTCCTGGAACAGCGGATCGACCATCGGTCTCCGGCTGGGGCAAAGGTTGAGCCTGTCTGGCGGAGGCGTGCACCGAACCGATTGGCGATGTACCTGGCTCAGGGTTAGAGTAATGCTATGGCTGTGGCAAGGGCGTCAACCGTCGTTCATCGTGGCGGCACGGGCCGGGCGGTTGAGCCGGTCGTCTCGGTGGTCATTCCCACGCGGAACCGGCCGGCGAATCTTGCCCGCACGCTCGAAGCGCTCGGCCGGCAGACGCGGCCGGCGCACGAGATCGTGATCGTGGACGCAAGCGATCAGCCGCTGGAAGAGCCGGCACTACGCGGTTCGAATCGGGCGCTTCCGCCTTTGGTCTGCCTGCATACACGCCCGGGCCTGTGCGCTCAGCGCAATATCGGAATCCGAAAGGCCACCGGCTCGCATGTGCTGCTCTGCGACGACGACATCGAGCTGCCACCGGAGTACATCGCGAGGCTCGTCGCGTACCTGGCCACGAACCCGAACGAGGGAGCGGTTACGGGTCTCATCCGCGAGGCGGATGGCGCGGGCGGATTCACGCATGGCTTCGCTCGACCGTCCGTTCGGCACCTGGCGTTCGCATTCCTGTTCCAGCTCACGGTCTGGGCGGACGTCGAGGCGGCCCAGACGGGCTGGCTCGGTGCCCCACCGCTCCGGGCGCTCGGGCGCTGGTATCGGCGCAGGGGCAACACCTGGACTGTCGCCGGCTGGCCGTTGGTGACCCAGGTGAGTGACGCTGTGCTCCACACGGCCACGTACGGATTGGGTGCCGCTCTCGTCCGTCGAAGCTGGTTGCTGGGCTCACCGTATGACGAGCGGCTCGGCGCGCACGGCATCGGCGACAACTACGGCGTCGCCCTCGGCTTCCCGGGCGAGTGCCCGATCGCCGTGCTCGTGGATCTGCCAGTCCTGCACCACCGCGCAGCGGCGAACCGGCTCGACCCGGCCGACGCCTTTCTCCAGCGCGTGCTCGCGCTCGATTATTTCCTGCGGACGAGCGGGCGGTTTTCGCGTACGAGCGTCGCATGGCTGATATGGTCGCTAGTGGGAAGGTCGATGATGTTCGCTGCGCGAGGCCGGACGGATATGCTCCGAAGCAGCGTCGTCGCGTTCGCCACCGTGCTCGTCGGAAGCAACCCCCTGATGGCGCGGGCCCGGGATCCGGTGGGGACGTCGCCGGTAGCGCAGGCCTCACCCCACGCGACTGCGTCGCGCGGGGACCCCGAGGTCGGCCGATGAGGATCGCGTTGGTGGTGCCCGGGGGTGTGAATCGCGATGGCGAGCACCGCGTGATTCCGGCGATCCTGTGGCTCATCGAGCGGCTCGCACCGTCTCACGATGTTCACGTCGTCGTGCCCCGTCAGGAGCCGCGGCCGGCGAGGTGGCCGCTGCTCGGTGCCACGATTCACAATGTCGGCGCCCCGGCCGGCTCGCTCGCCCATCGGACCGCTATGCTGCGAACACTCGTGCGCTTGCATCGCGCGGCCGCGTTCGACGTGTTCCACGCGTTCTGGGGGGGCGGCCCCGGAGAACTGGCGCTGTTGGCCGCCCGGCTGTGCCGGCGGCCGGTCGTCGTGCACGTCGCAGGCGGAGAGTTGGTCTACCTGCCCGAGGTGAGCTTCGGCGCACGCCGGAAGAGGAGACGTGCACTGGCGCGCTTCGTCGTTCGTCACGCGGATCGCGTGACGGCCGCGAGCGGCCCGATGCTGGACCTCGTCAGCCGCGCGGGCGGCCGTCCGATCCGGATCCCGTTGGGCGTGGACACCACCGTATGGCGGCCAGAGCCGCCGCGGCCGCGCCCGAGCAATCGGCCGGCTCGCCTCGTTCAGGTCGGCAGCCTCACGCCCGTCAAGGACCACGCAACCCTCCTCCATGCCATGGCGCGCTTGACAGCCGCGGGCCGGCCGGTGGTTGCGGATTTCATTGGCGAGGACACGTCCGGCGGTGTGGTCCAGCGCCTCGCTCGCGCGCTCGGCGTCGCGGATCGAGCGACGTTTCACGGGTTCGTGCCCCAGCGCCGCGCGGTGCCCATCGTCCGTGCGGCGGACCTGATGGTGGTTGCGTCCCGGCACGAGGCGGGACCGGTCGCCATGCTGGAGGCGGCGGCGGTCGGTGTGCCGACCGTCGGTACGGAAGTCGGTCACGTTGCGGACTGGGCGCCCGAAGCCGCCACGGCCGTTCCCATAGGCGACGCCGTCGCCCTCGCTCGGGCGGTCGACGATCTGCTGCAGGATGACGCGCGCCGACTCGCGATCGCGCGGCGAGCGCAACTCATGGCGATTCGCGAGGATGCGGACTGGACCTGCACGCGATTCGAAGAGGTCTACGCAGGGCTCGCGGGTGCACCCGCAGGCGACAGGCTAGACAGAACGCCAGCAGGTCAGGCGTCGTGACCGAGCCCTCGCACGGCCCGTCGACACTGCCGCCGGCAGTCCGCGCGTTCGACCTGACCGCCGATCGTTTCGACCAGCGGTTTGGTGGGTGGCTCAGCGTCGCCGCGCAGCGACGGGCAGTGCAGCGATATCTGCTCGACACCTTCGCGCCCGGAGATCGCTTGCTCGAACTGGGAGCCGGCACCGCTGAAGACGCGCTGTTCATGCTCGAGCGCGGCTACCACGTGACGGTCACGGACGGATCGCCACAAATGGTCGTGAACGCGGCGGAGAAGATCAAGCGCGCCGGCTACACGGCGCGGGCGCCGGTTGCGCAGCTCGTCCTCGAAGAGCTGGACGAATTCGCGGAACGCGCCCGGGAGCAGGGGATCTCGCCGCACGACGGGGCGTACTCGAACTTTGCGGCGTTCAACTGCGTACCGGACCTCTCGACGGTTGCCGCCCCGCTTGCGAAGCTCCTGCGACCTGGCGCCGCCTGCATCCTGGTCATCTTCGGCCCGTGCTCGATCGGTGAGGTGGTCGTGCAGCTCATCCACCGCGACTGGAAGGCGGCTGTCCGCCGATTCAGAGGCTCAGGCGCTCCGGCGCGCCTCGGCGGCGAGCACTTCCACGTATGGTATCCGTCCCCGCGGCAGGTGGCACGGTCGCTCTCGCCGTGGTTCGAGTTACGTCGAGTGCGCGGCATCGGCGTCCTCGTGCCGCCGAGCGCGGCCGAGCCCTGGATCTCGCGCTTCCCCCGCACCGTCGGCGCCCTCGAGGCCGCTGATCGCGTGCTCACGGGTCCGGCGGCTCTGCTCGCGGATCACGTGCTCCTGCACCTCGAGCGGACGGGACGCCAGCCACAGTGACCGGATGAAACGGACCAGTACGTGCACGAGTACGAGTACGACAATGGTCATTCATGAGACTCAACGTCCACGTACACGTACACGTACTCGTATCGTGCGCACGTACACGTTCGTTTCTACTTACTTAGAATTCCAACAGGGGCGTTGCCCGGTACATGGAGCTGACCTGGCCCTCGAGGCGAAGGTGCCAGACCACGTCACCGCCGCGGGTCACCTCGTAAACCTCGATCGGGCCGGTCGAGCCCAGCATCGGATCGTTCTCGGTCCCGAATGCGACGACGGTATTGCCATTGGGCAGCCGCCGCGCCGAGCTGATGACCCGAGCCCAGTTGTCCCGCTCGGGCCGCCACTCCCACACCTTGCTCGCCGTTCCCTCGCCCAGCTCGTACTCCGCCGCGCGGGAGTACCTCGCCTCCTCGCGCGCGAAGCCGTTGTCGAATACCAACACATGACCGGGTTCGGTTTCCGCCGCCGTGTGCTGTCCGGAGAAGGGGTCGTCCACCGCGATCGTAGCGCCGACGCCGCCGAGCCTCCACTCGAGGTTGAGCCAGTCGGGAGCGATGGAAAGGACCTGATCCAGGAAATGCGAGCTCAGCAAGATATTGCCCCTCGGGCCAACTGACAGCGCGTTGGCGTGCAGCCAATCCGTAGTGGTGGAGCGCGGCCCCCAATCCACCTCGGGATTCAGGTGGTCGAATGCGCTCCAGAGCCTGACGACCGAGCCGTCCTCCGGGGTCCATTCCCAGATCGCTTCTCCGGTCAGTGGCTCACCCTGCCATTGCCTCACGTCTTCGGCGATGAACAGAATCGTGTTGCTGTCCGTGGCCGTGACGTCGTGATGGATGAACCGGCCAGGCCGCGCCTCCTGGGCGAGCTCACGCGTCACCTGACCGTCGACCGTGACCTCCAGCAGGCCGCGCTCCCTATCCAGGAAGACGAAATTGCCGTTCGCTCGCCGTGTGGCCCCGAACGGGCCTCCGACCGTCCGGAAAAACCAGACGGGGCGCCCGTTGGCGTTCACGGCAACGAATCCGCTGAATCCTTCGGCGTGCCGGATCTCGAGGAGAATGTACGGCGCCGTGGGCTGGCCCTCAGCGGTGAACGAGACGCCGGCGAGGTCAGCGGGAAGGTCGATGGGCGGCCGAAGCTGGGGCTCGAAAGGAGACTCCGCGCACCCGCTCCCGGTCAGAATCACCGACGCCGCCAGGAGCGTCCGACTGAGTCTGGATGGCTGAGCCGCTCGACCTGACCGTCGAGCTGGGCCTGCTCCGATCGAGGTGGTTGGCTCGCTCATGTGTGTGACTCCCTGTGGGCGCCGAACGGCGATTCGACCCTTGCGCGCATGCGTCTGCGCGGACGAGGGTGGTCGGGCAGCACGCGCAGTCGGTTGACGCTCGATCGGACGGAAGCAACGTTGTCAATGCCTGACGGAACGAGATCCTTCAGTAGGTAGAACGCTGAGAAACAAATCAACAGTACACGCGCCTCCGCCGAACCGGCAAGGCACTGCCGAACCGGTGGTCGAACGCGTCGAGGAACGGCTGCGCTGGGCGCGCCGGCAAGGCCACCCGTTCTACGTCTGGCCGGATGTCCGGCTGGAGGACTGGCGCAAGGCGCTGGTCGAGATCGAGCGGGTTACGCGCGCGGTATTGGCGGGTCGCGGCACACGCACGACCATGGCAGGTGGCGACGACGCGAGTCTGGCCGCGTTGGACGTCGCTGCGTTCACATCCTGCATGGGACCGTTGCTCGGGTGGTGGGTCGAACAGGGAATGCTCCTCACCTCTGATCGTGTCCGTGAGCGGCTCGCGTTGCACCTCGAGCATGGGCGCCGACGCGACCTGCGGATGCTCGACGCATTGCGCGAGACGGTCCGCACGCTCGACGCGGCAGGTGTGGCCGTGACCGCGCTCAAGGGTGCACACACGGCGCGGACCTGCTTTCCGGCGCCGGGCCTGCGGCCGATGGCCGATCTGGACCTGCTCGTCCCGGCGAGCGAGGTGTCGCGCGCCGAGCTCGCGTTGCGGGCCGCCGGCTACTCGCTCGTGCCCGGTAGCCGACGCACGCACGCGTACTATCGCTCTAACTGGCAATCGCCGAACGCGCCCACCACTCTCCGCTCATTCGAGATGCACCACGAAGACAACCCGTACAATGTGGATCTGCACAACGCGCTCGACGTGGACTTCTATGGTGTGCGGACGGTCCGTTTCGACGTACCGGCTGACATGCTCGTGGCCGCGCCGTGGGCCGGCGAGCGGGCGACGGCGCTCGCGCAGCCATTGTTGACCGCACACCTCGCGGTGCACGCGTCGCGAGGGCTGTACAACCTGATGTTGGTCCGATTGGTGGAGCTGGCGTTCCTGCTGCGCCGCGATGCCGGCCGATCTTACACGTGGGACGATCTCTCAGCACTGCTGCACCGTTATCGAGCCGAGCGATTCAGTTACCCTACGTTCGAGCTCCTCGAACGACTCACGCCCGGCGCAATCGATCCCGCGTTTCGCGAACGTCTGGCGCGCGCGGCCACACCGGCCCAGCGCAGGGTGATCGATCGGGTCACGCCAGCCACGGCCCAGTGCCTCGACAGGCTCACCCTCGATGACCGATTCATGTGGGCGGCTACTCCGGTCGAATACGTTCGCCGTGCGACACACATGCTGCTACCAGCCGGTGTCGGTGGGTCGCTCGGCCGGGTGTGCCGCTCGTATGTCGTGCGGGCGTTCCGTATTTTGCGCGGCCGAGTCGCATGGCGCGGCTGACTCGGTGGGCAAACGCTCCACTCGTCGGTCAACCCGGAGCAGACATGATGAGAATCGCGGGAAAGGCAGGGCGCATTGGGAGGCTCTGTGGTGAATTGTAGTTGCCGTGTGGGTGACGGGTGACGAGGTCACGCCTCCTCGAGGCTGACGATCTTGCCGCTAAACAGGATCGTGCCCGAGAAGCGCTCCCGGATCGCGAAGAGGAAAGGACGATCCACTCGGAAGGAGGGGGGAGCGGAGACGATCCCGATGCCGACGTTGGTGGCCGCAGCGGCCTCTGTTCCCTCCTCATCCACCTTGACGAAGCTGGAGTGTTCGACGCGCGTGACGTAGAGGCCCCCGGCGGGTGAAATTCTTGAAAAATCGGCCGTCGAGTCGACGAAGGCGGCTTCCATTCCCATACTCTTCAACGGATCGTTGAGCTTGACATCGTACTCGAGCTCGAAGCGAGGCACAGCGAGCATCAGCCGCTGTTCGCTCATTCCGTTCACGACCTCGGTCCAGCGTCCGCCGTTCAGCTCTTCGATCAGCTCGTTGACATCGGAATCGCCCGCCGGGAGTACGATGGTCATCGCGAAGGCTCCATTCCCGTACGGCAGCTCGATTGCTCGATAGCCCTCACCGCTCGAGTGGAGGAAGGTTCCGTCCGCGTTCATCATCCGGACCGGCGTGGACTGCCCGTCGAGCCCTTCGAAGTCGTCGTCGACCGTCCGCTGCGGATCGAACGGCGCGCGCCAGTTGCCCTTGAAGTAGACGGCGTTGATGAGGAACATCACCTCGTCCCGAGAGATCCGATCGAGGAGCTCCTGGATCCGATCCCGGGTCACGTCTCGCACCCAACCGTTGATGCGATCCACGGTCGCCGGATCTTCGAAATTCGCGGGCTCGATCTGCGCATCGAACGCGTTGACGACGGCGTCCAGGAAGGCGCTATCCACGGGAAAGCCATCGCGATACCAGATCGAGTTCCCGACCGCCATCTCAACGTTGGGATCGAGAGAGAGGAGCAGGTCGATCAAACCCCGGTAGGCCTCGTTAATCTCCTCCTGGGACAGCGTGCCGAAGCCGAGCATCGCCTGCATCTCGTTGTACGTCTCGCCAGCGGCACCGTTCAACGTCATGCCGAGAGCCATCGAGACGCTCAAGGGGGAGACGAAGAAGTTTTCCCCCTCTGCCCCGGCATTCACGGCCCGCAGCAGATCGAAAGCGAACGTGTTGCTGCCAGTCACTACGGAAGTTTCGAGTGACGTCAGCGGGCGCGGGAGCTTCTCGAGCTCCTCGGCCGGTCCGGTCGCCTCCGACTCGCATCCCCACAGGATGAAGCCGCTCATAATGCCAGCGATAAGTTGGACGTTGGCTCGGGTCCAGGGGTTCATAACTCTTCACGCTCCAGGTTTCGGTCATGCCAATATATCCGCAACCCGCCCCATCCTCCGGCGACGGATCCACTGGTTGAGGAACGCGTCCGGGGTAGCGAGTGTGACACCCTCCGCTACGGGCCGTCCGTCGATCGGCTTCTGGCGGGACGGGCTCTCGGCCCGCTAGATTTCTTGGTTTTCGTGCCGTACGCCCTATCGCTGCTGACTGCGCGTGGATGATAAAGACCTCTTAGAGAGCCGAACCTTCGTACCCAGGCACATCGGACCGAATCGGACCGACGTCGACGAAATGCTGTCGGCGCTCGGCTTCGACTCGCTCGACGACCTCGTCGAGGTGACGATCCCGGCGGACATCCGCCTGCGCCGCCCGCTCGATCTTCCACCGGCCCGAACCGAGTCGCAGGTCCTTACGGAGCTCGAGCGCATCGCGTCGCGCAATCGAGTGTTCCGCTCGTACATCGGGATGGGCTACTGCGATTGTATTACCCCGCCCGTCATCCAGCGCAACATCCTGGAGAATCCGGGCTGGTACACCGCATACACCCCATACCAGGCAGAAGTGGCTCAGGGGCGACTCGAAGCGCTCCTCAACTTCCAGACGGTGGTGATCGACCTGACGGGGCTGCCTATCGCCAACGCCTCCCTCCTTGACGAGGCGACGGCCGCTGCCGAGGCGATGGCGATGAGCTACGCCGTGAAGGGCGGTGACGACAGGAACACGTTCTTCGTCTCGTCGGCCTGTCATCCGCAGACGATCGACGTGGTCCAGACACGCGCCGAGGCGCGGGGCATCGATGTGGTGGTCGGAGACCATCGGCAGGTAGACTTCGGCCACTCCGTTTTCGGGGTGCTCCTGCAGTACCCGGCGAGCGACGGCCGGATCGAGGATCTACGGGAGGTCTGTGCCGCCGCGCGGGAAGCCGGCGCACTCGTGACCATGGCGACCGATCTGCTCGCGCTCACCCTCCTCACGCCACCAGGCGAGCTGGGTGCGGATATCGCCGTCGGCAACTCGCAGCGGTTCGGCGTCCCGCTCGGCTACGGCGGGCCGCACGCGGCGTTCTTCTCCACGCGCGAGGAATACAAGCGGATGATCCCCGGCCGGATCATCGGCGTGTCGCGAGACCGCCGGGGGAGGCCGGCGCTTCGGATGGCCCTCCAGACGAGGGAGCAGCATATCCGGCGCGAGAAGGCGACCAGCAACATCTGCACGGCGCAAGTCCTTCTGGCGGTCGTCGCAAGCATGTATGCCGTGTATCACGGTCCCGGCGGGTTGAGGTGGATCGGCGAGCGGGTCCATCAGCAGGCGACAAAGCTGGCCGCCGGACTCCGGAGGTTGGGTCATACGGTCGTGCACGACAGCTTCTTCGACACACTCTGCGTCGAACCCGACGGTGGCGCGCCGGCGCTGATGAAGAGAGCCCGCGACGCAGAGATCAACCTGCGACCGATCGACGAGAGCACTGTCGGCATCGCGCTCGACGAGACCGTGGACGACGAGGATCTGACCAACCTGCTGGAGCTCCTCGGGGCCAAAACCGAGGACGATCTCGCCAGCGGCGACCCCCAGGGCACCGCGATCCCGGATTCGGTGCGACGGACGACTCCCTACCTCGAGCATCCCGTCTTCAGCAGCCATCATTCGGAAACGGAGATGCTCCGCTACATGCGAAGGCTCGAGTCGCGAGATCTCTCGCTGACTACGTCGATGATTCCGCTCGGCTCGTGCACGATGAAGCTGAACGGAACAGCCGAGATGGTCCCCGTCACCTGGGCCCGTTTCGCGCGGCTTCATCCCTTCGCGCCACGCGAACAAACAGAGGGGTACCAGCATCTGTTCACCCAGCTGGAGACGCAGCTGCAGGAGATTTGCGGCTTCGACGCCGTGTCGCTTCAGCCGAATGCCGGATCGCAGGGCGAGTTCTCCGGCCTCCTCGCGATCAAGCGTTACCACGCCTCACGGGGCGAATCCGAACGAGACCTCTGCCTGATCCCGCAGTCCGCGCACGGCACCAACCCGGCCAGCGCCGTGATGTCAGGGATGCGGGTCGTCGTCGTCCGCACCGACGAAGAGGGCAACATCGACGTCGCTGACCTGAGGGCCAAGGCGGAGGCCAACTCGGACCGGCTCGCTGCCCTGATGGTCACCTATCCGTCGACCCACGGCGTTTTCGAGACCTCGATCCGGGAGATCTGTGAGATCGTGCACGCCCACGGTGGCCAGGTCTACCTGGACGGAGCCAACATGAACGCCCAGGTCGGGCTCTGCCGGCCGGGCGATTTCGGTGCCGACGTATGCCACCTCAACCTTCACAAGACATTCTGCATCCCGCACGGTGGAGGCGGACCCGGTATGGGCCCGATCGCGGTCGCCGAGCATCTCGCCCCGTTCCTACCGGGCCACCCGGTGGTACCGCTGGGGGGTGAAGAGAGCCAATCCGTATCGGCGGCGCCGTGGGGAAGCCCCAGTATCCTCCCGATCTCCTGGGTCTACATCGAGTTGATGGGCGCGGCCGGGCTCACGCTCGCCAGCAAGGTCGCGATCCTCAACGCGAACTACGTCGCGAGTCGGCTTGCCGAGGACTTTCCCGTCCTCTATCGAGGCGCGGCGGGGACAGTTGCCCACGAGTGCATCATCGACACGCGCTCCCTGCGAGCGCAGGCTGGGATCGACGTGGAGGACATCGCGAAGCGCCTGACGGATTTCGGCTTCCACGCTCCAACCGTCTCTTTCCCCGTTCCGGGGACGCTGATGATCGAACCGACCGAAAGCGAGAGCAAAGAGGAGCTCGACCGGTTCTGTGATGCGATGATCGCGATCCGGAAGGAGGCGCGCGCCGTGGAGCTCGGGATGATGCCTCGGGACGACAACCCGCTGAAGGGGGCGCCCCACACCGCCGAGGAAGTCGTGGCCACCGAATGGAAGCACCCGTACAGCCGCGAGACCGGTGCTTTCCCTGCGCCCTGGACGCGGGAGTACAAGTTCTGGCCTGCCGTCTCGCGGGTGGAGGCAGCGTACGGGGATCGGAACCTCATCTGCTCCTGTGTTCCGATCGAGGAGTACGAGGAGATAGGTGAAGTAGGCGACGAGCACCTTCTGTAGCGCGGACCATCCAGGTCGTCATTCGCAGGGAAGAGGGACCTCGATCTGAAGGCTGTCTGCGAGCGGAATGCGCGGGGTCTGAAGCAAGGCCATCTATTCGCCCGTCTCGAAGCCGGGGCTGCGGGCCTCGAATCGACGGTTAGGGAGCCCGATGACCCGGATCATCAGACGTCGCAATCCGCGCTCCACCGCCCGTGTCCCTGGACTCTGGCCACCCAAAGCAGGGGCGACTTCGCCACGTAACCAGCGACGGAGTTCCTCCAGGTCGGAAAGGGAGAGCGTCTCGATCTCGAGGACCCCGAGATAGTAGTACCGGCCGGAACCATTGGGCCGAAGGTTCGTCGAGAGCTGGGACTTGAGGACAAGGTGGGCAGCGTCGATCGTCGGGACGCGGCGTTGCACGCCGAAGCTCTCGACGGAGTACCCTCCGGTGAGCGGGTCCTGGACGATGGCTACGGACACTTCATCCGCTCCTGCGAGGCGATCGACGAGACCCCGCCGCCACAGTTCCACACGGAGAAAAAATCGAAGCGGCAGCGCCGAATCCAGGGCTGCACGTAGGCCTTCGTCCTCGAGGAGCGGGCCGGTCTCGACGACGGCGGGCCAGCCCTGGGTGGCCGGACCGACGCCCATGCTCAGCCCGGGCGCCTGACCCACGATCGGTGTAGCCGCCAAGCTGAGGAGAAGTCCGGGAGTCCATCCCCAACTCCGGCCAATTCCCATCAGAAGCGTGGACCGAGCCTCAGGAAGAGGTTGACCCCACGCCCTCCGGTTACCGGCACCGCGAGGTAGAGTCCGATCCGGTCGATGAGCACACCGGCTCCGACGTCCACCTTGATTCCTTCGTCCGGCCGGGTCGGATCGAAGGACCAGCCGCGGCCCGCGTCGGCAAAGAGTGCCCAATCGGGGGAGAGGTTCCAGCCAAAGTCCCACACCCGGTCGCCGGATTCGGGGTCCTCTCGCCACGGACCGACATCCCATCGGAAGCGGAAGGAGAGCTTGCCGCGCAGCTCTGCCTGGAGCAGGGAGAACGCGTTGCAGCCGTAGTTGGAGTAGAAGTTCCCGGTGGTGCCGTCCGGGTCGCTGGCCAGCCTGACCGGGGTGATCCGGGCGCCGCAGTCGGATCGGAACAGGAGGTATCCGGGAAGAGAGCCCTCGCCGCCGAGCGCATGCTGCCGCTGCGGAGGCAGGGGATCTCCGGTGAGAGACCCGCCGGCTACCACCCTCACGTTGAACCGGGACCCGGAATTGATTCGGTTGTAGCGGCGGAGATCGAGGAGGCCGGCCGTGAACCGTCCGAACTCTCGCGCAGCAATGACCTCTCCGGCTCCCCCCTGCGGCAAGATCGAAGGTTGCACCAGATCGACGCTGTACCCCTGCTCGACCTGGCCGTGCACGAACCAACCCGTGGTGGGGTTCCAGGTCGCGTTTCGGCTGTCGTAGTTGGCTTCGAGGGCGATCGACGCAAGGTCGCCCTCAGCGATCACCGGCTGGTACCGCCAGACCTCAGCGTTGTCGAAGACCGACCACGGGCTTCCAGTTGCCCGCGTTCGGTGCTCTTCCCATCGGCCCTCGACCAGGATCCTATAGCGCGAACCGGTCGGTTCCCAGGCAGCGAACACGCTCCCTCCCTGGCGCTCGAAGTGGTCGCGGAAGTCACGGTGGAAGAGGAAGGTCGCAAGCCCACTCTCGAGGTCGGTGAGCTGCCACTCCTCGATTGGATCGACGAGCGAAAAGAGCGAGGCGCCCACCCGATACTCCCGGTGCCCGCCGAGGAACTGGTCGGCGCGCACGAAGTAGCCCATCTCGTCGGTATCGAGGGTGAAACCCGACTCGGTGCGGTAGACGCCCAGGGCCTGGAGCCGGAACGGGTTCGAGCCTTCGGTCTCGAGACGAGGACCGAAAGAGATCGGCATCCCCTCGACCCGGTTGTAGCTCTGGCCCGTAGTGATCAAGAAGTCGGCGTAGCCTTCCCGATCCGTCGGGGGTGGTGCCCCTCTCGGAGCGCTCAGCAGGCGAACCCGACCCGCCGTGCGCTCATACACCAGCCTTGCGGAGTAGCTGGCGATTTCTCCCACTACGCGCGCCGAACTGCTGCCCTCCACCTCGCCCCCGATCACGAGCAGGTCGCCTTCGATCGAGGCTCCGTCGAGAAGCCTGGCGTCCCCGTTGACGACGACGACATCTCCCACGATCGACCCCGCCAGTGCCAGGCTGCCGTCCAGGACGGCCACGTCGGTCTCGAGGGATAGACCAGCGGGTACCGAGGCATCCCCTTCCCGGAGATCGACCGACGGGTCGTTCAGCCTCCGTACGACTTCCTGCGCGACGTCCGAAGGCAGATCCCACCGTGACGGGGGGTCGACGACGGGGTCTTGCGCCTGCAACGGAACGGCGGTGAGCGCGAGCGAGGCTGAGACCGACAGGATCGCGGCGAAAGGAGAAAAGTGAATAGAGGATAGTGAACGGCGGTCCCAGCGGCAGACCGGCCGGCTTTTCGCCATCAGTTCGCCATTCCGAGGCACAATCTTCATGGCCCCTCTTCGCAGTGGACGTGTGAGGTCGTTGCGCATTGCTTGGAACGGAGGCCGGCCCCCCATCAGCGGGGAATTTCGAGTCGACGCATTCTGCGGTAGAGGTTCGCTCGGTCCGTACAAAGGCGTCGGGCGGCAGCCGCGATGTTTCCCTCAGCCGTATCGAGTGCCTCCATGATCAGCTTCCTCTCGTAGTCGTCGAGCCGGTCCGCAAGCCCGGCGTCTCCGGCACCGTTCCCCTTCGCCTCGTTCGGGGGGAATCCTTCGAGGAGCCGGTTCACCTCCTCGCCACCAACCTCCTCACCCGGATGGAGAATGGTGACTCTCTCGACGATGTTTGCCAGCTCTCTCACATTGCCGGGCCAAGGGTGTTCCTGGAGCGACGCTACTGCCGCTTCAGTAACCCGCGGTGGCCGGATCCCACTTTTCTCGCGCTGCAACCGAAGGAAGTGCTCGACGAGGAGGGGAATGTCCTCCCGCCGGGTGCGCAATGGTGGCATCTCCAGAGGCACCACGTGGAGGCGGAAGAAGAGATCCTCACGGAAGCGGCCGGTGCGCACGTCCGCCTGAAGATCCCGATTCGTGGCGGCGATGGTCCGTACGTCGACCGGGAGCGGCCGAGTGCCCCCGACGCGTTCGATCTCCCCCGCCTCCAAAACGCGAAGCAACTTCGCCTGCGCTTCTAGGCTGAGCTCCCCGACCTCGTCGAGGAGCAGGCTACCCCCGTCGGCCATTTCGAAACGGCCACGCCGTCGCTCGTTCGCCCCCGTGAACGCACCCCGTTCGTGTCCGAAGAGCTCGGACTCGACCAGATCGCGAGGAATCGCGGCGCAGTTGACCCGAACGAACGGGCCCTGAGCCCTCGAGCTTCCCTGATGTAAGGCGGAGGCGGCGAGCTCCTTTCCGGTTCCCGATTCACCGGTGATGAGCACCCGAGCGTCCGTCGGCGCCAGACGGGAGATCATCTCCCGCACCCTGTCCATCGCCGCGCTGACCCCGACCAACCTCCCTCTGTGCCCGAGCTCCTCCTGGAGCGCTCGGTTCATTGCCCGCGTGCGTCGCAGCTCGAGAGCCGATCGCAGCGTCAAGAGCACCGCCTCGGGGGTGAGGGGCTTCTCCAGGAAATGGAACGCACCGAGCTTCGTCGCGCTGACAGCGTCGGAGAGAGACGCCCGACCGCTCATCATGACGACCGGAAGATCGGGTGCCCCGGCCGCGAGCTCGGGCAGCGCGTCGAGGCCGGTGCGGCCGGGCATGACGAGGTCCAGGAGCACGACGTCAGGCTCCGCCTCGAGCGCGACGCCTACCCCCGAGGCAGCCGAATCGGCTTCCCGTACCTGGAAGCCTTCAGAGCGAAGCAAGCTACCGAGCATGCGGCGAATGTTCGCCTCGTCATCCACGATCAGAACCGTATACATCCGGTTGAATCACGTCACAAGGGAAGCATTTCACGGGCGACCGATTCGGGACCTGGCTGTCCTGTCTGCGCGGTAGCGGGTGGAGGCGCGGACGAAACCGTCCCGACTCCGTTAATCGGAAGCACTACCCGGAACTCGGCCCCTCTGCCTGCTCGGTTGGTCGCCGCGACCCGACCGCCGTGCGCGTGCACTGCTGATTGAACCAACGCCAGCCCGAGCCCCGTGCCTCGCGCCTTGGTCGTGAAGTCCGGATCCCAGATCCGTGGCAGCGCTTCTTCCTGGATCCCCGGTCCACTGTCGACGATGCAGACTTCGACTTCCTCGTCGGCCGTGCGCCGAACGTCGATGCTGATGTCGCCGCCGTCCTCACCGACCGCCTCGGAGGCATTGAGCACCAGGTTGGCGAAAACACGGGAAAGGGGATCGTAATACCCGTGAATTTCCGGAAGGCCTTTCTCGACCTGAAGCGTATACTCGACCTGGTGGGGGAGGTGCGTACTGGCGACGTGGTCGAGAAGCTCCCCCACGTCGATGGTGCTCGGCGTTCCCTCCGGAGGTCGGCCGAACTGCGAGAAGGCCCGAGCAAGGGCTTCGAGGCGCGCGGATTCCGCCTCGATCACTTCCAACGTTTCGCGTTCCTCCGGATCCCACGAATTCTTCCGTTTCAGCGTGCGGACGCCGAGCGTCAAGGGAGTCAGCGCGTTCTTCAGCTCGTGGGCGACTCCTCGCGCCAGCGCGACTGACGAACGAATCCGAGCGCTTTCGAGGGCCCGCTGACGGGAAACCTCCAATTCGGTCTCCATCGTGCGGAAGGAGGCGCGCAGTATCGCGAACTCACCCTCCGCGACGAACTCGTCATCGTCGGGGGATGGGAGCGGCTCGCTGCGAGCGACTCGGCCGGACCAACCAACCAGCTCATTGATCGGCCGGGCGAGCTCACGTGCGATGCCCCGCGCTGACCGAACCGCGAGGATGCCCAGAAGGCCGAGGAAGGTGGCCGCCACCCAGGGCAGCACGTCGAGGATGCGACGGTTGACGTATCCCCAGCGCTGCGCCTGAAGCACGGAAACGCTCAGCTCTTCTCGGTGGCGGGCGGAGGCGGCGAGCAGCGCCGAATCGCCGGAGGCCTCGGCCCGCTCGAGCAGGGCCTGTCCTGACTCGGCCAGCCGCTCCCAGCCGGCAGGCGTCGCTTGCAGGGAAACCGTCTCGCGCAACAGGAACGTCCCGACCCCGACCACCAGGAGGGACGGAACGAGGGAGAACAGCGCGAGCGCCAGAAGCAGGCGCCGCTCGAACCGGCCGGGTCGACGCATCAGCGCGTGGCGTATACCATTGATGGTGCAGGCCTTCTGCGGTCCAGCGAACATCGAAAGGTACGCGGGAGAGGTCTCCGGCTGCAAGGACGGGAGCCGTCATCTCCAGTCGTCGTTCCCGTGGAAGCGGGAATCCAGGACGCAGCAGCCGATGGAACAAACTGGATTCCCACCTTCGCGGGCATGACACTGCTGAGCAACCAGCCTCAGTCGGGGGGCGGGCCCCCAACAGGCGAGAAGCTGGACGTGGCGACCCCTGGGAGCGCGGGCGTCCTCGCCCGCACGCTGGAAGTGTGCGGGTCCGCCATCCCAGGATGAGTTTCTCAGGCGGGTGCGACTTTGAACTCTCCGAAGGGAAGTAGAATGGGGACGTGAAAGAAGCGGACGATCTTGGTGCCTATCGGCTGCGTACGGAGCGCTTCGCGTACCGGAGCTTTTCCGCAGCGATCACCCTACCGGAATCCTCGGAGGAGTTGATTGACGAGGGGGAGTTTGGCGCCGACGAGCGGCTGCCCTACTGGGCCGAGCTCTGGCCCTCGGCGCGGGCGCTCGCTCGAGCGATCCTCGACCGCGAGCATCTGCCGGCCCGCGCGCTCGAGCTCGGGGCCGGCCTCGGCCTGCCGTCACTGGCACTACTCCGCCGCGGTGTAGACGTCCTCGCCACCGACTACTATGCCGAGGCTCTTCGCTTCGCTCGTTACAATGCCCGCCACAACCGGCTTCCCACACTTCGCACTCTCCATCTCGATTGGCGTGATCCGGATCGGCTGTCCGACCGCTTCCCGCTCGTCGTCGCGGCAGACGTGCTCTACGAACCCCGGAATGTCGATGCTCTCGTCACGCTGCTTCCGGCGATCGTCGGCCCCGAGAGCTCTTTCCTCCTCGCCGACCCAGGTCGCCTCCACCTCGCCGAGTTCCTCCGGCGAATGACCTCCGCCGGTTGGCAAGTGGATTCCCTGGGGGACCGCCTCGAACCCTCGCCTGCCGGCAACGGGATCGGAATCACCGTGAAGTTGCTCGAGTTAGTGCCCCCGGTGTCGGCTCACGAAGCACCGAATCTGTAGACGAATTTCACGAGCGGAAGGCAGCACACCATCTCGTCACGAAGAGGACGGAGATACCGGCATCGGCCGAGAGATGCTCGCCGAAGATTCGGGCACCGCCCGAGAAGGCTCCGGCAATTTTCGTTATGCTTTGAGGCGAAGTACAGGACTCGGCCGATGCCCTCCGGGAGGATCGGGGTGCCGCCCGCGATGGTGAAATTGCCGCCGGGTACGACGGACACGAACGGCAGGAACAATTCGACGACTGCCGCATACCCTTCCCAACGATGGATCGTCAATCACCACCTCAGTTTTCGTGTCTGCCTAGGAATCGCTAGATTTCGTGATCATACCAGTAGATCCCTTGAGGTGAACAACAGTCTCGATATCGTCAGCGACTCGAAGCTCTCCACGGTGCCCGGGGGGAGGCGGTCCAGCGTTCCGGTGAGCGTTAGCGGCATCGTCGTGGGAGGTGGATCGCCCGTGGCGGTCCAGTCGATGACGAATACCGACACGGCGGACGTCGAAGGGACGGTCCAGCAGATCGCCGCGCTCTGGCGTGCCGGAAGTGAGATCGTTCGCGTTACGGTCAACAACGACGAATCGGCTCGGGCGGTGCCGCACATCCGGGACGGCCTGGTCGCCCGCGGAGTCCCGGTCCCGATCGTAGGTGACTTCCACTACAACGGCCACCTACTGCTGAGCCGGTATCCGGAGTGTGCAGAAGCCCTCGCGAAGTATCGTATCAACCCCGGAAACGTTGGTGCGAAGCGTCACGACGAGAACTTCCGCACGATCGTGGAGTGTGCGATCGAGCACGGAAAGCCGGTTCGAATCGGCGTCAATTGGGGATCCCTGGACCAGGCTCTCCTGACCGAGCTGATGGACGAGAATGCCGGGCGCGACGATCCGCTCGATGCGCAGGACGTCCTTCGAACGGCGATCGTCGAGAGCGCGTTACGATCGGCAGCCTTTGCCGAGGAGGTCGGGCTCCCACACGACCGGATCATCCTCTCCGCGAAGGTCAGCGCGGTCCAGGACCTTGTCGCGATCTACCAGCGCCTCGCGGAATCGTGTGAGTATCCCCTGCACCTCGGCTTGACTGAGGCAGGCATGGGAACGAAGGGCATCGTGGCGTCCACCGCCGCACTCGCGATTCTGCTCCAACGAGGCATCGGCGACACCATCCGGGTCAGCCTCACTCCCCGGCCGGACGGCGACCGGACCGAGGAGGTTCGCGTCGCGCAACAGATCCTGCAATCGCTCGAGATCCGTTCGTTCGCCCCGCAAGTCACTTCGTGCCCCGGTTGTGGCCGAACCACGAGCACCTACTTCCAGAAGCTCGCTGAAGAAATCGAAGAGTACCTCAGGGACCAGTTGCCGATCTGGCGCGAGAGACACCCCGGCGTTGAAGAGATGAAGGTGGCTGTGATGGGGTGTGTGGTGAACGGACCGGGGGAGAGCAAGCACGCGAACCTCGGCATCTCCCTACCAGGCACGTTCGAGGAGCCAAAAGCGCCGGTCTACGTCGACGGCGAACATCACGTCACCCTGCGAGGTGACTCGATCACCGAGGAGTTCCAGCGGATCGTCGATGACTACGTCGCCAGCCACTATCCCGTTCCCGTCGGCGGGGCCGAATCCGCGTGAGCCACTAACCCAGCGGGACTAGATGGGACCCTATCTCTCCAGGGGCTGCCCCAGCCCCGCCTCGAGGATCGCCAGCGAGCGGTGGAACTCGTAGAGAGCGGCGATCTCCGCGCGCTCGGTTTCGGCGAGGCCCGCCTGCGCATCGACCACCTCGACGCTGGTCGTCGCACCGAAACGGAAGCGTTCCTCCGCCAGACGCAACTCCTCCTCGGCCGTCTCGCGGTCCCTCTGCTGGAGCAGCGCCGACCTGTACGCCGTCTCCAGGTTCCGTAGCGCGCTCTCGACCTCCGCCTGAATCTGAAGCTGCTGCGACTGCACCTGATGTTCCGCGTTCAAGCGCGCGACCCGAGCCTGTTCGACCTCGTGCTGGCGCGTAAGGCCGGTGAAGATCGGTAGGGAGAGCGAGACTGACGCACGCGCCGGCTGACGGATGTAGCCGAACGGAAAGCCGCTGTTTTCGGCGTCGATGTTCGCCTTGAGCGACTCCTCGAAACCGGGAGAAGCCGGGTTGATGCCACAGTCTCCGGCGGCCATCCCGACGCGCGAAAAGACTTCGTTCTGGGTAAGGCAACCCTGGTATTGGCCCTCCACACTCCGGAGTTGCTGCGCGACGATGGGGTCGATGCTCCCGGCCTGGGAAATATAGCCTGAGAACCCAGCGCTGAACGAGATACTGGGCAGATACGTCGACGTCGCGGCCCGGGCACGAGTCGCGGCAGCGCTAGCCTGTGCGCGGTTGGCCTGCAGGGTCGGGTTCTCGGCCACGGCGATCGATATCAGCTCGTCGGCCGCAAACGTCGGCTCGAAGAGCTCGAAGCTCTCCGCGAGGACGACGTCATCGGGCAACATCATCCCAATCGTCTGTCCGAGCAGCAGGAGGTTGTTCGCGGCGGTGGTCTGCGCCTGAAGCAGTTGAACCTCCGCCTGCCCCATCTCGACCTCGGCCCTGCGGACGTCGAGAGATATCCCCGCCCCAACATCGAGCCGGGCCTGCGCGAGACGCACGTGCTCGGCGGTGCGCTCGAGTTCCCTCTCGGCCTGCTCGATGGTCGCCTGCGCTTCGAGCACGGCGAGGTAGCTCTGGGTCACGTTGGCATCGAGCGTCGCTGCTGCCCCGTCCACCGTCTGCTCGGCCGCCCTCCTCTCCGCTCGTGCGACGCCTGGGGCGAGAATCGTCGAGCCGTCCAGCGTCAGGTTCAGACCGAGGTTGTACTGAGAAGTGAGCTGCGCCGGCTGCCGGTCGAAGGCGACCGACTCGTAGCGCGGTGCCCCGGCCGCCGTGTACCCGAACCCGGTGGAGCTCGAGAGCGTCGGCAGCAGGTTGCCGTACGCCGCCCGCACCCCCCACTCCGCCGTCCGGAGCTGGTTCCTCTGCTGCAGATATCCGGGATTGCTCTCGTGGGCGATGGCAATCGCCTGCTCCAGCGTCAGCTCTCGATCGACCACCTGCGCAGCGACCAGTGACGGGACCATCATAGCAGTCGCTATCGCAAACTGGAGAAACCGGTTACGACGGGAGGTGTGCATTCGTAGGCTCCTGGGAGAAAGCTATCGGCTATCGGCAATTCGAGCGGCCGGCCATGAGCCGGACTGCTGGCCGGGCGGCGGGGTGACATCGATCTAGGTTAGTACGGGCCGCGGCAGGCGATGGTTTCACTTCGCGGTCTTCGCGGCTTCGCCTGAGACCAGATCGGATGGACGTAGGCGTTCGCAATTGGCCGAAAGTCCAACGATACGCCCGTTTTCGAGCTGGCGCACTTCTGGCGGAGAAGGGCATCCGTCGGCTTCCGTCGAGAACCCCTCGCCCGTTGAGCCCGGAAAGCATGGAGCAGGTCACGGAAAGGAAGCTGTCAGACATCATCGAACGGATCGCGGAGGAGGCCGGTGCGAGGGCGGTCGCCGTGTCCGTATACGACTATCAAAGTGAACGCGCCTTCTCGCATCACGGCGACGAATGGTTCCACGCGGCCAGCACGATCAAAGTTCCAGTGCTCATCGGCGTCTTCGCCGCGGTCGAGGCGAGCCTGCTCGACATCAACGCACGAGTGCAGGTGCGGAATCGGTTTCTGAGCGTGGCGGACGGCTCGGCCTATCGGGTCGAATCGTCGCGAGACGCGGGGGGCTCGGTCCACGCACAGATCGGCAAGACAATGCGCGTGCGCGATCTCGCTCGTCAGATGATCGTAACGAGCAGCAATCTGGCCACGAATCTCCTGATCGACGTCATCGGGATCGACGAATTGCGAGCGGCGCTGGACCGCCTTGGAAGTGAGGGGATCGAACTGGTTCGGGGTGTCGAGGACGATGCCGCCTTCGATCAAGGGATCAACAATCGGGTCAGTGCCGACGGGCTCGTGGGTGCCCTGCGGCTCATCGAGGAAGGAGCGCTGTCGACGAGCTCTTCCGATGAGATGCTGGACATCCTGCACGCGCAGGAGTTTCGAAGCGGCATCCCCGCCGGTCTCCCTGACGACGCGCGCGTGGCGAACAAGACGGGCGAGATCTCGACGATGGCCCACGACGCGGGGCTCGTCTACCTCCCCGATCGCGAGCCGTACGCCGTCGCTATCCTCACCGCCTGGCCCCCTTCGGCGACGTACGGGCGGCGCGCCACCCTCGCTGCCCTGTCACGCGCCGTCTATCGCCACGTTGTGGGGGCGGACGACGATGCTTGAGCCGCCGAAGCTCAACTTGCAGATCGTCACCGGTGAGGACCTCCGGGAGGAGCTCTGCGAGCGCCTGCGTCCCGGTGAGGAGGTCGAGGATGCCCAGGAAATCCCCCGTCGTCTGCCGACGCACTACTTCCGGGTGCCCAGTTGGAAGGCGGCGCTCGAAATCGAGCTGGCTCCCCACTTCGGCCTCTGGGAGCTGATCGACGTGGACGTCCGCGAGGCGCCGTCGATGCGCAGCTTCCCGAGATACATCCCGTGCGCGATCACCGTTCTCGCGGCTCACCTGGCGATCCTCCGAATCGAGGTCGGCCGGGTGATCCGCATCGCGGCGAACGGAGGCTATCGCTCACCCGCGCACCAGCTTTCGAAGACGGCTTCCCCCCACTCGTGGGGGACAGCGGCGAACATCTATCGGATCGGCGACGATCTGCTCGACACCCGGGAACGAGTCGAGCGCTACGCACAGATCGCCCGCTCGATTCTCCCCGGCGCTTACACGAGGCCTTGGGGACAGAGGCCCGGCTACGCATTCGACCACCTGCATATCGACCTCGGCTACGTGCTGGTCTATCCCCACGGGGAAAAAGCCCTCGAGTCGGGGAGGGAATCCGCCGAGGAGGGATGAAAGTGACTGCTGAGCTCGGCACCGACAAAGGGAAGAAGACGTTCGGGAAGACGGAAGCCAGTCCCGAGCGACTGCTCCTCGCCGCCACGGGAATGGAGGCGGAGTTCTCGTTGATGATCGACGGCCGACCCAGTCGGCCGGAGGCTATCTTCCGTGATCCCCGCTCCTTCCTGGGCGACGAGCTGATGCATCGGACGGGGGCGTCGTACCACCTGGGCACCGGCGGAGCCGTCTACTTCGACACGGGGGTCATCGAAGTCGCGACGCCCGCCATGGAGATCGAACGGGGTTGTGCCGCACGAGCGGGTCGATCGCTCTGGGAGGGGATCCTCGAAGTCAGGCGCGCGCTCGATCAGTGGGGAGAGAGGACTAGGCAGGACGCCGCTCTCGTTGGGTTCAGCGCACACTACAATGTCTCCTTCGAGCTGCCGAGTCCTTCGGAGGGACCGGACCGGACGATCGAAAAGCTCGCCCATCTGCTGGTCTACATCCTACCAGCACCGGTCATGCTCCTCGCCACCAACCGGCGGTCGAGCGGAGTGGGTGTGCGACCGCGCGGGGACCGAATCGAGATCACCGTAGACTTCACCCCCTCCCCGGCTCTGATGATCGCCACCGGTACCTTCATCGTCGGCGTCGCCAGAGAGGTCATGAAGTGGCCGTCTTTCGACCTGAGCGAGCTCGACAGGATGCAGATCCCCGTGTTCGAGGACTTCAATCCGATTCCGCACACTTCCCGGAGTGGCTGGTTGGCGCACGAGTCGAGCTTCCCGTCGAGCCCTTTCACCAGCGACGTGAACGCCCAGTCGCTCGCGCTCAGAGACGGGAAGACAGCCAGCTTGCGACAGGTCGCGCGACGGATCATGCGCCGCTTCTGGCATCCGATCCGGCGCATATCCGACCCGTTCACCTTCCGCCTGATCCGCTCTGTGATCAGCGGCCAGGCCCCCTCGCTCCTCGATCTCCCCGACCGCCCGGTCGAGTACGAGCACGTCGGGCGGCTCTGCTCCTGGGACAACCTCTTTCCCGAGCGCGAACTCTCCAGGTCGCGATATGAAAGGGTCCTGATCCGAGCGATTCAGAAGCTGCCGCTCACCCTCGACGGGCAGTGGTACGTGCCGGTGGGAATGAAGGGTTGGTCCGCGGTCGTATTCAAGCCGGAGAACGGAGACGGAAATGGGAGGAAAACGGTCCCGATCGACGCGCTGACCGGCAGGCTCGACGAATGGTGCGAGCCGGCCGGACATCAGCGGGCTTAGCGCCTCGCAAAGTAGTGCAGAACCACGCGAGATCCCCTGGGAGCGCGGGCGTCTCGCCCGCCCGTCACACGCCGTCGATGCGGGCCAGAGGCCCGCGGTCCCAGGAAGTTGAATCCATCCCACTTGGATTCCCGCACTGACGACTACTGGGCTTGATCCCTCCCTTGGAGCGCCGCCAGCAGCTTTTCGTGGATCCCGCCGAATCCTCCGTTGGACATGACGAGAACAATCTCCCCTCCCTGGAGGCGGGCCTTCAGGTGGGCGACGATTTCGTCGACGGCCGGAATGTAGTGAGCCTCGATGCCGTCGGCCTCGAGGTCCTCGACCAGACGATGGGGGTCGAGACCGGTCTCCTCCGTGTATCGTTCCGGTCGGAAGAGGCCCGCAAGGATCACGTGGTCGGCACCGGCGAAAGACTGCCGATAGGGCTCCTGGAACTCCCGCCGCTGCGCCGTGTAGCTGCGCGGCTCGAAGACTCCGACGACGGGTCGGCCCGCGAACCGCTGCCGCGTCGCGTCGATGGTCTCGCGAACGGCCGTCGGGTGGTGAGCGAAGTCGTCGATGACGACGACGCCGGCCGCCTCTCCCCGGACCTCCATGCGGCGGCGAACGCTTCGATAGGACCGGAATCCCTCGCGAACCCGATCCCGATCCGCTCCAACGGCCTCCGCCGCCGCGATGGCTGCGAGACAGTTGCGAACGCTGAACGCCCCGGACAACACGGTCTCGACCGGGCCCCAACGCTCTTCGCCCTTCCAGACCGTGAAGTGGGTCAGAGACTCCCCGAATTCCACGTCCTCCGCCCGCCAGAGCGGCCGCTCATCGCCCCCGTAGCCGAACGACTCGACCGGACAGAAGGCCTGCGGTGCCAACTCTTGGACGATCGGCGAGTCCCAGCCGGCGACCAGCGTACCGCTCCTCGGAATGAGGTTGATGAATCGCTCGAACGCGAATCGGTAGGCCGCCTCGTCTCGGTAGATATCGGCGTGGTCGAACTCGATGTTGTTGACGATCGCCGTCTGCGGCAGGTAGTGCCACATCTTCGGCCCCTTGTCGAAATAAGCCGTGTCGTACTCGTCGGCCTCGATCACGAAGTAGGGCGAGTCAGTGAGCCGGAAGGAGGAACCGAAGTTCTCGGCAACGCCGCCGATGAGAAAAGAGGGCTCGAGCCCCGCGCACTCCAGCAGCCACGCCACGAGCGACGTCGTCGAGGTCTTGCCATGCGTACCCGCAACCGCGATCGAATGCCGGCCCCGGAGGAACTCGTCCCTGAGCACGACGGCCGCCGATGTGTAGTAGAGCTTGCCGTCGAGCACGGCCTCCAGCTCCGGATTTCCTCGTGAGATGGCGTTGCCTACCACCACCACGTCGGGAGGCGCCCCACCATCCCCGCCAAGCCCGACGTTGGACGGATCGTAGCCCTCGGCGTACTCGATGCCCATCTCCTGGAGCAAGTCGGACATCGGCGGGTAGACGTTCTCGTCGGAACCAGTTACGTGATGACCGGCCTCCCGGAGCAGACCCGCTACGGAGCCCATGGCCGTCCCTCCGATACCGATCAGGTGATAGTGCTTCTTCGTCACGCTAGCTACCTTCGTGCGTTATGTGCATGATGTACTTCCGCGCCAAACCGAGGGAGCCCGGCCCGCCTTCGGAAATCCTGGGTGGGCTCGGGCGATTCTCGAACCAGAAAGCAAGATATGCGTAGGATTCTAACCCTTGTGATCGGCCTAGGCATTTTCGCCGGATGTGACGATCCGGTCCAGCCGAGAAGCATCCCCTGCGACGACCTGCTTCTAAGCTTTACGCCAGCTGGCCCCGATACGGTGGATATCGGGGACGACGAAGACCCCATCAGATACATCGACCTGGCCGTCGGATCGGGAGAGGAGGCGGTGCACGGCGTTGTTGTCGATTACCTCGGGAAGCACCTCGAGCAGTGCCATGGGGTCCTCCTTGACCGTCTCAGCGCGTGGAGTGAACTCGTTCGGCCGTCCAC
>WHSP01000429.1 GCA_009380025.1 Gemmatimonas sp. | reverse complement strand
CAGAGCGCCGGACGGGGAGCCACCACATCTTCTCCCGGCCGGACGTCGAGGAGATCCTGAACCTGCAGCCGCGGGGTGGGGACGCGAAGCCTTACCAGGTCAAGCAGGTTCGGCAGGTAGTGCTCAAGTACAAACTTGGAGGTGAGGATGAAGCCTGAGTATCGCTATGAGGTCATCATCTACTGGAGCGACGAGGACAACGCCTTCTTGGCGGAGGTCCCCGAACTTGCGGGCTGCATGGCGGATGGGGCGACCTACGCGGAGGCGCTGGAAAACGTGGAGCAGGTCGTCCGGGAATGGATACTGACTGCGGAGGACCTTGGCCGTCCAGTACCTTCCCCAAAGGGCCGACTCCTCTTCGCATAACTTTCCCTGCTTTTCCGCTGCTCGCCTAACCATGGCTTGCAGCGGACCGGCGGCTAGCCATCGGAGCGGCGTCGAGCTCGGTGTGGCCGCCGGCCGCTGAAGCCAAGGGCGTTAGACGGCTTCCCCCTACGGGAGCGTTCGTATCCGACGGGTGTCTTTGCGGGCGGATGCATCAGTGGCCAGAGAGTAATGGATTCATGAGCCTTCCGTTTGAGCGGCTTGAA
>WHSP01000428.1 GCA_009380025.1 Gemmatimonas sp. | reverse complement strand
AATCGATACCTTGCTCGATGAGTATACCGACGCTCAGGTCGCCCACATCCTCAACGAGCGTGGCGCCAGCACGGGTGCCGGCGCCACCTTCGATCCGGACAGCATCCGGTGGGTCCGCTTCTCCGCCAGGCTCAAGAGCCTCAAGGAGCGACTGCTCGAGGCCGGGATGTTGACCGGCAAGCAGGTTTGCGCGCAGCTCGGGATGAGCCGGAACACGCTGCGCCGCTGGCGCGCCGAGGGGCGCATCCAGGCTCGCATCTGCAACGACAACGGCGAGTGCCTCTACTGGCTCCCCGAGCCAGCCACGCCGCCCACGACGCCCACGACGCCCATGAACGTACCTTTGGTCACATCCGCTGCAGGAGGTGCAGTATGAAACCTGATCCTACGAAGTCTTCCCTCTCCGCTGCCCCACCTGCGGCGCCGAGATGAGGATCCTCGCCTTCCTCACCGACCCCTTCACCACCACCGGTATCCTCCGCCATCTCGGACTGCCCGCCTCTCCGCCTCTGCTCACCCCCGCCCGCTCCCCGCCGCCCGACGAGCCGGCCTACGACGCCGATCCTCTCCTCGATCTTGACCAGACGCCC
>WHSP01000427.1 GCA_009380025.1 Gemmatimonas sp. | reverse complement strand
ACCTCGAGACGCTGGCCTGGGAGCAGCCGTTCCACGAGCGGTTCCAGGTGCTGTTGATGCGGGCGCTGCACGCCAGCGGCCGCACGGCCGAGGCGCTGGAGGTCTACACCCGGGCACGGACGACGCTCCAGGAGGAGCTCGGGCTCGACCCGGGTGAGGAGCTGCAGGAGGAGCACGTGCGGGTGCTCGCTGGCAGGCCGCCACCGGGAGCCGTCCGCGATGACGTGGCGTCACCGGCACAGCTCCCGTCGTCGCCCGCCGGCCTGATCGGGCGCGAGCCCGAGTTGGCCGAGATCGACGAGGTGATGGGGTCCGGGGACACCCGGATCTGCGTCGTCACCGGGACGGCAGGTGTCGGCAAGACCGCGGCCGCCCTGGCGTGGGCGCACCGTCGCCGCACCGACTTCCCCGACGGTCAGCTCTTCGTCGATCTGCGTGGCTTCAGCGACGAGCGGCCGACGGAGCCGATAGAGGCGTTGGCCGCGTTCCTGCGCTCGCTGGGGATCGACGACGAAGGCATGCCGCCCGGTCTGGCCGAGCGGTCGGCGCTGTTCCGCAGCCTGGTCGCCGAGCGACGCGTGTTGGTGCTGCT
>WHSP01000426.1 GCA_009380025.1 Gemmatimonas sp. | reverse complement strand
CTCCGCCCGACGGCGCCGAGTCGGTGCCCGTGTCGGTTCGGATCGTGACGTGCGCGTGCTGGCTCGGACGGAGCTCCTCACCGAGAGGGCCCACTTCGTAGAACGTCGGTCGACGCACGATTTCGTAGTCGCCGTGGATCAGCTCCAACGCACCCGGGACGGTGATGTCGCGACCGGGTGGGATGAGGTGGCCCTCCCGGTGCCAGGCGCTGCGCTGGGTGCCAACCTCGAAGAAGTCGGCGTCGTCATTGGTATAGGCGAGTTCGGCGGGCATTGCGTTCTCCTCGAGTAAAAGGTTGATGACCACCCGTGTTTCGCCCTTCTCTCTTCTCCTGGTTCGCCAGCCAACGAACGGTCGATCGAGCCGAAGTCCAGCTGGCGAGAGATCCCCGCTCCCAACGTCTATCGATGGGGCTTGACATCCGAGCCTGCGCAGAGCAGCTTCCCATCACCTATCGATAGGAGGGAGGATGTGAAACACTCGCCTAACCTTCTGCCCGGCACGCTCGACATGCTGGTGCTCCGGACGCTCACGCGCGGACCGCAGCACGGCTATGGCATTGCGCAGCGCGTGAAAGAGCTCTTGCACGACG
>WHSP01000425.1 GCA_009380025.1 Gemmatimonas sp. | reverse complement strand
GGCTTGGTCCCCGCCGTCATCCAGGGATCCGCGCTCGACCCGCTGGGGGAACGCACCACTGGTGATGTCCGCGCCGGTGCCAGCGACGCCGTCGAAGAGCGGGAGAGTCATGAACAGGACAAGGACCAGGGCACTCGCGAGGCCGAGCGGCACATCGTGCAGGAGAAACCGACGACGCCAGTCGCGGCCGGTGCCCAGCGCGCCGCCCAGTCGATTCGACGATGGGGTGGCCGGTTGCCCACTCGCCTGCGGCATCGTCGTCACCTCCAGCTGGCGGTTTCCAGCGAGGGTCGGCGTGGGCGGTCCGGCCCCGACCACCGGGCCGCCCACACCGGGTTAGGTGGCAGCGAGCGCTTCGGCGGTGTCTGGCATGGCCAGTTCCTTGCTCGTGAGGTCCGCTTCTCTTCCGGTCACCCTGTCGGGGCCGCGGGCTGTCGCTCATGCTGGTGGGCTGTTGTGCGAGCGTGCCTGCGCCGCCAGCCAGATCCCTACCAGCTGCCCGACCAGGACCGCGATGACGGTGACGATGAGGACGAGCGTGAAGGGGATGTCGTTTGCAGCAGCGCGCCGTAGAAGAACGCATGCAAGACAAC
>WHSP01000424.1:350-593 GCA_009380025.1 Gemmatimonas sp. | reverse complement strand
CAGTCAGCGCGTAATCTCTGCTGACTTTGTCGACGGAAACAGTGGCACGGTCACGAACATCATGTGCGATGGAGGAGCGGGCGCAGACGGTCGTGCATTCGGCGGAGCCCCGGTGCCCTGCGACGAAGCCCCCTTCCTCTACTGGGGGAAGTCCGAGCCGACGTGGAACACGAGCATTGGCTCGACACTCACGCTGATGGGGAATGTGCAGCTTTACGCCCAGGTCGATGCCCGCGGTGGCCA
>WHSP01000424.1:0-340 GCA_009380025.1 Gemmatimonas sp. | reverse complement strand
CACGGTGTGCCAACGTTCAGGACGATCCCATCTGCATGGCACAGAGAACCATCAATCGAGCGCCTCTCGGGCTTCACGACGGGAGCTTTGCGCGCCTTCGGGAGCTCTCATTGAACTACACCCTACCCAGCAGCATGGCGGGTCGGCTGGGAATGAGATCGGCCTCGCTGGTCCTGGGTTGGAGGAACGTTGGCCTACTCTGGTTCCCCGGGAAGTACGCAGGCGAAATCGCAGGGGTCAAGGATCGTGATCGGATCGCCGATCCGGAGATGAATGCACCCTCCGAGCAGTTCGGCGGCGAAGGTGTGACCGGGCTGCCTCCGTTGAGCCATGCCACTAT
>WHSP01000423.1:221-600 GCA_009380025.1 Gemmatimonas sp. | reverse complement strand
AGCGGGGTGTGTGGTTCCCGGGCGGTGAGCCCGTCTCCCAGATGGCCGACGCCGCCAGCCTGGCCGAGAAGGCGGGGATCGACACGGTCTGGGTGGCCGAGGGACACCTTGGACGCGACGCCTTCGTCGCCTTGGCGGCCATCGCCGAGCACACCGAGTCCATCGGTCTCGGCACCGGCGTCGTCAATCCCTTCACCCGCCATCCAGCCCAGCTGGCGGCGGCTTTTGCCACCCTCGATGAGGCCTCAGGTGGCCGCGCCATTTGTGGAATCGGGGTCGGGACCCGCCACGAGCTCGAGAAGCTCGGCTTCGACACCGCCCGACCACTGGCCGGTGCCCGCGAATCGTTCGAGATCGTCACGCGTCTTCTCGCCCGTGA
>WHSP01000423.1:0-211 GCA_009380025.1 Gemmatimonas sp. | reverse complement strand
GACACCGTCGCCGGCTACAACAAGCGCAAGTTCTCGATCGAGCAGGCGCGACTGGCGTTCCGGCCACCGCGGCCGGCCATCCCCGTCTACTTGGCAGCGGCAGGGCCGAAGATGTGCGCCCTGGCCGGCGAGCTGGCCGACGGGATCTACCTGCCTTATGGCACCCCGGACTTCCTGGCTCAAGGGATCGGCCGAGCTAAGACCGGGGCCC
>WHSP01000422.1:242-601 GCA_009380025.1 Gemmatimonas sp. | reverse complement strand
CCCGACGCGGTAGCGCGGGCACTGCTGGAGGCGGGCTACGCCACCGACTTCGTCGCCCAGTTACAGGACGTGCTGCCGGCCTGCGTCGAGCGGGGCATCAAGGTCATCTCCAACGCCGGCGGCGTGAACCCCTTGTCGTGCAAGGCCGCCGTCGAGAAGCTGGCCGACGAGCTCGGCATCGGCGATCGGGTCCGGGTCGGCGTCGTCCTCGGCGACGACATCTACGAGCGACTCGACGACCTGTTGGCCAGCGGCCGGCCGCTGGCCAACATGGACACGGGGCGCCCCCTGTCCGACGAACGGGCCAACGTCCTGTCGGCCAACGTCTACCTCGGGGCCGCCCCCGTCGTGAAGGCCCT
>WHSP01000422.1:0-232 GCA_009380025.1 Gemmatimonas sp. | reverse complement strand
AACGTCGTCATCACCGGGCGGGTGACCGACACCGGCGTGACGCTCGCCCCGATGATCCACGAGTTCGGCTGGGCGGCCGACGACTGGGACCGCATCGCCGCCGGGATCGTCGCCGGCCACATCATCGAGTGTGGAACCCAGTGCACCGGGGGCAACTTCACCGACTGGCACAAGGTCAAGAGCTTCTCCAACCTCGGGTTCCCGCTCGTCGAGGCCACCGCCGACGGGGCGT
>WHSP01000421.1 GCA_009380025.1 Gemmatimonas sp. | reverse complement strand
GACACCGCGCCCCTGACTACCAATGGGTCGTCGTGCCAAGATCGTCTGCACTCTCGGGCCCGCATCCTCCAGTCCCGCGGGCGTTCGCGCGCTCGTGCACGCGGGGATGGATGTGGCGAGGTTCAACATGAGTCACGGCACGTTGGAAGAGCACGAGCGCGCGTACCTCGAGGTGCGGAAGGCGTCTGACGAGACGGGGCGCAGTGTGGCCGTGCTGGCCGACTTGCAGGGCCCGAAGATCCGGTTGGGTGAGTTCGCGGGTGGCTCTGCGGAGCTGCCGGATGGCGCGGAGTTCGTGATCACCGTGCACGATGTGGTCGGTGACGCGCGGCGGGTGTCCACGTCGTACCGGCAGCTGCCCGAAGACATGAGGGTCGGCGATCCGATCATGGTCGATGACGGCCGGCTGGCGCTCGAGGTCACGGATGTGTCGGGTCCGGACGTGGTGACCCGGGTGGTCAAGGGGGGTACGGTCTCCGACCACAAGGGTTTGAACCTGCCGCGCACCGATATCCAGGCGCCGGCGCTCACGGAGAAGGACGAGTCGGATCTGGAGTGGGCGCTGGATCTGCGCGCCGATCTGGTCGCGTTGTCGTTCGTCC
>WHSP01000420.1:331-604 GCA_009380025.1 Gemmatimonas sp. | reverse complement strand
AAGATCACGGATACAGTCTGCAAGGCAACGCCAAAACGGTCGAAGGTAAGCAGCATCCGGACCGCGACGCTCAATTCAACTACATAAACGAGCAGGTCAAGACGTTCCTCGCGGCGGGGCTGCCGGTCATCTCGGTCGACACGAAGAAAAAGGAGTTGGTCGGCAACTACAAGAACGGGGGCGCCGAATGGCAGCCCGTGGGTGAACCGGAGCAGGTCGGCACCTACGACTTTATTGGTGAGTTGGGCAAGGCCGTACCGTATGGGATCTTCG
>WHSP01000420.1:0-321 GCA_009380025.1 Gemmatimonas sp. | reverse complement strand
CCGACGCCGATACCGGCCAGTTCTCGGTGGAGTCGATCCGCCGCTGGTGGAACACCGTCGGGCATCCGGCGTATCCCGAGGCGGACCAGCTGTTGATCACCGCTGACGGGGGTGGGTCCAACGGGTCCCGGCTGCGGCTGTGGAAGATCGAGCTAGCCAAGTTCGCCGCCGAGGCCGGGATTGACATCACGGTGGTCCATTTTCCGCCGGGGACCTCCAAGTGGAACCAGATCGAGCATCGGCTGTTCTCGGCCATCAGCATGAACTGGCGGGGCCGCCCGCTGGAGACCCACGAGGTCATCATCGAGACGATCGCCGCCA
>WHSP01000041.1 GCA_009380025.1 Gemmatimonas sp. | reverse complement strand
CTCCCCGAGGCTTCGGGGATTTGCGTTCGGCTTCATCTCGGAGCTTCGGATCGGATACCGGAAGAGCCCCGCTGTCCAGGAGGGCGAGCCAGCGCTGAAAAGGGGTCCGAGAGCGGGTGATCGCCTGCCGGATGCCCCCATCGCCCGAAATGGCCAGCCGACCTATCTCCAGCAGGCACTCGCCGGACCTCGCTTACATTTTCTCCTCTGCGGTGACCCCCAGTCATGGGATTCGACACAACTCGCGGAGATGGCCACACGATATGATGCCCTCCTCACAACCACGAAGCTCGCGAGGCGGGATGAGGCACCCGGAATTCTCGTGGATGAAGCCGGCGACGCCCTCTCCAGACTCGCCGTGAATAGCTCGGCGCAATACCTCGTCCGGCCCGATGGGCATATCGCTTTCCGGTGTGCCGGGGTCGACCTCGTCGGGGTCCGCGAGTACCTCGAGCGTTGGTTCGACGGTGCACCGCGCGGGGTGTGACGCGACCGGCGCGGCAACCCTACGGCACCCATTCATCGCTCGACCATCGTCCGCATCGACGCCGTGGAGGCGATGGTTCGCGGGGCGACAGGCGACTACGAGGCCCATCTCACCGGGGGGGCGCGACTCCGGGTGAGTCGATCGCGACGAGAGGCGCTCCAGCGGCGGCTGGGACGGCTATAGGTCCGAAAGCTGCACTCCAAAGCGAACCTCGCACTCGTCCCGCAGCACCGACATCGGGACCACACGAGCCGCGGCCGCAGCCGGTACGAGCAGGCAGCAGCAGCGGAGAGACCGACCGTGACTGCCGCCAGCCCGAGTGCCCCCGGATCCGACGGCTGACCCCGTAGAGGAGGTCTGAAGCGCTCGCGCCACACCTGATGGGGCTACGGCCCGACAGCCCAACGACTTGATAGCGATCAATCGAACGAGAAAGGCAGCTTTCACAGAAACTTCTTGGCACGACCGGCGTAGATCCAACGAACGGATGACCCAGAAGTAATGGCGGTTGTGGGAAGGGTCTAACGGCCGCCATCAGGCCTTTCGGTGAGCTACCTTAAGGGAGGGGAGGAGCGGATGGCTCGGATCCCAGAAATCATCGTCGCAGGTCTGCGGATGACGCTGGCGATGTTGTTGGCCGGCACCCTCGTTCCCGCCGTGAGCGTCGGTCAGGGTGTGGCCAATCTCAGCTTCGACGAGGGGAACGTAGTCGAGGCAGTCAGCCGCCCACCCGGCTGGTCCGCCAATGCGCCCGTGCACGAGCTGGCGCTCGATACGGCTGACGCGGTAGCTGGCAGGGCGAGCCTGCGGAGTCGATACATCCTCGATGGAGCTCGTCCTCCCGGCGATTTCGCGGTCGCGGTGCAGGCCTACCCAATCGAGCTCGCACGGGGAAGGGCCCTAAAGCTCATCGGCTGGATGCGTACGGAAGATGTGACGGAGGGGTTCGCTGGCCTCTGGATGCGGGTGGACGGGCCATCCGGGATCACGCTCGAATTCGACAATATGGAGTCGCGCGGGATTCGCGGTACCACCCCATGGACACGCTACACCGTCCAACTTCCGGTCGACTCAGGTGCGGTGCAGGTCGTCTTCGGCGCGATCCACCCCGGCACGGGCACAGCCTGGTTCGACTCTTTGTCGGTCGAGGTGGTTGGACCGGCAAGGCCCCGAGCGACCGGAGCGTATACCGCTCCGCCACGACCAGCGGAGGATCTAACCCGGTTGTTGACGGATCGTGAGCTGGCGGTGGTTCCCGATCCGGACGCGCCCCCCGAGGATTCAGCGTGGACCGAATGGGTCCGGGGAAACGCTCATCCCATCCGTTCGCTCGGGGCCGATGACTTTTCGGATCTCGCGTTCTTAGCCCCTCTGCTCGAAGGCAAGCGAATTGTCCAACTGGGCGAGAACGGACACGGCGTCCGGGAGTTCATCCTCGCCAAGGTACGTCTCATCCGATACCTCCATGAGCACCTCGGATACGACGTTATCGCCTTCGAGAGCTCGCTCAACGAGTGCGATCGGGCGGGACGCGCTCCCAACGCCGTTCCCGATGCCGTAACGCTGATGCGGAACTGTATTTTCAGTGTCTGGCATACCGAGGAAGTGGTCCAGCTCTTCGAGTACATCCGTGAGACCGAAGGAACGAGCCGACCTCTCCGGCTGACGGGATTCGACGTGCAGATCAGCTCCCATATCGCCGGCGCCCGGTCAGGCTTTCTTCGGGACGTGGTCGCCGCGATCGATACCGCCTATGCACGATCCGTCTTCGACACGGATCGCATGGTCCAGACGGAGCTGATGCGCACCTTGCAGGATGTTGACGATAGTCTTCCGGAAGCTGAATGGGGTGCCATCTTCGCGTTCTACGAAGGATTGGCGGACTGGCTGTCGACCAATGAGACCGCGATCGCCGCAAAGCTGTCGAACGGTCGGAGCGTGCCGAGGCTCGCGCGCCAGACCGCGATCTCCATGGCCGTCTTCGTCCGTCAGGTGCTCGCCGGTCGCAGTCCAGAATCAATCGAGGTCCGGGATCGGGGCATGGCCGACAACCTGGATTTCCTCGCTGACGTCCTCTATCCAGATCAGAAGATCATCGTCTGGGCGCACAACTTCCACGTCCAACGTCGCGGGTACGGCTACGGATGGACTCCGGACGTGCAGTTTCGCACGATGGGCAGCTTCGTGGCGGACCGACGCAGACGGGATCTCTATACGATCGGTCTCTACATGTATCGCGGCACCGCCGCCCGCAACGATCGGCGGGTCTACCCGATTACCGCGCATAAGGGGGGCAGTCTCGAATCGATCCTTCACCGTTCACCCTGGCGCTACTCCTTCGTCGATATGTCGAGCGTGGAACGCGAACCGGGAACTTCGTGGATGTACGAGCCGATCGTCGCCAAGGAATGGGGGACGAACCCGCAGCAGATCATCCCGCTGGACGAGTACGACGGTATTCTCTTCATCGATACAACCTGGCCGCCAGAGTACCTACGATAGCGGCGATGTATTCCGAGTCCCCAAGAGTCAGGGAGGACCAGGAATAGGTCGTCATCGTTCTGGCACGGAGCACCAAGGCAACGACGCCGCGGAGGAGGGCACGGCGCCGGGGTCAGCGTGGGCGGCGACGCCGGGAGAGTCTTTCGGCCGTCGGCTACCCCGCTGTCGAGATTTCGAACGGTGCTGACACGCGGTATTCCAGGGGAGGCTCCTCACCCCACGTCGAATCGTAGTCGTGATAGTCCCAGAACGCAGCGAGAATCACCAGCCGATACGTCCCGTCGATGGGATCCACGTAGAACTGAGGGTGAGTGTTGCTCCCTGGCCGTCTGCTGAAGACGTGGAGTTGGTGTTGGTAGTTTTCGCCCGGTGGAACTTCGATGGGTAGGCTCAGACACTCGGGTAGGATTGGGGACCAGGCCGGCACCCAGGTCCCGTTCTCCCACTTCTCGAGCCGGAGAGCGAAGGTGCCATTACAGTTCAGAAGCGAGATCAATCGATCCGTGTCATTTCGGAAGGTGAAGTCGAGCTCACCCTGCCAGCCGTTCAAGCCGTTAGCCAGCACATAGCGGGACGCGCTCATCTCGACCGGCAGAGATGAATCAGCCATCACCAACGGCGACGGTTCGAAGTCGGGGCCGTGTCCCGTGACGCCCTCCGACTTGCACGCGGAAAGGCCTAACGTCGCGATTGCCAACGCGAAACCGAGAATGCGAAACATGCTGTGTCGTCGATCGAGGTTGCGTAGTGAACTCCAGGCAAGAACGATTGAACGCCTCTCGATGCGACAGCAAACCGTACGCGGTCTCATTCTGTGATCTCGTCGGTTCAAGCATCCAGCGCCGTGAACAAGTTGTTGAGCGATTCGGCGAGCGTAGGATGAGCGAAGATCGCATCCCGCAACTCCGTGTAGGGCAGCCCGGCGATGATCGCCGTCTGGAGAATCGCCACGATCTCACCGCCTTCGATCCCCAGCACGGCCGCACCTACAATCCGATCGGTCCGGGCATCGACGAGCGCCTTGATGAGGCCACGCGTTTCGCCGGTTTCGATAGCTCGTGCGACTCTGGTCATCGGCAGTTTGGCCACACGGATGTCCAGTCCGTCCTGCCGGGCCTCGGCCTCGCTCATCCCGACGCGGCCGAGTTGTGGATCGATGAAGAAGGTGTACGTCAGGAGACGGTCCGTCGTAGTGCGGTCACCGTTGTTCAGGAGGTTCGCCCGAATGACGCGGTAGTCATCGTAGGCGATGTGGGTGAAGGGCGGCGATCCAGCGATGTCGCCCAACGCGTAGATCCCCGGAACGTTCGTCTGGAGGCGCTCGTCGACACGAATGTACCCCTTCCGGTCCGTCTCGAGCCCCGCTCTGGACACGTCGAGGGTGTCGGTGTTGGGAACGCGTCCGACGGCAACGAGCAGGTGCGAGCCGTGGATCGCATCGTCTCCATCAGAAGCGCGCACCCGGATTATAACACCCCCATTGTGTCCACGGTCGACCCCGATGACCTCCGTCGAGGTGCGCACGTCGATGCCGTCTTCGCGGAAGATCTCCTCGACCGCTTCTGCAATATCCTCGTCCTCCCGATCGACCAGATGTGCCTTGGCCTCCAAGACCGTGACCTGGGCACCGAAACGGCGAAACATCTGCGCGAATTCGAGCCCCACGAAGCCACCGCCGAGGACTACCAGATGATCCGGCAACGTGGTGAGCTCCATGATCGACGTCGAGTCGAAGAAATCGACCTGCTCCAGCCCGGGGATCGACGGCGCGGCGGGGCGGGCTCCGGCGTTGATGAAGATCTTCTCCGACGTCAGCCGACGAGTCCCGCTACTGCTCAGCTTCACTTCGATCTCGGCAGGCCCGACGAAGCGAGCTTCGCCGATGATCAGCTCGAGGTTCTCGCGCTCCGTCATCCTGCGCTCACTCGCCGCGCTGAAGTCGTCGACGACCGTTGCCTTCCGCCGAACGACCGCAGGCAAATCCACGTCGATCGGTCCGGCACGAACGCCGTATTCGGCCGCCCGCCTGGCGAGGTACGCCACGCGCGCGCTGGCGATCATCGTCTTGCTCGGGGTGCAGCCATCGATCAGGCAAGTGCCGCCCACACGGCCGCGCTCGATGATCGCCGTTTGCCATCCGGCGTCCGAGAGCGCACCCGAGAGGGGCTGACCGGCTTGGCCGGTACCGATGATGATTGCGTCAAAGCGTTGGGCCACTGCGTTGAATCTCCAGACGTTAGTGGTGTCTGACTGCGGCCCTCCATCGCCTCAGGAATCCGGCCACTGGCGACAGGGTTCCGGTTAAGTACGATGGCAAGTCGACACGGATCGTGCCTGACGGACCTGATTCCAGTGTCTTCGTGCGAGCCGTGGATCAATTGGCGACTAATGATTCGCTGGGACGGCATGGACACGTCGACTGATGGGTGCCGGTCCCCAAAGCTGTGGTGCTCAATCGAAAGCCTTTGATCTGCCTGATTTCTCTGCGGGCTTCGGAAGAACGGCTTTTTCAACAGCCTTCTTGCGCTTCAGGCCTATCCTTGCCATATATGGAGGTGGATATGGAGGTAGACAGGGATATGGAGGTAACGATGCAACTATCCAAGAAGACAACCATTCTATTCTCGCCGGAGCTACATGAGCGGCTCCTACGGCTAGCGGCACGGCGCGGGACGAGCCTCGGGGGTCTCGTGCGCGAGGCTTGCGAGGCGCACTACGGCCTCGTGCCTTGGGAGGAACGGGCTGCAGCGGTCGAGGAGCTCGCCTCGCTGACTCTGCCCGTCGCATCGCCGACGGTTATCGAGCGGGAATCCGTCCCTCAGCCAGAGGATCTCCTGCCGGAGGAGCGTCGCAAGAGAGGGAGGAGGACGAGCTGATCGAGGCCAGATGATTCTCGTCGACTCGAACATCTTCATGTACGCCGGCGGAGCAGAACATCCGCACAAGGAGCCGAGCGTTGCGTACCTCGCGCGGATCGCTCGTGGCGAGATCGACGCGGTAATCGATGCAGAAGTGCTCCAGGAGATTCTGCATCGATATCGCGCGCTGAGGCGGTGGTCGGATGGGCAGCAGGTCTACGACCTCACGCGCCAGATCGTCCCGACCGTTCTGCCAGTAACTGCCGACGATCTCGATGTCGCCCGCGACATCCTGGATCGTTACGAACGCTTACAAGCACGCGACGCAGTGCACGCAGCCGTGGCGGCGGCAAACGGCATTCACGTGATCTGCAGCTACGACCGCGATTTCGATGGACTCGAGGGGCTGGAGCGAGCCGAACCCGAATAACGATCGGGCGCGAGGACGTGGGCGCGGCCACGCGCTGTGGTGTGCGATCAGAACGACGTTGGACATGCTCGTTGCCGCGCTGGTTGAGCGGCTGAACCCACATGGGTCGACCCAGTGCGGCCACCCAGTCCTGGACGTGGCACATGGCCAAGACCATCGACTGCTGGTCGAGAGATTTTGCGCTCACCGCGCGTGGCCTTGTTCGAACCCGGTTTCACCCTGATCTCGGTGGTGACGCTGGCGCTCGCGATTGGAGCGAACACGGCAATCTTCATTCGCGCGCTCGCCGCGTGTGAGGCAATGGGCTGCGCCGTGAGTGACACGTCAGTGTAAGGTGTAGCGCGAAGGGAGAGCATGAATACAGGGCGACTGGAAGCATTCAGTGATGGTGTGTTGGCTATCATCATCACCATCATGGTGCTGGAAATGGGCGTACCCGAGGGGATCGAGGTCGCTGCTCTGCGACCGCTCCTTCCCGTATTCGTAAGCTACGTCCTGAGCTTCATTTATCTCGGCATCTACTGGAACAATCACCACCACATGCTCCACCTTACCGAGCGTGTGAATGGTGGCGTCCTGTGGGCCAACCTCCACACCTGTTGTTCTGGTTGTCGCTGGTGCCGTTCGTCACGGCCTGGATGGGCGAAAACAGCTTCGCGCCAGCCCCGACGGCGCTCTACGGCGGAGTGCTACTGATGGCCGCGATCGCCTACTGGATTCTCGAGGCGGCGATCCTTGCCGAGCAGGGTCGAGATTCGCTTCTTGCGCGCGCGCTCGGAGCAGGCTTCAAGGAGAAGCTCTCGCTTCTGTTGTATTTGGTCGCCGTTCCTTCTGCTTTCGTGCGACCGTGGATCGCCGGAGGCCTCTACGCGATTGTCGCCGTGATGTGGCTCATTCCTGATCGCCGGATCGAGCGTGTAGTTTCGGAAGCACAAGAAATGGAAAGTGGGGGGCGACAGGTCCGATAACGACGTCGCCGGGACCGATTGTACCCGGCCAGAGCTTCACCTTCCTGATAACCGCCTCTCCGGGCGAGTTCCTCTCGTTCGGCAGCATGCTCGGACAGTCCAACGACCTGTTCTTCTCTCCCGACGAACGGGGCATCGACCTCTTTGCCGGAAATCGGCCCGTCAGCGGTGACGTCACCGACCAGGTGGACCTATGGGACGCGGGGACCGAGATCAACGAGCCGCCGGGTGCGGGCCCGAACCAGGCGCCCCGACAGAGCGGCCCGGACACCGGCCCTGACGAGAACGGCGTGGTCCGTCTGGTCGAGGATGGCTTCGTCTACCCGGAAGTATCGGAGATGATTCGCGTCACGCTGCAGCCACAGCCGTAGGGTCCCTTGGTTTCACGGTAGAGTAGGGACCAGGCGGAAGCCTGGCCCCCCTCATCAAACCGGACGTGCAGATTTCCCGCATCCGGCTTCCCCAGCAGATTCGCTTGTCGGCTATCGAGGAGTTGCGCGCAGTCACAGCAGCCTCAATCCCAATCTTCGGGTGAGGGCACCGTAGTACGACATCCCTGCCGGTGGTCGGTAGGGGCGCTGGCTCCGACGTTTCAGGTGCTTCGTCAACCTATCGACTACGAACACGTTTACGGCCCGGAGGGCACGACGCGGCCTCCCGTAGCTGAAATACTGCTTCCAACCACGAAGTTGCCGGTTCACCTGCCCCACCAGCTCAACGACCGGCACGAAGGACTTCTTCTTGTCGGTCAGCTTCCGCAGTTCCTGCTTGCGGTGGGCCACCGCTTTCTCCGAAGGCACGGCCGTCAGGTAGCGCCGTCCTCGTCCAAAACGGTCCCACTCATACCGGAACGTATAACCCACAAAATCCAGACTGTCTTCCCGATCCGGTTTGAGCACGATCACCCGCGTCTTCTTTCGGTTGATCGTCAATGCAAACCTCCCTTCCAGGGTCCCTTCCACCCAGTCCGTAATGCGCCTTCCGACGTACCTCGCCATAATCACGAAGTCGTCGGCGTAACGGACCAGCCGGGCATTCGCCCAACTGCCCGGACCGCCACTACCGTGGAACTGTACATCGAACCAATGAAGGTACAGGTTGGCCAGCAGAGGCGAGATTACCCCACCTTGCGGCGTCCCCCGCCTCGGCCGGCTCACCTTCGGCCGTCCGTCTTCGCCACGCTCTTCGACCACGGCACCGAGCCATAGCCGAATCAGGTGCAGGACCGAGCGGTCCACCACCCGCCGCTCAACGCACTTCATCAGATTGTCGTGCGGGATCGTGTCGAAGTAGGCTTGCAAATCCGCGTCGTAGATCGCCGTGTACCCCGCTTGCAGATTCCGCTCGATCTCGCTGAGCGCATCGTGCGCACTTCGCCTCGGCCGGTAGCCGTGAGAGCAATCCAGGAAATCCGCTTCGAAAATCGGCTCCAGGATCAACAGCGCCGCCGTCTGCACCACTCGATCTCGGATCGTGGGGATGCCAAGCGGTCGCTGCCTACCGTCCGCCTTCGGGATGTACACACGTAACACCGCCTGAGGCTTGTATCTCTTCTCCTTCAGCTCCTGGTGCAGTTCATCCACCAGCGCTGCCGGCCCTCCGGGTGAGTCCTTGATCTGCTCGATCGTGACTCCATCCACCCCTGGTGCACCCCCGTTACGAGACACCAGGACCCAGGCCGCCTCCAGTACGTCTCGCCTGTAGATCCGGTCATACAAAACGTACAACCGAAACTTCGGCTCTCGCTTCGCCTTCAAATAGAGCTTCTGTCTCAGCACGAAGAGTTTCTCGGGTAGGCGCTTCCCGTTGACCGCAAAGGCCTCGGGTAACTCCGTCCCGTCTTCCGTAGTGGCGTCTTTCTCACGCAAGCGGCTCTCCCTGTTTCTGACTCCGCATTCTACTGGCGGGGGCCCCTCGCTCCACGGGAATTACCCCGCTTCCCCGCTACTATGACCCCCTCCGACTCCCGGCCCCGCAACTCGCCGCGGTTATGGATTCCCACCCGAGCTTCGGGGTACGACCCCGAGCGGGCCGGGCCTCTCAGGTTCCTTGGCTCCTCTCTCGATACGCGCCGTCCCTTACCACCCCGGAGAGCCGGATGACTGCACTTGCCTGTGTCTTCGTCACCCGTGCTGGCTTCGCCTTCTTCGGCAGGTTGGCCGCTCTCGTCTGTAGCGTTTCGAGGCCAAAACGGGTTCGCTTTCGCTACGGCTCATACCGTGCGCCTTCCGAGGCTCCGACCCTCTGGTTACCCAGAACCGCCGCCCGGTCGGCTACATGTTTCACAGGCATTTCACATGGTGAACTCCTTTCAGTTCACAAGAGAAGCCAGGCTTAGCCTGACGCACCGAAGCCGCGAACAACGCGAAGCCCTCCGACCCTTCACCCATGAGGGAGTCACGCCACCTCCATACTCACCGCATCAACCTCCCCGTTACCCCGGCGCCGGCGGACGCGCCAGCACCGATGTGACGCTGATTACGCGGATACGCGAGCTCCTTCGGCGGCGAGGCGCTCGCAACGTTCTCTCCCCCAAACGCCCAACGGGCGGAGGGCTTCGTTGAGCGACTTGCCGTGCTCGGTGAGGGAGTACTCCACTCTGGGCGGGACTTCGCGATACACCTCCCGGTGGATCAACCCGTCCTCCTCCATCTCGCGGAGGTGCTGGATGAGCATCTTCTCGCTGACACCGGGAAGGCCGCGCCTCAGCTCACCGTACCGGCGGAGACCGTAGTTATCCAGCTCCCATAGGATCAGCGACTTCCACTTTCCCGAGACCACGTCCATCGCGGCGTCGATGCCGCAGATGTAAGGGCCACGTCTGGCTCTCGACCTCATCGATCCTCCTCGTTGTCCAAGGTCGCGTCAATACTTACCCGATAGTGAGTATTGAACAAAACAGTAAGTACTTGACGACAGCACTGTACTTGTAGAAGATGCCAACCGGAGCGCCCACCGAATCACCGAAAGACCCGAAAAGGAAGGATCCGATGACCACCAGCACCACGCTCCTGGGAATGGGAGCGATGGGCAGTGTGCTCGCGACGGCGGTGCTGAATGCCGGCCGACCCACGGTTGTGTGGAACCGCACCCCACACCGGGCAGAGGCGCTTGGCGAGCGCGGCGCCACCGTCGCCGACAGCGTCGCGGAGGCCGTCGCCGGCGAACGGGTGATCGTCGTCTGCCTATTCGACCACCAGTCGGTGCATCACGTGCTCGATCCGGTCGCCGCCGGTCTGTCCGGGCGTACCGTGATCAACCTGACCACGACGACGCCGAACCAGTCTCGGGAGGTCGCCGCGTGGGCCGCCGAGCGCGGCATCACCTACCTCGACGGCGCGCTTATGGCCGTGCCACAGTTGATCGGCGGTCCGGGCTCGGCGATCCTTTACAGCGGCTCGGCTGCCGCGTTCGAGGAGAACCGGGCGCTGCTCGAGCTCTGGGGTGAGAGCAGCTACTTCGGGCCCGACGCCGGCATGGCCTCGCTCTACGACATGGCGATCCTCGTCGGCATGTACGCGATGTTCGCCGGCTTCATCCACGGCGCGGCGATGGTCGGCTCCGAGGGCGTGTCGGCGACAGAGTTTGCCGCGCGAGCGGCGCCGTTCCTCGCAGCCATGACCGGTGGGTTCGCCGGCTTTGCCGCCACGATCGACGCAGGGAGCTATGCCGGCGAGGGCCAGCAGAGCCTGGAGTTCACCGGAACCGCTCTCGCCTTGCTCGTGCAGGCGAGCACCGACCAAGGGGTCAATGTCGAGGTGCTGAAGCCCGTGTACGACATCGTCCGCCGGCAGATCGCTGCTGGGTTCGGCAAACAAGGTACCGCCCGCATCTTCGAAGCACTGAGGAGCACAAGGAGCACCTGGTGACCAGCAATCTCGCCCCCGTTACAGTTATCGGCCTCGGTCCGATGGGCCGAGCGATGGCCGCCGCCCTGATGCGGGCCGGGCACCGGGTCACGGTGTGGAACCGAACGCCAAGCCGCGCCGACGAGCTCGTCGCCGAGGGAGCCACGCTGGCGCCCACGCCTACGGCCGCCGTCGCCGCCAGTGAGCTGACCATCCTCAGCCTCACCGACTACCAGGCGATGTACGACATCCTCGGCCCGGTCGTTGAGGACCGCCAGCACGCCGCTGTCTTGGCCGGCAAGGTCCTCGTCAACCTCAGCTCCGACACGCCCGACATCTCTCGCGAGGCGGCGGCGTGGGCCGCCAGACACGGAGCCAGCTTCGTGACGGGTGGGGTGATGATACCCGCTCCCGCGGTTGGCAAGCCCGGCGCGTACGTGTTCTACAGCGGACCCAAGGAGGTGTTCGACGGACACGAACCGGCGCTGAGGTTGATCGGGGAGCCGAAGTATCTTGGCGGCGATCCCGGGCTGGCCCAGCTCTTCTACCAAGCCCATCTCGACGTATTCCTTACCGCCCTGTCGAGCCTGCTGCACGCTACGGCGCTCGTCACCGCCGCTGGCGTCCCGGCGGCCGAGTTTCTGCCCGGCGCGCTGGCCACTCTTACCGGCATTCCTGCGATGATCGGCGACGGTCTGGAGCTGGCTCGCCAGCTGGAGGCCGGCGAGCATCCCGGTGACCTCAGTACCGCACTGATGATGGGCGCCACAGCGGACCACATCGTACGGACGAGTGAGAAGGCCGGCGTCGACCTCCGGCTGCCGAAGGCGGTCAAGTCGCACTACGACCGGGCCATCACCTCTGGATACGGCACTAAGAAATGGACGGCTGTCTACGACGTGATCAAGGCACCTCATGGCCACCTGTCATAGGTACCTGGGTTCGCCCACTGATGGCCTTCGCGCCCTCCGGTTGGTCCGCCAGCATGCTGCGGCAGCCTGGCTGCGATCTGGTCGGCGGTGGAAGGCGCTAGTGCCTAGCGGCCTAGCGGCCTAGCGCACTTCTGCATCCACGTCGATCTCGCCCTCCGAGCGCGCGATAATCGCGGCGCCACAGGAATCGCTGAAGACGTTCACGACGGTGCGATACATGTCGAGCGGCCGGTCGATGGCGAGCATCGACCCGACGATGAGGTTTACTTCCGGACCGCGGAGGTTGATCGCTTCGAGGACGATGAAGATCACGACGAGCCCTGCGGAGGGGATTGCCGCAGCCCCGATCGAAGCGAGCAGTGCCGTGAGAACGACGAGCGCCTGCTGGAGCGGACCGAGGTCGAAGCCGAGGACCTGAGCGATGAAGAGTGCTCCGACGCACTCGAAGAGCGCGGTGCCGTCCATGTTCACCGTCGCCCCCATCGGCAAGGTGAACGCCGCCACTCGATTGGAGGCGCCGACCTTCTTCTCGACGGCATTCATCGTTACTGGCAGCGTCGCCCCCGAAGAGCTGGTCGAGAAGGCGACGACCAGAGCGTCGCGCATGTTCGCGAAATGTATTCGAGGCGAGATCCGGCCGAGAACCATCAAGATGAGCGGCAGGGTGACGAGGAAGTGGAAGGTCAACCCAACCGCCAGCGTAGTGGCGTAGAGCGCGAGGGCACCGAACGCCTCGAAGCCCGTGGTACCGACCATGTTCGTGATGAGCGCGAAGACGCCGATCGGCAGAAACGCAATGATGCCGGTCGTCAGGCGCATCATGGCTTCGAAGAGGGCGTCGAACAGGTCGGTGAGCACCGTGCGACTCTGGAGCGGGAGCACGGCGATAGCCGCACCGAAGACGATCGCGAAGAAGATGATGCCGAGCATATCCGCCGCGCCGGCGGCTCCGATGATGTTCTCCGGTACGACGTCGAGGATCAGATCGACCGGTGAGCCGGGTGTGGCCAGCTCCGGCAGCTCCTGCTGCTCGGTGGCCGTGATGTCCGTGCCCCTCCCCGGCCGGATCACGTTGACGAAGAAGAGCCCTACAACGACCGCAAGAAGCGACGAGAAAATGTAGTATCCGAGGGTCTTACCGAAGAGGCGGCCGATGTCCCGCCCGCCTCCGATCGAGGCGACGCCGGAGATGATCGATGCGAGCACCAAAGGCACGATGATCATCCGGAGAAGTTGCATGAACAAGTCGCCGATCCACCCGATCCGCTCCGCGGCCGCCTCACCGAAAACCATGCCCGTTACGATGCCGAGCGCCATCGCAACCAGAACCTGCCAGTGCAAGCGACGATACCAGGGGCGATTCGGGTCGTTTTCCATAGTGGAGGCTCGAGGAACGAAGAAGCTGACCAGCTTCCCCCCCGACGGTGCGTCGAGTCGGAAAGTGGTCAGCCAGAGGATGGATCCTGAACAGGATCCTCGGTTACAGAGAGTCCGGCATCGGAGTGGGGCAACGGGTCCGCAACTTAGAGAGGCGGCTTCCACGGCCGCAAGCCTCGAAAAGGCCGCTGATAAATCGCGCAGCTCTGCGTTGCGCTTCCTCGCCGCTCCCTGCGGCGTACGAAATCCACCCGAGGAAACCCTACCGTTACAGCACAGAACCACTGCTGGGGCGCAAGCGTGACCTGAGGATAGGGAACGCGGTGCACCTTGTCGGCGGAATCGAGCGCCCGGTCGTCGGAGCGCTGTCTTGGTCGCACTCCTGATTGGCCGTGGGCGAGCTTCCCTACGTTCCCGATCTCGCGAATGCGAAAACGAATTCTCCTGATCGGCGGCTCCCTCAACCAGACGACGATGGCGCACCGCATCGGCGTCCATCTCGAGAGCGACTTCGACGTCTTCTACAGCCCGCTCTTTGCCGACGGTGTCATCGGCTTCCTCGCCGATCGAGGATTCCTCGATTTCACCACACTCGCCGGAAGGGCCAGACCGCAGGCAGAAGAGTATATCCGCTCCAACGGCCTCCGGATGGACTATCGGGGGGCGCTTCAGGACTACGATCTCGTTGTTTCGTCGACCGATCTGGTAGTGCCTCGCAACGTCCGGCGGACACGCTTCGTTCTCGTCCAGGAAGGGATGACGGATCCGGAGAGCTGGCGGTACCACCTGGCGAAGAGGCTCGGCCTTCCTCGCATCGTGGCGAGCACCGCGATGAACGGACTCTCCCACGCGTACGACGCCTTCTGCGTCGCGTCCGATGGATATCGGGATCTCTTCATCCACAAGGGAATCGAGCCAGGCCGCATCCAGGTGACGGGCGTCCCGAACTTCGACGATGCGGCCTCCTGGATGGAAAATGACTGGCCCCATCGCGGTCACGTGCTCGTCGCAACGTCGTGCATGCGCGAGACGCTTCGATTCGAAAACCGACGCGCGCTGATCCGTCGTGCCTGCCGCCTCTCGGAGGGCCGCGAACTCATCTTCAAACTGCACCCCTACGAGGACCACCGGCGGGCGGAGCGCGAGATCCGGGCGATCGCGCCCCAGGCGACCGTCTATATGGAAGGTGTCACGAACCACATGATCGCGAACTGCTCGGCTCTCGTCACCCGGTATTCGAGTGTGGTCTTCATCGCGGCGGCCCTCGAAAAGGAAGTTCACTCGGACCTCGATCCCGAGACGCTGCACAGGCTGACGCCGCGGCAGAACGGCGGCACCTCCGGGCGTCGCATCGCGGAGATTTGCGCAACCCTGGCGGAGCGCCGCCGATGACTCGCTGTGCGAGGAGGATCGATCGCAGCCGACCAATCCTCGTGGCCGGCGTCGGTTCGATCGGATCACGTCACGTACGGAACCTTCGCGCGCTCGGCTACGACAACCTGGTCGTGTACCGCACTGGCCGGGGCACTCTGGACGTCGAGCTCGACCTCCCGCCGGTGTCGACGCTGGAGGAGGGCCTGGCCCGGCAGCCACTCGCCGTCGTTGTCTCCAATCCGACCGCTCTCCACATCCCGACTGCGCTTGCGGCTGCCGAGACCGGTGCTCACCTCCTCATCGAGAAGCCTCTCTCGCACACGCTCGATGGCCTCGAGCTCCTTCGCCGGTCCGCAACGGAGCGCGAGCTAACCGTGCTCGTCGGCTATCACCTTCGGTTCCATCCAACCCTCCGCGAAGTACGAGCGTGGATCGCGGAGGGGCGAATCGGGACGGTCGTATCGGCAATCGCCCGTTGGGGCGAGTTCCTCCCCAACTGGCACCCATGGGAAGACCACCGAGTTTCCTACGCCGCCGTTCCCTCCCTCGGTGGCGGAGTGATCCACACTCTCTCGCACCCGCTCGATTACCTGTCGTGGCTGCTCGGTCCCGTACAAGGAGTGCTGGCAATGGTCGGCAACCGAAGCGAGCTGGGGATCCGCTGCGAAGATGTCGCTCACCTCACGATGCGCATGGCATCGGGGGCCATTGCGACCGTCCTGCTCGACTACACACGGTCCCCGGGAGTCCACTCACTGGAGGTTGTCGGTTCGCAAGGGATGATCGAGTGGGAGATGACCTACGGAACGGCTGTACTGACGGAACGTAACGCGGTCCGAACCGAGGTCACGATTCCGGGTGCCGCTCCTCCGTTCGAGCGCAACTCGCTATTCCTGGAGGAGATGCGCCACTTCCTCTCGTGCATCGAAGGGAGCGAGACGCCCGCGTGCACCCTGGACGACGGGATCGCGGCAGTCCACACCGCAGTGGCGGCCCATCAATCGGCGTATCGCGGCGAGATCGTCCTTGTCGATAAGGCTGTAGAGCCGTGCGAGGAGAATAGATCCTCACTGCAGTCGAGTCACCTCCCCATTCTCGAATCCGCAATGAACGGCCGATCATCGTCAGGAGGCACAAAGCATGGTTGACCGCCTCTTCTCCCTTGCCGATCGCGTCGTCGTGCTCACCGGAGGCGCCGGGCTCCTCGGCATGCGCTACGCCCGTGCCCTTGCAGAGGCTCGGGCCAGGGTCGTGGTCGCGGACCTGGACGAGGGCGGCGCTCGCCGGGTTACCCAGGATGTCGACGGGGCCTTTCCGATCGGTGTCGACGTCCGCAACGCCGCATCGATCCAGGAGATGATCGAGGCGGCTCTCGTCGAATTCGGACGCATCGACGCTCTCGTCAACAACGCCGCCATCGATCCCAAGTTCGATCGCGACCAGGCCGAACGCCACGTCCACGAGTTCGAGACGTATCCGCTCGCCGCCTGGAGCGAATCGCTCGCAGTGAACCTGACGGGCGCCTTCCTGTGCGCTCAGGCGGCCGCGCCGGCACTCCGCGAGAGCAGTGGATCGATCGTCAACGTCTCCTCGATTTACGGCCTGGTCGGCCCCGATCAGCGACTCTATCGATCGGACGGAGGCAGGGCCGGAACCAAGCCGCCCGACTACTCCGTCACCAAGGCCGGCCTGATCGGACTGACCCGCTACCTCGCAACGTACTTCGCCGGCACGGGCGTGCGGGTCAACACGCTGATCCTCGGCGGGGTCGAGAATGAGCAGGACGATTCGTTCATCCAGCGCTACTCAGCCCGCACACCGCTGTCGAGGATGGCCCGGCCTGATGAGTACAGCGGCGCACTGCTCTTCCTGCTCTCCGATGCGGCCTCGTACATGACCGGCGCATCCCTCGTCGTCGACGGCGGGTGGACCGCATGGTGAGCACTCCACCTGCACTCGCCATCATCCCCGCCAGAGGAGGATCGAAGTCGATTCCTCGCAAGAACATCCGCAGCTTCGGCGGGCAGCCCTTGATCGCCTGGACAATCGCGGCAGCCCGGCAGGCATCCTCCGTCGAACGGGTGATCGTCTCCACGGACGACCCGGATATCGCGGACCTCGCTCGTCGCTGTGGCGCGGAGGTCCCTTTCCTCCGACCGTCCTGGCTAGCAGAGGACGATACGCTCGATCTGCCCGTCTTCGAGCACGCCGTTCGATGGCTGGATCGGGAGGACGGATACACCCCGGAGATCATCGTCCACCTTCGGCCCACGTCGCCCCTTCGTCCGCTCGAATGCGTCGATCGCGCGATTCACCTTCTCGCCGAAAACCCCTCTGCGGACTCGGTTCGGGCCGTTACGCCCTCTGGTCAGAATCCGTTCAAGATGTGGAGGACTTGTGGCGATCGGCTTGCGCCACTCCTCGATCACATCGAGGACGAGCCTTACAACCTGCCCCGACAGTCCCTGCCGGCGACCTACTGGCAGACCGGGCACGTCGATGCCGTTCGGCGCGCTACCCTGCTCGAGGCCGGCTCGATGACTGGTCGCACAATCCTGCCTCTCTTCATCGATCCCGAGTACGCAGTCGACCTCGACACGCCGCTCAACTGGCAGCAGGGCGAATGGCTGTTGGGGCACGCAGGTTTGACGGTCGTCCGACCGCCGCCTGTCCGCGACCTGTCAGGCTTCCGGATACTCGTCCTCGATTTCGACGGCGTCCTGACCGACAACCGCGTGCAAGTGCTCGAGAACGGAACTGAGGCGGTGACCTGCAGCCGTGCGGATGGGTTGGGTCTCGCTGCGCTCCGCGCAGCAGGATTCCCTGTCTTCGTGCTGTCTACGGAGACCAACGGAGTCGTCTCAGCCCGCTGCGAGAAGCTGGGGATCCGGTGTGAGCGAGATCTCGATGACAAGCCTTCGGCGCTGCGGAGGGTGGTAGCGGAGGAGGGGGTGACGATGGAGCAGGTCATTTTTGTGGGGAATGACCGTAACGATCTGGGGTGTCTAGAGTTAGCGGGGCTGGCCGTGGTCCCTTCGGGTGCTCATCCCGAGGCTGTGCGGTCGGCTGACTGGATCCTCTCCCGTGCGGGTGGCCTCGGAGCCGTCCGTGAACTCTGTGACCTGCTGATGGAGGCGCAAACAAAATGAGCTCTCTTGCCATCGTACGCGAAGTCAAAGTCGGAGATCGCTGGGTGGGGCAAGGCCTTCCCGTCTACGTCGTCGCGGAGATCGGCATCAATCACAACGGAGACGTGGAGGTCGCGAGGCAGCTCATAGATCAGGCGGTCGAAGCCGGGTGCGACGCCGTGAAGTTCCAGAAGCGCACGCCGGAGCTCTGCGTGCCCGCCGATCAGCGGAACCTCATGCGTCAGACGCCGTGGGGTTACATCAGCTATCTCGACTATCGACGCCGAGTCGAGCTCTCACGTTGGGACTATGAGCAGCTACTCGCCTACTGTCATGCCCGCGGCATCGCCTGGTTTGCATCCTGTTGGGACGAGCCTTCAGTCGACTTCATCGAATACTTCCACCCGCCATGCTACAAGGTTCAGTCAGCGGCAGTCACCGACCTCGAGCTGCTGCGACGGATCGCCCGCACGGGTCGCCCCGTAGTCCTCTCGACTGGGATGTCGAGCATGGAGCAAATCCGCAGTGCCGCGGAGCTTTTCGACATGACTCAGCTCGTGATCGCTCACTCGACGAGCACGTACCCCTGTCCGCCGGAGCAGCTGAACCTCCAGATGATCGACACGCTACGGCGTGAGTTTCCGTGCCCGATCGGCTATTCCGGCCACGAGGTCGGGATCTCGACGACGGCTGCCGCCGTTGCCCTGGGGGCCGGCTACGTCGAACGACATATCACGTTGGACCGGGGGATGTGGGGGAGCGATCAGGCGGCTTCTCTGGAGCTGTCGGAGCTGAAACAGCTGGTGAGCGAGATTCGTTCGTTGGAGACGGCGATGGGAGACGGCATCAAGCAGATCTATCCGAGCGAGCTTCTGGCGATGCAGCGACTACGCCGGGTGGTTTGAGGGCTATCGACTAAACACCTTGGCGTGGGCAACGTCCAGAGTACAATCCTCGCGTAACCCGACCGCCTCGGCAATGTCACCCCACCGTACCGCGGCAAGGTTGCCGTCGTCGTGAACCGCGAAGAAGGCGCCCTGGGGAAACCCTTCGAACCCCTGCTGCGTGAGGGTGATTCCATCGGTGTTCAGCACACCTGCCAGACGAAACGAGCCGCGGTGTGAGAGGGAGCCACGATCGAAGACGTGGAACGTGTTGACTTCCTCGCCCTGATCGGTGGCGATCCAGTATCCGTCCGTCATACCGCATTCGTAGAGGACGATCCCCTCGGCCTGGTATGGAAAGTATTCGGCAGGGATGATCTGGCCCGTAAACTCGCCATCGATCCCGTAGACCATGATCTGCGAGTCGCCCTCCTCCTCTTCCGCGATCAGGAGGCGCTGGCCTGCCACGTCGACGGCCAGGGACTCGACGACATGGAGTACTCCCGGTCCGCTCGTCGCACCGAAAGCACGTACATGTCGGCTCACGAGGTTCCCGTCATCGATGGCGAATGCGTACTCACGAACCCGATCGCCGAGGAGGCTATCGGGTGGCACGACGTCCTCTTCGATCCCCCAGGCGTCCGTGATCCACGCGGTGTAGTTCCCGGGTCCATCGCGCCGGATCGTCACACCGTACGGGAGTCGCAGCTCGGCCTCGCCGAACGTGCCGAGTGGTGAGAATGATGGCAGCTCGAAGACCTGAACCCTGGCGTTGTCGCGCTCGACGACAACCATGAGGTCGTCGACGACGGCGATCCCGTTCGGCCGTTCCAGCTGACCCGGTTCCGTCCCCGATCCCCCGACACGGTGCAGTGACTCCCCGTTTCGCGCATCGAGGACCTGGATCACATCGCCCTCTTTCGCGGTGACGAGGAGCCAATGCTCGCCCGCCCGCCCGTGCCAGACCGCCGGTGAATCGACGTTGTCGGCGGTGTCACGGGCGGTCTCGTAGACGACCTCGACAACCGGTAGGTCCGCCACCTGGCCCTGCGCGTCATCGAAGGCTGCCGGACCGCAGGCAGTCAGCGACGCGCAGATGCCCAACCCCACTGCAACGCTGCTCGATCTTCTCATCCCTGGTACCCTGCTCATCGTGTCGCCCGGAAGCCGATGACGCCCCACGGTTCGTAGAACTCGATCTGTCTGGGGCGGTCGCGGTCGCCCTGGTAGAGGACGAACGGCTCGTTGGTGAGGTTCAGCAACTCGACATAGATGGCGCCAAGCGACCCAACGCGGTAGCTGCCGGAGAGGTCGAGCTGATAGCGGCTGCCGACGAACACATCCTCGGCCGGCTCATCACCGTATTCGTCGACGTAGTCGCCATGGTAGTTGAGACTCAACTGGCTGGAGAACCCCCACCGCTCGAAGCTCAGCGCGGTGTTGAAGATGTGATCGGACTGACCGGCCATCTTGGCTCGGCGGCCATCGGCCAGACTCGCTTCGGAGTCGGTCCAGGTATAGTTCGCGTAGACGCCGAGGCCGTCGAAGGGTCCCGGAAGAAACGTGAGCTGCTGCTGGAGCGCCAACTCGGCACCGCGGATCTCCGCGGAAGCGCCATTTCCTGGCTGGACGGTCTCGCCCCCGAGGTCGTTGTCGCTCACGAATGCGAAAATCGGATCCTCCAGCTGCTTCAGGAACACCCCGGCTGACATCAGTCCGATCCGCGCGTCGTAGTGCTCGGCCAACAGGTCCCAGCTTGTCGCGGTCGTCGGTTCGAGACTCGAGTTACCGATCTCGAGGTCCTCATCGTCCCGGATCCGATACGGCACTAGGTCGAAGAAGTTGGGCCGCGCGATCGAAGTCGTGACCGCGGCGCGTAGATTCGTCTGATCTCCGATTCGATACCGAAAGTGCGCCATGGGGAACAGGTTGCCGTACTCCCCGTCGCCCGAAGTCGGGGTCAGGGTCTCGGAATCGGGATCCCACTCGAATCCGTCCGCCGAGAAAGTCGTACGCTCGTAACGCACCCCGGGCAGGAGCATGAGTCTCGGGGAGAGGTTGAGCTCGGAGAGCAGGTAGATCGCGCTGACCCTCTCGGCGAGGTCGTAGTCCTCGGTGTCGGCCTCGAGATCCACCTCCGAGTCGAGCTGCGACGCAAACATCGTAGAGAAATCGTGGACCTCGTCGGGGGTCGTGGCGGCGGCCGGGAAGACGAATTCCGAGCCCGGATTGAAGCCCGAGACGTCGAAGGGCTCGCCGATATCGGTACCCAGCACGATGTCGGGGCCGTCGGCCAACTCGAGCGTCTCCTGGGTCACGGATCGGTCCTTGTCCCGGTCCGAGACCTTCGCTCCGATCTTCAAGACACCGTTCGCACCACCCAGCGCGAAAGGAAGGCTGAAATCGGCGCGCGCGATGCGGTCCAGGTTCCGAGTCGCGCTCGAACCGGATTCCAACTCGCTGAACGGGAAGGCGCTGGTGATCGATCCGGGTACCGGATTGGGCCGGATTCGATCGGGGTCGCTGAGATCGGGGCTGAACTCGACATCCTCCCGGACAAAGAATGCCTCAACGTCGTACGGCGTGTCCTCCGCGGAGCGGCTGACGCTGAGGCCCCAGTCGAGCTCGATGCCCGCAGCTACGTGCTCGCCGGCCAACGTCGCGCTCGCGATCTCGAGCGTTTCCTTCCGGTTCTTGTGATCGAAGGAGAGCTCACCGTCCTCGACGATGTGGTTGAGGACCCGCCTCTGCTCGATATCCTCGTGCTCGGTCCAGGCACCGGTCAGGACGATTTCCGAGGCGCCGCCGAGCCGATAATCGAGGGCGGCCGAAGCGCCGAGACGTTCGCGGACGAGGCTGTAATAGCGCGACTGGAACTCGACGAGCTCATCGTCCGAGGGGCCCGGGTCGCCGAAGTCGTACTCCGGCTCGATGCCGTCCGATCCGAAGTCTCGGTTGGCATAGGAGCCGGAGAGGAGGACGCCCAGGCGATCGTCGGCAAATCGACCACCGATGGTGAGCGACCCTTCGCCCGCGGGTTCGCTGCGGATCGGCGCGTACCCGGCGCCGGCCTCGAGCGACAGGATGGGTGCGGCCGGAGCACGCCTCGTTACCAGGTTCACTGCGCCACCGATCGCGCTGGCATCCATGTCCGGCGTGATCGCCTTCGTCACTTCAATAGATTCCAGGATGTCGACGGGCACCGCATCCAACGCCACCCGGCGCTCGCTGCCTTCCGGTGACGGCACGCTCGCCCCGTTTACGCTCACCTGTGTGAAATCGGCAGACCCTCCGCGGATCTGAACGTACCTCCCCTCGCCCTGGTCACGCTCCACCGCAATGCCCGGGACTCGTTGCAGTGCCTCCGGCGCCGATGCGTCAGGGAAGCGTCCCATCTGGTCCGGGGCAACGACGTTGATGATGTTCGACGCGCTCCGCTGTTGGCTCAACGCGCGGGCCTGGCTCGATGCACGGTCGCCCAACACTTCGACGCCCTCGATGACCACCGCCGTCACCGGTACGCTGAACTCGACCTGGCTGAGCGCGCCCGCCTCGATCATTACCGTTTCTGACTGCGTCTCCCGCCCCAGGTAGCCGATCTCGACGACTTGCGAGCCGGCCGACACTCGCGGAATGAGGAACCGACCCTGCACGTCAGTGAGCGTACGCAGCGCGCTTCCCACGACCCGCACTTCCGCACCGACAAGAGCCTCGCCCGTTTCCGCGGCGCGAACGCTGCCGGTCAGGCTGCCGGCCGATTGCCCCAGAAGCGGAGCCGCTCCCTTCAGGAGCAGCAGGATGCTTAAAAGGACGGGCGCGCTTGCGCGCATCATGGCGTCGGGACGCATCGTGTTTCTTTCCCTTGGGATCCGTTCCGCCCCGACCACCTTCGAAACGGACGGCCGGGAATCAACCGGGGAACTTGCCCAGAGCATGTCAAGACTCTGCCCTGTCTTTGTCACGACAGCGCATCAGACGCGTAATGTCCCGTTCACAACGGTCAGCGGTCTCATTTCGGCGGCTCCGCGGTTCGCGGGAATGACGACTCTGGCGATAAAAGGGATACGTAGCCATACTTTTGCCGTGGGTGCTTAGGCAGTTCTCCGCGTGCCTCCGCGCCCCTCCGCGTGAGACCTTGGGGTTGGGACGGGCGATCTTGAACACGAGGATGAGTGATGGGAACGGATCGAACGATCGACTACATCGAGCTTCCGGCAAAAGACCTCGCGGCCGTCAAGCAATTCTATTCTGGCGCCTTCGGCTGGACGTTCGTGGACTACGGCCCAGAATATTGCGCCTTCAACGACGGCCGGCTCGACGGTGGGTTCTTCCGGTCCGACCGGAGGTCATCGACGGAAAACGGGGCTGCCCTGGTGATTCTCTACGCGGACGATCTCGAAGCGACGGTCGAACGTGTCGTCCAGCACGGCGGCGAAATCTTCGGCCGATCTTCTCCTTCCCTGGCGGTCGGAGGTTCCACTTCGCCGATCCGAGCGGCAACGAGCTCGCGGTCTGGTCGGATGTATGAAACGCAGCGCGACGATGAACGATTCGTTCGGTTCGAGGCAGCGAGACCGCGCCGAGCCGAGAGCGGACCAGGTCGGATAGGTCCGGGCCTGTGAGTGCGAGTCAACCGATTCTGGTGTTGAACGTACCCGCGCACGGCCACATCAACCCGACGCTCCCCGTCGTCGCCGAGCTCGCATCCCGTCGGCACCGCCTGATCTACTATGACACGGAAGATTTCCGCGCCAAGATCGAGGAAGCTGGCGTAGAGTTCCGTGCGTATCCCGCCAGTGGTCTGACCGCCTCCGATTTCGCTCGACGAGCTGAAAGCCTCCCGGACGTCACGCTTCTGATCCTCGAGCAGAGCCTTCAACTACTCCCCTTCGTCCTCGGGGAAATCGATCGGGAGAACCCGAGCGTGCTGGTCTTCGACTCGATTGCACTCTGGGGAATGCAGGCCGCGCGACTTCGCCGACTACCGTCGGTCTCTTCGATCAGTACGCTCATCCATGAAGGCGTCCCGGACGCCATGACCGCCCGCGACGTATTGCATCTTCTGCGGGACGCGCTCCCCGTCCTGCTCGGGATCGCGCGCCGGCGCCGTGGGCTTGTGGCCAGGTTTGGCCCTCAAGTGTTCCCCCGGAAGTCGATCGCGCCCTGCCTCGGTGATACGAACATTGTCTACACTTCACGTACCTTTCAGCCCGATACGACTTTCATCGATGACACTTTCCGCTTCGTCGGTCCGTCGATTCGTCCGGCCACGCATAGCCGTGCGAACGACTCGCACGGGTTAGACATCGATCCGGACCGTCCGTGCGTCTACCTGTCGCTCGGCACGATCTATCATCGAGCCACCAACTTCTTCCGAACCGCCTTCGAGTCCTTCGCCGGTCATTCGGCTCAGTTCGTTGCGTCGGCCGGGGACGAGGCGAACCTTCGGGACCTTCCGCCGGCGCCCGCAAATTTCATCGTCCGTCCATACATGCCGCAGGTGGACATCCTTCACCGGGCGGATGCCTTCGTGAATCACGGCGGCATGAACAGCATCTCGGAGGGGCTGTACTTCGCGGTACCGCTCGTGGTGGTACCCCAGCAAATCGAGCAGGCCCTGAACGGACGGCGCGTTGCCGAAGTTGGAGCCGGTATCCTGCTGGGAGACAGGCCACCGTACGGAAGAGTCGATGCCGATCAACTCCGGGCCGCTGTGGACCGGGTGCTCGGCCAGCCGGTTTACGCCGCTTGCGCCCGGCGGATTGGGGAGTCCTTCCGCAAATCCGGCGGCTACGCAGAAGCCGCGTCGTTGATCGAAGCACGTCTTGGCTGAGCGGCGAAGAAGCCAACCCGCGCGTTCGACTATCTGATCGCCAATCCGCCCTACGGCAAGGACTGGAAACGCGATGAGACCGCCGTGCGCACCGAGCACGAGCGCGGAACGGCCGGGCGTTTCGCAGCCGGTCTGCCGCGGATCAGCGATGGCCAGCTCCTCTTCCAGCTCCACATGCTGGCGCATGCGAAGGACCCGGAGGGCGAACAGCGCGCAATCATCGCTTTCCTCGACCAAAAGACTATTCGTGTCGACGCGCTCATCGCCGAGGTGCGCGGAGCCATCGATCACCTGAAGGAACTCCGCACGGCCCTCATCTCTGCCGCCGTGACCGGCAAGATCGACGTGCGAGACGAGGCATCAACCGCTTCGAAAGTCGCCTGACCATTCAGTTGACGGAAGTTTAATAACGCTATAGCTTGTTAGCGTGAATAAGATTCACCGCTATCATCGCTGACGTGAATAAGCCGGAGTCCGCCCCGCGCCGATCCCGAGCCGGAACCTACGTAACCGTCTCGACAGTCGGGAACGAGCGCGTTAGGGCCTTCGTCCCGGGCCCCCTGCCGCCGTCGCCGCCGATCGAGATCGATGGTGGGCTTCGCCGAGCACTGGACGCGGCGCTGGTGGAGCTCGGCCGCGTTGATGGTGTCTCGGCGTTCCTCCCCGATCGAAACCTGCTGCTCTACTCGTACATCCGGAAGGAAGCCGTGCTCTCCTCACAGATCGAGGGCACGCAGTCGTCACTCTCGGACCTGCTGCTGGCGGAGATCGACGAAGCGCCGGGCGCCCCGGTGGACGACGTGATCGAGGTATCGAATTGCGTGGCCGCGATCGAACACGGGGTGCGGCGCATGCATGGCGGCTTCCCGCTGTCGAATCGCCTGCTACGGGAAATGCACGAGGTGCTTCTGCGCCGCGGCCGGGGGGCGGACAAGCAGCCTGGCCGCTTTCGGAGGTCGCAGAACTGGATCGGTGGCACGAGGCCGGGAAACGCTGTCTTCGTCCCGCCTCCGGCGGACCGAGTGGCGGACCTGATGGGGGATCTCGAACGGTTCATCCACGATCCGCAGAATTCTGTTCTGCTGAAGGCCGCTTTGGCGCATGTGCAGCTCGAGACCATCCACCCATTTCTGGACGGCAACGGGAGGGTCGGGCGGATCCTGATCACGCTGATCCTGGTGAACGAGGGGGTGTTGAGCGCACCGATGCTCTACCTGAGTCTGTTCTTTCGGCAGCACCGGCAGGCCTACTACGACCACCTGAACGCCGTGCGCCGCGACGGGAACTGGGCTGGCTGGCTCGGCTTTTTCGCCGAAGCGGTGATCGAGACCGCGCGGTCTGCGGTCGAGACAGCCCACCGGGCGACCGAGCTGTTCCAGTCTGACCTGGCGCGAATCCATTCTCTGGGCCGCCGTGCATCTTCCGCGGCCCAGGTACACGCGAAGCTCTGTGAACGTCCGCTCGCTTCGATCGCGAAGCTCCATGAGCTGACCGGGATGTCCATCCCTACGATCACCCGAGGGCTCGAAGCCCTGGAGGGACTCGGCATTGTGCGCGAGACGACGGGGCGCCGGCGTGGTCGCGTGTACGCATACGATCGGTATCTGCAGCTCCTCAATGAAGGGATGGAGCGATGAGCCCCGAAATCTCCGAGCGCGCCTTTGAGGACGCGATCGAGTGCGGCCTGCTCCAGGACGGCCCTGACGCCTGCGTCGGGTTCACGGCTGCAGCGCGCGAAAGGCCGCCGTCCTACGGCGATGCGCCGCCGGGCGGGTACCGCCGACGTCGGCCCGAGGACTACGACCGTGGTCTCTGCCTCCTACCCCGTGACGTCGTCGACTTCGTCCTCGCCACCCAGCCGCGCGAGTGGAAGCGCCTCGTGCAACACCACGGTCCCGCCGTCAGGGAGCAGTTTCTGAGGCGGCTGGAGTACATCCACACCCGCTTCCCTCACGCCCGCAAAGGATAGCACGACCTGAGCAGTGGTCGTGGGTTCTCCTATCGGTCGGACATCGTCACCCCCGGAACAACGCGTGATCCACACCAAATTTCGGGCGTCAGGAAACGGGTAGCGGAACAACTCACGGGAGCCCGGTCCTCCGGTCCGCTTTCGTTGCGAAACCCGGTCGTCATCGGTAAGCGCGGTTGCGGGCGACACGGCCCGCGCTCCCAGGGGGTCGGTACAGACGCGCCCAACCGTTCCTCGAACGATGGCCACCGGGTTCCCGCAACCCGTCGGCGCGGGTCGTGCAAACCGATGGCAGCGTACCGGTAGGCATCCGACGATTCAGCCCGGTACGGATTGAAACGACCCGTCACGACGGAGGCCGTATGGAAAGAGTAAAGTCCGGAACCTGGCAAGTCATCCTGGGCATCAGCGCTTTGCTCCTCCTCGTCGCTTGGCTGATCACCGGGCACTGGATCACCGGCATCGGCGCGGTGATCGTGCTGCTCGGGATGGCGGGCGGAGCGCTGCTGTACCGCTTTGGGGGACCACCCGAGCGGTAGCCAGCGCCGGAACCCTTCGCCAAGCTCGAATACGGGACGGACGAAGGTAGGCGCCGTCACCCGCCGTGGGGAGGCTCTCCCCGTGCCGTGGCCGACCCCGCTGCACAGAACATGCGGGTTCGGCAGGCAACTATACGTCGCGACTTCCGGCCAATCGAGATCGCAGCGGAACCCGAGGAGGCGCGATGCCTGACGAGAGCTTCAAGGACAGGACCGACGCCGGGCGTGAGCTGGCTCGGGGCCTCGACGCCTACGCGGGACAACCCGATGTGATCGTGCTCGGTCTTCCGAGGGGCGGCGTTCCGGTCGCCTACGAGGTCGCCGAAGAGTTGGGTGCGCCGCTCGATGTCTTCCTCGTGCGCAAGCTCGGGGTTCCGGGGCACGAGGAGTTCGCAATGGGGGCGATTGCTTCCGGAGGAGTCCGGGTGCTCGATCCGGAAGTCGTGCGGATGCTGGGAATCGACGACGGGACCGTCGAGGCGGTCGCAGCCGCGGAGAAAATGGAGCTCGAACGCCGCGAACGCGTCTACCGCCACGACCGTCCGGTGCCCGATCTGCGGGACCAAACGGTCATCGTCATCGACGATGGTCTGGCCACCGGCTCTACGATGAAGGCCGCCGTCCGCGCGATCCGGGCACAGCACCCGAAGAAGCTCGTCGTGGCCGTGCCCGTCGCGGCGAGAGAAACGTGCGAGGACCTCCGCACCGAGGTCGATGAGCTCGTCTGCTCGCGAACGCCGGAGCCGTTCCGGGCTGTCGGCCTCTGGTACGAAGACTTCGCCCAGACGACGGACGATGAAGTCCGCTCCCTCCTAGCCCGAGCTTCGAAAGCCGAGTGAGCGGCAGCTCTTGGAATGTAGCGTAAGAACGATCGGAATTCAGATGTACACTCCCAGCAACGAGCAACCCGTTGAGGTTCAGACCGCAGGAGTCTCGCTCACGGCGGACCTCGCCCTCCCGCCCAACCGCCGGGCAATCGTCATGTTCGCTCATGGCAGCGGAAGCAGTCGGAAGAGCTCCCGGAACCGCTTCGTCGCAGGCGAGCTGCAGAAAGCCGGGCTCGCGACCTTCCTGCTCGACCTGCTCACCGCCGAGGAAGAGCAGATCGATCTGCGCACGCGCCATCTGCGCTTCGATATCGATCTCCTCGCAGAACGTCTGGTCGGAGCTGCGGCCTGGCTCCAGACCCGGAAGGAGACCGCACAGCTCCCGCTCGGCCTCTTCGGCGCCAGCACTGGTGGGGGCGCCGCCCTCGTCGCAGCCGCGTCGCGACCCGAGCAGGTGCGCGCGGTCGTCTCGCGCGGGGGGCGCCCCGACCTCGCCGGCTCCGCCCTCCCAAACGTCCAGTGCCCAACCCTCCTCATCGTCGGCGGCGACGACACCCCCGTCATCCGGATGAACCGCGAGGCCATGGCGCAGATGCAGGGGACGGTCGATCTCGAAATCGTCCCCGGGGCGTCCCATCTCTTCGAAGAGCCCGGCACGCTCGAGCAAGTCGCCGTCCTCGCGCGCAACTGGTTAGTCGAGCACCTCCGGCCCGTGCACGGGTAAGTAAGTTTGCCGGTTGGAGCGGTTACCAGTTACCGGTTACTAGTTGTCGACGACCGGTAGCCGGCAACGGCCACTCCGCGCATCCGGCATCTGGGCATCCGGCATCTGGCATCCCCCTTCCCTGAGCCCGACTCACCCGTACGTTTCTCAGGTACACCGTTCGGCAGGGTCTATGACTTGCACCCCGACGGTGCCAGAAGGCCTCTAGATATCAGGAGAGTGAGATGAGCGACGAGACCCGTGCCGGAACTCCCAGCGAGCTGGAATCGAGGGAGGTCGCAGAAGCTGCCCGTGAGGCCGAATGGGCCGCACCGAGCTTCGTTCGCGAGCTCTTTCTCGGCAACTTTCGTCTCGACCTCATCCATCCCTATCCGGAGCAGTCAGCCGAGGATCTGGCGAAGACTGAAGCGTATCTCGAGAAGATCGCGGCGTTCCTCCGGGACAAGGTCGATTCGAACGAGATCGACCGAACCGGCGAACTTCCGGAAGACGTCGTGCAAGGGTTGAGGGAGCTCGGTGCGTTCGGCATCAAGATCCCCGAGGAGTACG
>WHSP01000419.1:287-606 GCA_009380025.1 Gemmatimonas sp. | reverse complement strand
TGGTCCGCCGAGCCACCTGGAACGAGCTGCGTCAGCTGCCCGACCAGGCCGCGGCCAAGAAGTTCAAGGGCGCCCGCTGGTCGCTGCTCAAACGCCCCGAGAACCTCACCGAGGAGCAGGCCGCCACCCTGCGCCAGTTGCGTCGCCGCGGCGGGGACCTCTGGCGCGCCTACGCCCTGAAGGAGGCGTTCCGCGCGATCTTCGCCGGCGACCTCGACCCAGACCAGACCGCCGAGCTGATCGACAGATGGTGCTCCAAGGCCAGCCGCTCACGACTCGCCCCGTTCGTGAAGGTCGCCAAGACCATCCGCAAGTTCCG
>WHSP01000419.1:0-277 GCA_009380025.1 Gemmatimonas sp. | reverse complement strand
GACGGGATCCTCGCCGCGATCCGACTCAAGATCAACAACGCCCGAGCAGAAGGCCTGAACAACCACGTCCGCCTGATCATCCGTAGGGCCTACGGCTTCCACTCACCCACAGCCGCACTGGCCCTGGTGATGCTCTCCTGCGGACCGATCGAACTCCACCTACCTCACGAACGATCACCAGGATGACCCACACCCATGCCGGGAGAGCCCAGAAACCTGCCAATTCCCGTTGCCGGCACTCCGGAGACGATCGCCGACGACTGTGCCGACCTCGACC
>WHSP01000418.1 GCA_009380025.1 Gemmatimonas sp. | reverse complement strand
GGAAGCTCGCCGGGGCGCTCGCGGCCCCACCGCTCCGCTCGAGGAACGCGCGCCACCGAGCGTTGCGATGGCGGTGAAAGCGCCGCCTCCATAGGGCAACTCGACGACCGACACGTCGGAATCCATGAAGTAGCGCAGGTCCGTCTCGATTCCCATGGTCTCCGCTTGAACCACCTGACGGTTGGCTCGCGTGAAGGGTAGCGGTCGCGTCTCGTCGCGATCGAACTGATAACGCCAGTCCCCGTTGAAGTAGATGGCGTTGACCAAATACATGATCGCCTCGTCGGGGATCTCGTCGATCAGGTCCCGGATCCGGCCGTTTGTGCGATCCTCCACCCATCCGTTGATCACCCCGAGGGTTGCCGGGTCGCTGAAGTCGAGCTCCTCGACGTAGGCATCGAACCACGTTCGGGTTCGGTCGAGGAAGTCTTCGTAGAAGGCGATCCCTGCGCGTGCCCAGACCGAGTTGGCGATGCCCAACTGAACATGGGGGTCGAGGCCGCCGAGCAAGTCGATCATATCCCGGTAGCCGGCGTTGATGGCCGGCTCGTCCAGCCCCTCGAATCCCAGTGCGTCGCGCATCTGCGTCCAGGTCTCTCCATCGGCACC
>WHSP01000417.1 GCA_009380025.1 Gemmatimonas sp. | reverse complement strand
GAACATCTACCCCGCCGTGTTCTCCGGCTGCAAGCTGGTCTTCGAAGCCCGTCGCTTCGACCCCGCGGCCTCGGAAGAACGGATGGCCCGCTACGGGACGACCGTCTACAACGGCGTGCCGGCCTTCTTCGCGATGATGTGCGACCTGCCCGAGCGCCGTCCCGGCGCGGCGCCCGAGCTCATGATCATGAGTGGCTCCGCGCTGACCGAGGGGCTTCACCGGCGCATGCACGAGCGCTGGCCCACGACAACCGTGGCCAATTGGTACGGCCTCAACGAGAGCGGGAGCGGCCAGACGCTGAACCACGGCGCCGACATGGACCGGCACCCGTCCTCGATCGGCCGGCCGCTTCCACCCACGGAGATACGCGTGGTGGACGCGGACCTGAACCGCCGAGCGCTTCCGCGGCGACTGGCTGTTCACCGGCGACCGCGCCGTCGAGGACAAGGCCGGGCTACTGCACCTCGTGGGTCGGAACGAGGACCGGATCAACCGCGGCGGCTTCAAGTTCTACCCGGCGGAGATCGTCTCCGCGCTCGCCAAGCACGACGCGGTGTTGGAGGCGGCGGTGCTCGGCGTGCCACACGACGTGCTCGGCCAAGAAGCGATC
>WHSP01000416.1 GCA_009380025.1 Gemmatimonas sp. | reverse complement strand
GTTACTGCACGACTCCGGGACGCCTTCCAGATCCACTCGATACGTAGCGACGGGCAGGCTCATCACCACCGTATCGCCGGGTGCCGCCGTGGCGGTCCGATCGATCTCCAGGGTTCCCGAGACCTCGCGGACGCGAACAGAATAGTCCTGCCCCGGCGAGACTCCGGCCAACGACGTGTAGTTGAGAAGGATGGCGAGGAACCCCTGTTCTTCACCTGGGAAAGGCAGCGTCGGGTGATCCGCGCACGCGCCGACACCACTCAGGAGCGTGCCCAGGATCCCCACCGCGATCAGCTTCGGAAACGAGTTGTGCTGACTCGGGCCGGTTTGTTTCATTTCAGCACCTCAGCCGGCTGGCCGGGCTCCTATCGGGGCGAAGAAGCCGCTCCCGACAAGTCATTCCCGCGTAGGCGGGAATCCAGTCACTGGTGGGCCCCGGAGCGACTGGATCCCCGCCTTCGCGGGGATGACGAATGGGGCGGTTTCGGGGGGTCCCGTTCCCGTCTGGCTTTGCTTGCTTCATGTCACGCGCTAAGGGCCGGCGGGACGAGAGTCAGCTCAGCGGACCGCCTCCGACCGCCAACCGGTCACCCAACCGGCATACCAAGGAAT
>WHSP01000415.1 GCA_009380025.1 Gemmatimonas sp. | reverse complement strand
CCCGCTAACTGAGAGCCGCCCTCAGACGGTCACTTCGTGCTGCGTCTTCGGGCGGAGGGTCGGGCTTTGCCCGAAAATGCAAATCAAGAACAAGAGACGAAAGGCTCCACGCAACCGCACGCTTTAGAGCCGCCCTCGGACGGTCCTCGCGCGCTCGGCTGCGTCCCCGGGCGGTGGGTCGGGCTTCGCCCGAAAAGACAAGACCAAGTTCAAGACCTTCGAGCCGCCCTCGAAAGGTCCTCGCTGCGCTCGGCTGCATTCTCGGGCGGGGGGTCGGCATTCGCCCGAAAGGTCAAGCGCGAACCTCGATCGTTGTTGCTTCGCTGCGCTGCGACCTCGGCCGGAAAAATCCTTCGATCGACGGGACAAAGGCGCGCTTGCGGAAGAACCTAGGCCATGAGTTCCCGTGTGTAGCGGAGTCTGTATAGATGGATCCATTGGCCATAGAGGAAACGAAAGGGGTAAGGATCATGTCTGCATCGGTGCTCTACATGTCGATGTCGCTCGACGGATACATCGCCGGTCTGGACGACGGACCCGAAAACCCGGGGGGTGGCGTGGTCGACCGGCTGCACGACTGGGCTTGGACGGCGGACTGGAACGTCAAGCCAGG
>WHSP01000414.1 GCA_009380025.1 Gemmatimonas sp. | reverse complement strand
AGTGCGGCGACGCGCCGCAGCAGATCGAGCAATAGAATTCTTCCCAATACGTGGTCCGGCCGGCATGACCCCTGCGAAGCAGGAGGCGTGCCGGCGAACGGCCACCCTAGCATCCGAGCTCAGCGCTGTCGAGCACGAGAGGAGCCCATGCCACGCAGGAAGAAGGAGCCGGATCGGCGACGCGGGGCCGTCGTCGTCCGCGGCAAGCCATCCGCGGACAAGCGGACGGAAGACCAGAAGCTCCTGCGCTCGCAGGTGCCGGCGCTTGGATTTCAGGAAACCGATACCTGGCGGACCCTTCGGATCATGGGCGAGTTCGTCGAGGGCTTCGATGCCCTGGCCGAGGTCGGTCCGGCCATCAGCATCTTCGGCTCAGCCCGCGTCGGTCGGCGCAATCGCTACTACGGCGCCGCGCGACGGCTCGCCGCGGCGCTCAGCAAGCAGGGTTTCGCCATCATCACCGGAGGCGGTCCGGGGATCATGGAGGCCGCGAACCGCGGCGCGAAGGAGGCCGGCGGCGTCTCGATCGGCGCGAACATCGAGCTGCCGTTCGAGCAGGGCCTCAACGAGTACGTCGACCTCGGCATGGAGTTCCGCTACTTTTTCGTACGGAAGG
>WHSP01000413.1 GCA_009380025.1 Gemmatimonas sp. | reverse complement strand
CTTGTCGAGGTCGGCGTGGTCGCGGGGGCCGTAGACCGGTTGGGCATCTTCGTCGAGCACGAGTCGCCCCCGCGGCGGGGTGTTGTGCCCGCCGGCGGTAGGTCCTTCGATGACGAACCCGTCCGGGCGGGTGCCGTCGTCGCGCGCCAGATAGGCAGCCAGGAAGTGAGCTGACACGATGGCCAGGAACGCCGGCCGACGCAGCGGTGCGAGAGCCTTGCCCATCAGTTCCACCGGCTTCAGTTCCGCCGTGTAGTCGGTGCTGGCGCCATCCACATGCACGTTCACCGAGCCGACCCCATGCCCAGCCAGCTGGTTGAGCAGCCGTGGGACCTGAATGGGGATCCCGGCGCCCATCAGCACGTAGTCGACGTCGGCCAGCATCGCCCCGTAGACCGCGGCCGGCGTGGCCATCTGTATCTTCTCCAGGAGGTTGATTCCCACTGGCCCGTCGTGCCCTTCCTTGGCGAGCCACACCTCCACGAAGCTGCTCGCCACCGACAGTTCCAGGGCCGCGGCCTTCGGCTGGAGGCTGAGCCGACGGATCGGAACGTAAGGTCGCCCCTCCGGGCGGCCATCCGCGCGGAAGTAGCGCGTCAGTATCCGGTCGGCGATCT
>WHSP01000412.1 GCA_009380025.1 Gemmatimonas sp. | reverse complement strand
CGCAGGTAGTAGAAGGCGGCCAGTGCCGCGTTCAGGACGATGAGCACCGCCAGCCACTCGAGGCCCGCCTCGACCGAGGCGAGCAGCACGTAGAGCTTCGCGAAGAAGCCGACCGTCGGCGGGATGCCGGTCAGGCTGAGCATGAGGATCGCCATGGCACCCGCCAGCAGCGGCGCCCGGGAGCCGAGCCCCGCGAACGAGTTGAGCCCGCCGAAGCGGCTCGTGTCGCGCTGGAGCATGCCGACCAGGGAGAATGCGGCGATGTTCATCACCGCGTAGCCGAGGATGTAGAACAGCATCGCCTCGATGCCCTGCGCCGCGACGTCGAGGTCCTCGGCATTCGCGAAGGCGGCGAGGCCGGCCAGGATGTAGCCGGAATGGGCGATGCTCGAGTAGGCGAGCATGCGCTTCACGTTGACCTGGGTCAGGGCGATCACGTTCCCGACCGTCATGGTCAGCACGGTCAGCACCAGGAACACGACCAGCCAGTCGGCACGCAGCGGCTCGAGCGCCTCGGCGAAGATGCGGATGAGAAGGGCGAAGGCGCCGAGCTTGGGGCCGACCGACAGGAAACCGGTGATCGGCGTCGGGGCTCCCTGGTAGGCGTCCGGTGTCCAG
>WHSP01000411.1 GCA_009380025.1 Gemmatimonas sp. | reverse complement strand
GGCACGCCGCTTCGGCAGGAAGACGGCCGCGCACGCGCTCGGCACCGACGGCATCCGCAACGCCGTGCGCGCAGGAGTCGACACGATCGAGCACGGTGTCTTCCTCACCGAGGACATCGTCGCCGGCATGCGGCGGCAGGGCACCGTGCTGTGCCCCACCCTCGCCACCTACCGCGCACTCGCCGCAGGCGACGGCGTGCCTGCGTACGCCGCGGTCAAGGCGCGCACGGTCGTGGCCGGACACAGGGAGAGCTTCCTGATGGCCCTCGACGCCGGGATCCCCGTCATCGCCGGCACCGACGCGGGAGCGCCGCACTCCAGCCGGGCGCGCCCGCAGATCTGGTCGTGGTCACCGCCGACCCGTTCGCCGACCTTGGCAATCTGCGTCAGGTGTGGGGCGTCGTCCGCGCCGCGCAGCTGACCCGGCGCCGCCAGTGCGGCCAGCGCGGCTAGCGTCCAGCGGCCTGCCGACGCGCCGCACGCACCCTACGTCTAGGCCTTGCTGTCGTGCTGGCGACCACGATGCCGGAACGCGGGGACTGGGGGACGCACATAGGGTTGGGTGCATGTTGTGTCCTGCAAGCTGGACCAAGCCAGTGGGTGTGAGTCCCGCCTGGGTA
>WHSP01000410.1 GCA_009380025.1 Gemmatimonas sp. | reverse complement strand
AGGAGAGGAGTACACGCTGGCCGCGGCACTAACGCGTTTGGTGTGTACGACGTGGGCCAGTCGGCAGCGGAGATAGCGGAGCTGGGCGGCTCCACATCTTTGCATATCATTGTTCTCGCGCGAGAGGCGGCCAGCAGGGGGGACGATCCTGCGATTGACGCTCCTTGGACGTTGATTGACCTCCGGCCCCTTTCGTGGGCGATTCGTTGAGGGGAACGAAACTATCGCCAACTCAGAGCTCGTGGACCTCCTGGTCAGGTACGATATGGCCGTAATCGTCCCGCGTTTCACGCCGTCGGCCGCGGTGACCGCGTGGTGATCGGGTCCGTAGCCGAACGAGAGCTTGCAGCGGACCGGCGGCCGGCCATCCGAGCTGCTTCAGCCGCAGTGAGGCCGCCGGCCGCCGACCTGACATTAGGCCGCATACCTCACATCATAGCCAGCTATGGACCAGACGCAGTGGACGGCGGTAGATGGCTACATCACGGAGTTGCTGGCTCGCCCAGGCGCCGCTCTTCAAGCCGCCCTCGAGGCCAGCGACGCTGCGGGTCTGCCTGCAATCGCTGTCAGCTCCACCCAAGGGAAGCTGCTGCAAGTGCTGACACAGGCCCAAGGAGCCTA